>CAYLXI010000001.1:0-7832 GCA_964387695.1 uncultured Piscirickettsiaceae bacterium
TAGATGTTAAAGAAGTGGTTTTTTTGTTTTTTAGTTGTTAAGTTTTTCCTTAAGGGATTCCTTAAATAATCATGATTAGAGCTTTACTGGTAAAAACACGCTGACTTTATAATTTAGCCTACCATGACCCTTGCTTAGAAAATGGATATAGAGCAGCTATACCCAGTTTCTAGACAGGGGATTGGGGGTAGTGATTCGGACATTAAAAAACTTTACTCAACAGGAAAACCTGCTTTTTTCCAACCAGCAATCCCTTCACGATAATAATACAAATTTGTAAAGCCCCAGCTAACGGCTCTTTTAAGGCCTACACCACTTGCAGGACAGTCTACGCCATGACAATAAAACACGGCTTTATCGGTTTTTTTCATCACTTCTAATAAAGACGCTTCAGAAAGTTTATATCTAGTGCTTAAATTAACTGCATTAAGAATTTTCTCATTAGGTAAGATGGTGTTAGCTCGCCTAGAATCAATGAATAAAACTCCTTCTTTAAACATTTTATGAGCTTCCTGAGTTGTTATCTTTGTTGTTCCATCAACAGTCAACTTAGCAGGCCCTTTGTGGGCAAAAGACAACTGAGAGAAAGACAATACAAATAAGAAGGCTGCAGCCATAGTTAATACTTTTTTCATAAAAAAACCTTTAAATTAATCTTTAAAAAACCGTTTAATTATACCCTATATCTCTCTTAATTATTTTATAATAAACTCCAAGGTCTTTATTTTTTCACTGCCATTTTCATAAAGCGAAAGCATCGCTGGAATGACCAATAAAATAAGTAAAGTTGAAAAGGCTAATCCAAATGCAATAGATGTTGCCATGGGAATTAAAAACTGGGCTTGCAGTGAGGTTTCAAATAATAACGGCGTTAACCCTGCAATGGTCGTAAGGGAAGTTAATAAAACGGCTCTAACCCTTTGAACAGCAGCTTCTTCTAAGGCATCATTTACCGACATGCCCGCTTTTCTAAGGCGTTTATAAAAACTGACTAAAATAATCGAATCGTTCACCACAATACCCGACAAGCCAAAAAAACCAAAAAGAGACAATATAGTCATGTCTATTCCCAACCACCAATGCCCTAGCACTGCTCCAACAAGCCCAAAGGGAATTGCCATCATCACTATCAACGGCCAACCATAAGAGCTAAATACCCATGCCAGCACTATGTAAATAATAGCCAAACCAATGACTAGCCCAAGAGCCATATCTGACATAGTTTGAGCTTGATTAGAACTTTGCCCCTCTAAAGAATATTTAAGACCATATTGCCTCACTAAATCGGGCAAAATAGTGTCTTGCAATTGAGCTAAAATTTGATTAGCGTTATTAACACTTCTATCAACATCACCTAACACAGTAATCGCTAGATGGCCATCAACATGGCGCACTATATCAAACCCTTGCTGTCCTTTCCAGGTTACAACAGAACTCAAAGAAACTCTTTCACCCGCTGGAGAAACCACCTGAAGCTGATGCAGTGTAGATAAACTTGCCTGTTCTTCTCGTGGAAGCTGCACCCGTACCTCCACCTCCTCGACCCCTTCAGTAAAAACCTGCACTAAACGACCAGAAAAAGCATCTGATATTTGTTGATTTAAAGAAAGATAAGTAAATCCTAAAGATTTTCCTTGCGGTGTTAACTGATAAACTAGCTGCTCTCGCCCATAAGGTAAATCGTCTCTTATTGCCGAAACTCCAGGCACTTGAGTTAAGAATTCTTGCAATTTTAAAGAGGCTTGTTTTAATTGATGAGGCTCAATGCCAGATAATCTAACATCAATATCACTTCCTGGCGGCCCTGCCACTGGAGAGCCAATAATTAAGGTATCTAGACCCGGAACTTTTCCTGCTTTTTCTCGCCACATTTCAATAAACACTTCATTTCTAGTCTCTCGTTTATCAGATTCTATCAGTTCAATATTAACGCCCCCAAAAGTCGCTCCGCTTTGGCGTGAGCTGCCAAAATAATTTACCACTGCGGTGGTGACAATTCCTGGTTCTAACTCTTGTTCGGTTTCTCTTAATGCTTGATAAAGTTTATCAATATAATTACGAGTCACTTCTGGAGGTGTTCCTGCAACAAAAGTTACATCTGCTTGAATGCTCATAGATTCTGGTGAGGGAAAAAACACAAATCCAATTCTGCCTCCAGCAAACAGTGCAACAATAAAAATCATTGAGCCAAGCGTTGTCGCAAGGGTAATGCCTCTATGGACAAGAACCCAACGAATCACTGCCCTAAATTGATGGTTTCGCCAATGGTTAATTGCAGAATCTAAACGATAACGAATAGAGCCTATTTTTGAAGGTTTAACCTTTTGCAATGCTTTACGCAAATGACCCGGCAAAATGACAAAGCTCTCTAATAATGAAGCAAAAATAACGGCAATAATGACCAAAGGAATCGCAAATAGAATGCTGCCAATTTCGCCACCTATAAACATTAAAGGCAAAAAAGCCGCTATCGTGGTTACAGAAGATGCGACAACGGGAGAGAGCATTCTTCGGGCCCCTCCTTCAGCAGCTTGCAGTGGCGACTCCCCTGCCTCAAAGTGCGACAAAGCGTCTTCTCCAACCACAATGGCATCGTCAACGATTATCCCCAATGCCATAATTAAAGCAAATAAACTAATCATATTAATGCTACCACCAGCTAAATACAAAATAACCAGCGTTGCCATAAACGAGATAGGAATACCCACCGCAACCCAAAAAGCAACACGACCATGCATAAAAATATACAAAATCAATACTACTAAAATCAAGCCACTTATCCCAACATTTACCAACAGCATAATGCGTTGATAAACAAGGTTCCATCCCTCGTCATAAACCTTCAAAGATATGCCTTGTGGTAAAATAGGCTCTGTTTGAGACAACCAGTTTTGCATAATTCTAGAGGAATCTAAAGTATCCCCCTCTGCGGTTCTTAAAAGTTGCATTTCTATCGCAGGAAAGCCATCAACAAAAAGTTCTGGAGAATTATTAAGAGCTCGCCTTTCTATGTCTGCTATCTGAGATAGGGTTATATTTTCAGTGTCTGTGGTCACAATCACCAAATCATTAAACTCTGCCTCCAAACGAGCTTGTTGAAGAACCCTAATATCACGAACAACCTCAAATTCCCCTACCGACCCTGCGGGTAAATCTCGACTCATCCCTGTTATTTTAGAGGCTACCTGCTCCAAAGTTAAGCCGTGCTGCTCTAACTGCTTAGTTGAAATTTCAATTGCCATTTCTTCTGCTGGCAAACCTTTAAAATCAATTTTATCAATCCCTGCATCTAACAATTCTCTTTCAAACTGCCGCGCTAAATAACGCATTTCTGCAACGGTAGCTTTTTCACCCACTAACAATACTCGCGCAATAGATTCATAATGAGCAAGGTGTTCTATCACTGCTTTTTCTGCATCTTTTGGAAGATTTCTAAGTCCAGAAATATTTTTCTCAATCTGATCAAGTGCTTCAATCATATTGGTGTTTTCTTTAAACTTAAGCACTATGACAGAACTGCCTAATGAAGAAGTAGAAGTCATCTCATCAAGATGTTCTAAATTACGCAACACTCGCTCTATGGGGTTAGTAATAGAAGCTTCCATATCTTCAGCACTAGCTCCTGCCCAGCTCACACGAACTGCCGCGACATCTAATGCAAAATTAGGAAAAAACTGTACATTAAGCTTCATCAGAGCGACTATACCCGACAAAATAATAATAATCATCAGAAGATTAGGCGCAACTTTGTGGCTAGCAAACAAATCAATAAACCCACTAGATTTAAATACTGGTTTTGTCGTAATGGGCAATTGCTCCTTAGATATTTCCTTAGAAACTTCTTTAACATCTGGCATATTATTGTTCAGACACCAAAACTTTTAAACCTGACATGGCATTAGGCAAAGGGGTTATCAATACTTTATTGCCACTTTTTAAGTTGCCTTTCAACAAAACTTCAAGCCTTCCATTTACCAAGGTTTTTCCCAAGTTTTTAACCTTTTTTAAATGCAGTTTTCCATTATCAACTATGTATATATTTTCAAGCCCAAACAAAGCAGACGCAGGAACACTAAATACATTTTCATGCAATTTTCCAACCAGAGAAACTTGCAGTAAATTACCAGGCCTGGTAATTTTAAGACCCTGTGGTAAGCTAAAAAAAGCATCCATTCCGCTTGCATCAGCTTCGCCTGACAACCGCACTAAAGGTAGATTATAAACCTCACCATTAACAACCCACTCTGCAAACATCGTTTGCCCAGAAATTAAGCTTTCATTAACCATAGCTATATTTTCAAATGGTATTTTAGCCCTAAGCTCTAAGCCATCTAAAGCATAAAAACTTAACAAGTTTGTGCCAGATTGAACCTTGTCACCTTCTGAGACAAAAACCTTTGCAACCCTGCCATCAAAAGGAGCCATGACTCGCCCCCGTGCTAAATTAACTTCTGCTTGTTGTAAATCAACTTGTGCCTTGCTAAGCCTTGCTTCTAGCTGCATTTTCTTGGGTTGATACTCATCTACTAATAAACGAGCTACGATTACTTGCATTTCTTGACGCACTAAAGATTCTTTAATTTTTTCTAAATCGGATGGGGAGACTAAATTTTTAGTTAAGAGCTTTTGATTTCTAGCTAGAGATTTTTTTCTTATTTCCAACACTTCGGCTTCAAATTTTAAGCGTTTTTTATTTGCTTTATGAGACAACTCAGCCAAATTTTGCTGTGCGACAATATCAACAACTTCTGCCTTAGCAAATCTTAAAGGCGGCTTTAAATCTAAATCTGATAAAGAGATTATTTTTTGCCCTTTTATAAAACCAGAACCTTCCTGAACGCCAAGATCACCAATGACACCACTAACAGGTGAAGAAACCGTAACCAAACTAGAGCTTTCTACTTTACCAAACAAATTTACACGAGCAGATTTGTCGCTCATTTTAACTGTAACAACATCAACTGCCCAAACTTTTTGTTTAATTTCGACAGGCAAAGCTTCTGGCTTGGTTGATTTAAAATAAGCAAATACAACTATTGATATAACGACAATAAGAACAGGTATTACAACTGTTTTAAAGCCATCTTTAATTGTAGATAAAACCATTTTACAATCCTTTTTAAGTACAGGAATTTGTTAAACGCTGCTTTAGAGTTAAATCTTATGCTCTCTTTCCCATTGATGGTGATTTTTATCCCTTCCCACGCTAACAGGTTCGAGATGAATCATCACATCAATATTTTCAAATCTTAATTTTAAACTCTGAGTTACTTCTTCTGATATCTCGTGTGCAATCACCAGCTTTAAGTCATCATCCAACTCCAAATCTAACTGAATACAAAGTTTAGATCCAGAGCGATAAGTCCTTAAATCATTAAAGCCTTTAACCTTTGGATGAGCCAAGATTGTTTGGGAAATTATTTCCTTTGTGGCAACAGGTAACTCACGATCTAAAAGATAATTAGCCGAACTTAACCCCAACCTAATCGCTTGCCAACCCAGCCATACACCAATTAATATCCCTAATATTGGATCTAACCATTGCCATGCCGACAACAAAAGTGTCACGACTATTATAAAATTAACAACAAGATCAGATACATAATGAAGTGAATCTGCTTTTATTGCAACCGACTGACTTTTTCTAATGACATAGCGCTGAAAACTTATCAAAATCAAAGTAAAAGACATTGAAATAAGCATCACCCAAACCCCAGTCATAACCTCTTGCACTTCTACAGGTGTTAATAAACGCTGCAGAGCATAGATCACCAAATAAATAGCAGAGCCACCAATAAACATACTTTGAGCTAAAGCTGCAAGAGGTTCTGCCTTACCATGACCAAACCTATGCTCATTATCTGCAGGAATTTGTGCAAGACGCACTGCAAAAAGAATGATAATCGAGGCAAAAATATCTACTGCAGAATCAACCAATGACGCGAGAACACCAACCGATCCTGTTTTCCACCAAGCATAAAGTTTCAATAAAAATAAAGTCGTTGCAACCGAAACAGCAGCATAAGTTGCAACACGAACTAACTGCTCATTTCTCATAGCACGGTAAAATTGTACATTAAGTGCTTCCTAATGAGGCACTTAAAGAAACCCTGAATTAAATAACTTTAGAAAAACGATTTTGAACTCCTTTCTTTAAATAAATGTCAAAGACCATGCAAATATTACGAATTAACAAACGCCCTTTGGCACTCACATATAAATCTGTTGTGTTGAGGGTTATCAAACCGTCTTTAACCATTGGGGTTAATTTTTGTAGTTCTTGAGCAAAATATTCTTCAAAATTAATGCCCCATTTTTGATTAATTTTACTGAAATTTAAATGGAAATGACTAATTAATTTCGTAATCACATCACGACGCAGCTCATCATCTTCAGACAATTCTACACCACGAAACACGGCTAAGTTTCCAGCATCAATTACTTGATAATAATCTCCTAAAGACTTATGGTTTTGTGTATAGGTATTATTTACCAAAGAAATAGCACTCGCTCCCATGCCAATTAAGTCGCATTCTGCATGGGTTGAATAACCTTGAAAATTACGGTACAAATTTTCTTCTCTTTGTGCCACCGCCAGCTCATCATAAGGCTTGGCAAAATGATCCATGCCAATATAAACATAGCCCGCTTCCAATAGCCTATTGGTTGCCGCGTGTAAAATCGCCAGTTTTTCATCGGGTGAGGGCATATCTGCCTCTTGCATTTTCTTTTGTGCGGGAAACATCGCAGGCATATGGGCATAATTAAAAATTGAAAATCTTTCTGGATTTGCCTCTAACACCCTATCAAGAGTTTGAACAAAACCTGCTTCTGTTTGGTGTGGCAAGCCATAAATTAAATCGACATTAACAGAGACAAAACCATTATCATGCGCTGCCTCTAATACTTCAAAAGTTTCTGCCTGGGTTTGAATTCGGTTGATTGCTTTTTGTACTTTTTTATCAAAATCCTGTACCCCCAAACTCATGCGATTAAAGCCAAGATTGCGTAATAATTTCACCGACTCTTTATTGGCTTCTCGTGGGTCAATCTCAATAGAATATTCACCCGAATCATCATCGTACAAATTAAAATTCTGGCGGGTTTGATTCATTAATTCTGTCATTTCAGACATGTTAATAAAAGTAGGCGTACCCCCACCCCAGTGTAGTTGCTCTACTTTGCGCGTTTTGTCATAAAGCTGAGACTGCATCGCAATTTCTTTATAAAGCCTGTCTAAATAAGGTTGTGCCTTAGAGCGATCTCTGGTCCATTCTTTATTGCAAGCACAAAAAAAGCAAATGGTATCGCAAAATGGAATATGAAAATAAAGAGACAAACCCTTATCGGATTTATTACTTTTTATTGCAGCCTGTTGATAGTTTTTATTGCCAAAACTCTCATTAAACTGCACCGCAGTTGGATAAGAAGTGTATCTAGGGCCTGATTGGTTATAGCGTTTAATTAAGAATTCATCAAATTGAATGGATTGTTCCATAAACTGCCTTTTATTTTTTTTCTTCAAAAACCTTATATTGAACTTGGTTGCGACCACTTTCTTTTGCTAAATAAAGTAATTTATCTGCCCTTGCAAAAATTTCGTGTTTTAAGTAGTTTTCATCAGGAAAAAAACTTAATGCTCCGCAACTAGCCGTTATCTTAAAACTTTTTTTAGAGCTTTTGCAAAACTCGTGTTCTTCAATAGCTTTTCGTACTCTTTCGGCTAAAGATTTAACTTCGTATTTTTTTATTCCCACTGAAACCAAGGCAAATTCTTCTCCGCCCCAGCGATAGGCTTTTTCTTCTTTTCTGATTGTTTTTTTTAAAATTAT
>CAYLXI010000001.1:7932-35593 GCA_964387695.1 uncultured Piscirickettsiaceae bacterium
ATTTTAATAAACTCTGATTCTATAATATCTAGCAATTCTTGCCCAACAATATCAGAGGCTACTTCCATTTTAGATAGGTTTTTTAAAATCTGCTCTGGACTGCCTTTTTCTGCTGCACTAATTGCTTGCCCTCCTAAGCGGTGAATTAATTCGTGCGCGTCCATAAATCTTTTAAGATTCTCTTTGGGTAGATAAGATGTTCCTCCTTTGATTAACCACTGAGCAAGTTTACATTTTTCATGAGAAACTTCATAATATTGGTTGGTTATTGTGCTGCCTAAAGATAAATCAAACATTTCTAGCTTCCACTTTTGATGATCTATATAAGCTTGCAATAGCAAGGGAGAAATTTCGGCTGATATCAGACTATAAGTTTTTTGTATTCGAGCTATTTCTCTTTCTGAATTAACCCTCATTCTTTCAACTTTTTCAACCATATCGTAAATGGTTGAAACGACAGACGAGCCGATATCTAAAGCATGACACAGTCCTTTAGATAAGTTGTAAGAATCAACACGTTCTGAGCCATGAATAAACATTTTTCTAAAGTGGCTAACAATAAGCATCACATTGGTTTGGGATAAACCTAAATTTATCCAGTGCAAGGCTTGATAATATTGGGCAATATAAAATGTGGTGTCATACTGTCCTGATACCAGATGTTCATAATAGTTGTTTTTCAATATTTCAGAGCTAGAGTATCCCAACTCAAACTCTGCCAGCCAAGTATCAAGCAATGTAATAAATTCTTTTTTAAAGGCTAACAGATGCACTTTATGTTTTGTAATTTCTAATAACTCTACCTGTTTCATACCTACCATTTCTGAAATACGCAATATATTTAACACTTAACTCCTCCTTGAGAGCTGCCAAACCTGATGAATGTTACTGTTTCTGGCAAAGTCTTTGGGCATGGTTCTTGAGGTTAAGTCTTTAATATCCCATAATTCTTCAAGATTGGCTATATCTAGTTTAAACTTTTTGCGGTTGTTAGAAAAAATGAGCTTACCGTCTGGGGTTAACAGACAAAGAGCTTGTTTGATTATTTCAACATGATCGCATTGAATGTCTAGCGTGCTTTCCATCCGCTTTGAGGTTGAGAATGATGGTGGATCTAAAAATATTACTTCAAACTTTTTAGTCGGCTCAACGGATTCAACTTTTAACCACTCTATAATATCAACTTGCTTTAGTAGGTGAGTTTTTTGGTTAATCTTATTATTCATATAGTTATGTTTTGCCCAATATAAGTAGGTTTTTGACATATCTACACTTAAACTAGATTTTGCCCCTGCTAGAGCTGCTTGAACGGTTGCTGCTGCGGTATAGCAAAATAGGTTTAGCAAACTTTTTCCACCTGATAATTTTGCTACATATTGTCGAACTTCGCGATGATCTAAAAACAAACCCGTATCTAAATAATCGGTAAAATTAACCCGTAGCTTGGCAATCCCTTCTTGAACGGTAAAAAAGGTTTTTTGTTCTTCTAATCGTTCATATTGTTCGCTGCCTTTTTTCTGGCTTCGTACTTTATAAACAACTCTATCTGCTGGCAAATCAAATGCACTTGGTAAAATAGACATGGCCTCATATAGTCGTCTGCGAGCTTTGGCTGGATTAATTGATTTGGGTGCGGCATACTCTGCTACCATTAACCAATTTACGCCCTCAAGTGTGTGATAAAAATCTATTGCTAGGGCATATTCTGGCAAGTCTGCATCATAGACTCGGTAGGCCTGAATGTCTTTTTGTTTTATCCATCCTTTTAAGTTTTGTTTGTTTTTTTTCAGGCGATTCGCTAACATTCTCGCCCCGTCAGATTCTTTTAAGTCTGGTTGCAGTCGCTCTATTTGTGCCGCTAAATCTTGATTAGCAGACATGGCAGATTCTCTAAACCATTTTTCTTCAACATCAAAACGAAACAATTTACATTCCATTGCTCCGTTGTAAAAATCATGCGATCGTTTTGCTTTTATGCCTAAATACATGCCTAACTCTGAATGGCAGGTTAAAACCGCTGCTTGCCAACTTGAGAACTCTAGCTTTAGGTAGTCTCCTAGCTGCATATAAACTTGCTTAACTTCTTCAAGCTCACCCATTCTCTCGCCATAAGGGGGGTTACAAACGATTAAACCTGCCTGCCAGTTTCCCCAACGCCTGCCTTGTGTTACTGACATTTGTTTTATTTCAATAATGTCAGAATAACCCGCTGCATAAATGGTTTCGGTGGCAATATCTAAAGAACGATGTGAAATATCTGAGCCAAAAATATCAGGTAAATTTTTAAGCCCTTCTGTCTCTCTTGCTTGGGCTTCTTCTTGCAGTTTTTTCCATAGCTCTTCGTCGTATTGTTTCCATGACACAAGTCCTTTTTCTGCAGCTTTTACCAGACCTGGTGCGCAGTCTGATGCCATCATGGCAGCTTCTATTAAAAAAGTTGCTGAACCACACATGGGGTCGTAAAATGCCCCTCCTTGTTTAGCAATATTTATCCAGTTAGCTCGCATTAAAATTGCCGCTGCTATATTTTCTTTTAGGGGAGCTGTTACTTGTAAGCCTTCTCGATAACCTCTTTGGTGAAGGCTATGCCCTGATAAATCTATGCCAATCGTTAATTTATTACGATTAACATGACCATGAATTCTTAAGTCAGGAGTTTCTTTATCAATAGATGGGCGATCTAGTCCTTGCTCTCTAAAATAATCCACCACGCCGTCTTTAATTTTTAAAGCCCCATAATTCGTATGGGTAATGCCTAGCCCTTGCCCTGAAAAAGACACTGAAAAAGTGCTGTTGACATCTAAATGCTCTAGCCAGTCGATTTGACTTACGGCATCTAACATGGCATCTTGATTGTCTAGCTCTTGGTCAAGTACCGTATAGAAAATTCTGTTGGCTAAACGAGACCACAAACAAGCACGATAACCAACTTCCATATCTCCTTCAAAAGTTGCTCCAGAAGGTTGAACTTTGACTGATTCGGCACCAAAGGACAAAAGCTCGTCCCTTAATAGTTCACTAACGCCCCGTGGGGAAGTGGCAAAAAAACGACACATTGCAATTACTCTCAATAAAAAACACTATTTTACTTCATAAGTTATACATAACTTTAGTAAAATGATGTTTATGAAAATATTAAATATAATTACCTTTGCTTTTTTAATCACTTTTGCTACCCATAGCGTTTCTTATACACCTCCTGAACAAACCGAAGAGAAGTTTCAAGCTTGGGTGGCGGAGTTTAAAAAAGAGGCTCTTAAACAAGGTATTTCTCAACGAACTCTTGACAAGGCATTTAAAGATGTTCATCTTAATTTGCGTGTTTTAGGACTTGATCGCAGACAACCTGAATTTTCCCAAACCTTTTGGCAGTATTTTAATAGAGCTATTACCAAATGGCGGGTAGAAAAAGGGCAGGAGTTATATAAAAAACACCAAGAACAGTTAAATGAAATTACTAAAAAATATGGTGTTCCTGGTAGATTTATCATTGCTTTTTGGGGCTTAGAAACTAATTATGGTGGCTATACTGGTAACACTAAAATAATTGAATCTTTGGCAACACTAGCTTATGACCCACGTCGCTCTAAGTTTTTTACGAGTGAACTTTTAGCCGCTTTAAAAATCATTGATTTGGGGCATGTGCCAATTGAACAAATGAGAGGATCCTGGGCTGGAGCAATGGGATTGCCTCAATTTATGCCTAGTAACTATTTAAAATATGCCGTAGATGGCGACAACAATGGCAAAATTGATTTGTGGAATAGCCTGCCTGATGTATTTCATTCTATGGGTAGTTTTTTAAAAACCATTGGCTGGCAAGAAGAAGAAAACTGGGGTCGTGAGGTGAGCTTGCCTGATGGATTTAATTTAGCTTTGGCTGATGGCAGAACTGAAAAACCATTAACTGAATGGGAAAACCTTGGCATTAAACTTGCCGATGGTCGTAGTTTGCCCAGTGCCAATTTGCAGGCAAGATTATTGCTTCCTAGTGATTACAGAGGCCCTGCATTTTTAGTCTTTGAAAACTTTCAGGTCATTAAACGCTGGAACCGCTCAAATAACTATGCTCTTGCCGTGGGACACCTTGCTGATAGAATTATCAATCGCCCTGCTTTAAGCAAAAAAGCCCCTAAAAATGATGCTGCCTTAAGTAAAATAGAACTGAAAGAAATTCAAGAGAGGCTAAACTTACTTGGCTTTAATGCTGGCACAGCTGATGGCATTTCTGGTCCGATAACCCGTAAGGCAATTAGGGCTTATCAAGTGAAGCACAAACTTCCTGCCGATGCCTTCCCTTCTAAATCTTTACTTAAGTCTTTGAGAAACGCTAAAAGATGAGCTCTAACAAAACTAAAACTCCAAGCTCTTTTGCCGTGTGCCATAAAACTCACTGCAAACAACCTGCTTATCTTTTTTGGAAAATACAAAGTAGAGTTATTAAATTAGGTCAACAGCTTGATAGAATAAAACGCAAGAATAAAACGATTAATTAAGGTAAAAATACCTTTCTAATCTAAATATCTATTTAACATTTTAAGTTATCTTTAAAAACATCTACGACAACCCTAAAAAGTAACTTTATATCCAAATCTTTATTTAGAAGAGAGAGATTTATTGCCTGCTTTTTTGGCTGCTTTTTCGGCTTTGGGTTTTACCCATAATTCTGACCATAGCAATAGCCCTGCACCAATGGTAATTGCCATGTCGGCAATATTAAAGGTTGCATAGTGCCAATTACCAATGTAAAAGTCAATAAAGTCTGTTACCCGACCTTCTAAAACTCGGTCTATAACATTGCCTATCGCTCCACTTAAAATCAAGTTTAGCCCGACAACTTCTGTCGTCCATTTTTTGGGTAATTTTGTTAACCAAACAATTAAAACAATAGAAATAACAATGGCTATAGTGCTTAGAAACCATCTTTGCCAACCACCCATATCGGCTAAAAACCCAAAGGCTGCTCCGTAGTTATATGCGAGAGTCATGTTTAAACTGGGCATTACCGCAACTGGCACACCTTGTACCAGTAGTGTAATGGCTAGATACTTGGTTATTTGGTCTAGTAAAATTAAAACAGCGGCTAGCCATAGAGTGGTGGCAGCAGTTTGGTTTATGCTAAATTTTGACATGGTTTTTACTTTTGTTTTTAAATAATAATTTATGCAAAATGACGAATTTCTCCATCACCATGAATATTGTCAACACAACGCTGGCATAATTCTTCATGCTCTGTAATTTGCCCTACTTCTTCGCTGTGATGCCAGCAACGAGCACATTTAGGTTTGTTGGTTGCTTTAACAACAACCCAAAGCCCTGCAACTTCTGTCTCAATCGCAATATCTGGTTTTAATTCTAGGGGTTGTACGCTGGCTTTAGAAGTAATGAGTGCAAAACGCAGTTCTTGTTGCAATTGACTTAAATACTCTTGTAGTTTTGGTTCTGCATACAGGGTTACTTCGGCAGTTAAAGAGCCTTTGATAACTTTGTTTTTTCTGAGTGCCTCTAGTTGCTTGGATACGGCTGAACGCACTGCCATGATTTCTTCCCAGTAGTGAGAGTTCATTTTTTCGGTTTCATCTAGCTGGGTTAAACCTTTGTACCAAGTGGCAGTAAATATGGTTTCGCTGTGTTCTCCTGGTATCATTGCCCAAATTTCTTCTGCTGTAAAACTAAGAATGGGAGCCATCCAACGAGTTAAGGCTTCAACAATATGATATAAGGCGGTTTGTGCTGAACGACGAGCTTTGCCTTGGGTTTGACAAGTGTATTGACGGTCTTTAATTATATCTAGGTAAAAAGATCCTAGGTCTATTGAGCAAAAGTGGGTCATGGCTTGGTAAATAGTTAAAAAGCTGTATTCATCATAGGCTTTAATAATTTCTTGTTGTACTTTATAAGCGCGTCCAATAACCCATTTATCTAATGGCAAGCACTCTTTGTAGTCTAATAAATCTGTTTTGGGATTAAAGCCATTTAAATTAGCCAGTAAAAAACGCGAGGTATTACGAATACGGCGATAAGCATCGGCAGTACGGCTAATAATTTCGTCAGAGACGGTCATTTCATAGCGGTAGTCGGCAGCAGAAATCCAAAGGCGTAAAATATCTGCTCCATATTTATGGGTGATTTCTTTGGGGGCAACAATATTTCCTAAAGATTTTGACATTTTTTTGCCGTCTTTATCGACGGTAAAGCCGTGAGTTAACACTTGCTTGTAAGGGGCTTTGCCGTTAATTGCTAGGGAGGTTAATAGGGCAGATTGAAACCAGCCTCGGTGTTGGTCAGAGCCTTCTAAATACAGGTCTGCGGGCAGGGACAGCTCTTCTCTTTCTTGTAAGACGCTAAAGTGTGATATGCCTGAATCGAACCATACATCTAAAATATCTGTTACTTGTTCGTAGTCTTTGGCTTGCTCTCCTAACATGGCTTCTATATCTAAATCGTACCAAGCATCAATTGAGTTAATTTCAACTAATTTGGCAACTTCTTCCATTATCTCTAGGGTGCGGGGGTGCATTTCTCGGGTAACTTTATGAATGAAGATAGCAATTGGAACGCCCCAAAAACGCTGGCGAGATACGCACCAGTCTGGACGATCTTGAACCATGCTTTCAATGCGGCTTTGCCCCCATTCAGGCACCCATTGAACTTGTTTTATTTCTGCCATAGCATCATTGCGTAAATTAGCTTGTGTCATGCTAATAAACCATTGTGGTGTTGCTCTAAAAATAAGCGGGGTTTTAGTTCGCCAGCAATGAGGATAGGAGTGTACAATCGCTTCAATATGCATGAGAGATTTATGCTTCTTAAGCACTTCAATAACATGATCGTCCACTTTAAGTACATTTTCTCCTGCAAATAATGGCGTGCCTACCACAAAATTTCCCCGTCCATCCACTGGGCAATCTACTTCTAAATCATATTTCAAGCCTACGGCAAAATCTTCTTGGCCGTGTCCAGGAGCGGTGTGTACACAGCCTGTTCCTGCTTCGGTGGTTACATGGTCTCCTAAAATTAGTGGCACAATACGATTATAAAAAGGGTGTTGTAGGCGAATAAGCTCAAACTGCTCTCCGCGTCCATAGGCAATAACTCGGTAGTTTTCAAAACCCCATTGTGCCATTTTGTCTTTAACTAAATCTTGGGCAATAAACAGTCGTTCTGGTCCATGCTCCCCTTCAACTTGTAGCAGTGCGTATTCTAAACCAGGGTTCACTGCAACGGCTTGGTTGGCAGGGAGTGTCCAAGAAGTGGTCGTCCAGATAACGACAGATATATCTCCTTCTCCAAGATGATCTTCAATATGATGACAGCGTTTAAAAAATGCAGTGTCGTCTATTACTTTAAAGCGTACATCAATGGCCAAAGAGCGTTTGTTTTCGTATTCAACTTCGGCTTCTGCTAGGGCTGAGTGTCCGCCAACTGACCAGTAAACAGGTTTTGTGCCTTTTAATAGGTGTCCTTTTTCGATGATTTTAGCTAAGGCTCTAATCTCGTTGGCTTCAAATTTATAGTCTTTAGTAAGATAGGGGTTTTGCCAATCTGCCATAATGCCTAGGCGTTGAAAATCTATCATTTGTCCGTTTACTTGCTTTTGGGCGTATTCACGACAAGCTTGACGAAAATCTGTGGCGTTAATTTTCTGCCCTACTTTGCCTTTTTTCTTTTCTACATTTAGCTCAATCGGTAGGCCATGACAATCCCAACCTGGTACAAAAGGGGCATCAAAACCATTTAAACCTTTTGATTTTACTATCATATCTTTTAGCACTTTATTAACCGCATGCCCTATGTGAATACTGCCATTTGCATAGGGAGGTCCGTCGTGTAAAATAAATTTAGGACGACCTGCCATCGCTTTACGAACAGACTGATATAGTTCTGCTTTTTGCCAAGCGGCAACTTGCTTGGGTTCACGATTGGGCAAGTTTCCTTTCATAGGAAAAGCAGTTTCGGGTAGGTTTAAGGTTGATTTATAATCCACTGTCATGGTATTTATTCTTCTCTATCAAAAGTTTTAAAAGTTGTTTTGCCTGCTGGATATCTTGCTTAATTTGCTCAACCAATGAATCTAGGCTATCAAATTTTATTTCTGGGCGAATAAAGGCTTGCAACTCTATTTGAACATGCTTGCCATAGATGTCCTTGCTCCAGTTAAACAAGTGTACTTCTATCGAGGGTCTTAGCCCGTTTACGGTTGGACGAACGCCAATGTTTGCGACCCCTGCCCAAGGTTGTTTGGCAATGCCTTTAACTTTAACGGCAAACACGCCAGATACAGGCATTTGGATTCGTTTGGGATTAAGGTTTAAGGTTCTAAAGCCTATTTTTCTGCCTAGTTTTTTACCATGAATGACTCTGCCGTCAAATAAAAAACTTTGTCCTAAAAGGCGTTTTGCTTGTAACAAATCATCTTGTTGCAGGGCTTTACGCACCCGCGTGCTGCTCACTCGCTCTTGATCTATCTGGTAGGTAGGTAGGTCACTCACTCCAAAGCCAAATTTTTTACCTGATTTTTGTAAGTAAGCAAAATTTCCTTGGCGATTTTTTCCAAAACAAAAATCGTCTCCAACCACTAGGTGCTTAACATTAAGACCTTTTAATAATATCCTCTGCACAAAGTCTTCGGCGGTTAGCTCTGCAAAAAACGCATTGAAACGACAAACAAGCACAAAATCAATATCGGTTTGTTTAAATCCTTGCAATTTTTCGCGTAAATTCATTAAACGCACGGGAGGATTTTTAGCGTTAAAAAACTCTATGGGTGTTGGCTCAAACACCAAGACCACGCCTGGTAATTTTGAAGAATGAGATAGTTTTTTAACCTTATTTAAAGCCTGTTGATGACCCAGATGAATGCCATCAAAGTTACCAATGGTTAATACACAGCCATTCGCCAAGCTTGTTGCAGGGGGTAAGTTATAGTGTCCACGAATGAGTTTCATTTTACAGAATAAAGGTTAATTATCAAAATGGAAAGTATAACACTTATCCTAAATCCCTACTTAGAAAATCCCTGCTTAGAAAACTGGCTTATCAGTGTCTCCTTAAGGAATCTCTTAACGACGAGCGCGGTCTAAAACCAAATAAAAACAGCGTGGCAAAATAAACCACTATCGCCCCCATTACCAATGACATTAACCAACCAAGCCTTTGCCAAGCACCAAACTCTAGCCAATTTTCATCTACGGGAGCTAGGGTTGCAATAAATACGATGAGTGCAATGTTTGCCAAAACCCCTTGTATAATTAATTTATTCCAATTAGATGATAGCTTTAAAAACCCTGATTTTCTTAAAAAATATGCCAATAATCCTGCATTAATAAAAGCTGAAATAGAGGTTGCTAGGGCTAAACCAGTATGGGCAAAATGCCAAACCAATAATAAGTTAAAGACCATGTTGGCAACTAAGGCAACAATGGCAATTTTAACGGGTGTTTTCATATCTTTTCTAGCATAAAACGCTGGAGCCAATATTTTTATTAAAATAAAGCCAAGCAATCCAAAAGAATATGCCATTAAACTTAGTCCTGATTGATGAACATCATGGGCAGTGAAAGCACCATAATAAAATAAAGTGGTTATCAGTGGCTCTGCTAATAGTAGCAAACCAAAAGTAGCTGGTAGGGCAATAATAAACACCAGCTTTAAAGCAAAGTTTAAGTCTTCTTGAAAACCTTGCCAATCTTCTCTAGCTGCTTTTTTAGATAGACTTGGTAAAACTACTATGGCTAAGGCAACCCCAAAAACACCAACAGGAAATTCCATTAGTCGGTCTGAATAATATAGCCAAGAGACTGAACCTGTAATTAAAAAAGATGCCAGAACGGTATCTAGCAATAAATTTATTTGTGCGACAGACACCCCAAATAAAGCAGGAATCATAAGGCGTTTAATCTCACTTACACCTGGGTTTGACTTGCGCGTAGGTTTTGGCAACAAACCTAAACGCCATAAAAACGGCAGGTGAAATAGCAGCTGAATGACTCCTGCAACGAGAACTCCCCAAGCCAGTGCCATAATAGGCACATCAAGCAAGGGAGACAACCAAATAGCCGCTGCTATTAATGATAAATTTAAGAATACAGGAGTAAATGCAGGCACGACAAATTGATTGTAGGTGTTCATTATTGCCGATGAAAAAGCGACCAGTGATATGAGAAGAAGGTAGGGAAAGGTAATGGCTAGCATGTCTGAAGCTAGGTCAAATTTCTCTGGGTCGTCTATAAAACCTGGGGCAAACACCATCATCCACAATCCAGAGCCAAACACTCCAAACGCGGTTAAAACTAGCAATATGCCGCCCAGACGAAAGGTGATTGCGTCAACTAAATGCTTAACGGCTTCTTTGCCTTGTTTTTCTTTAACTTCTGCCAACACAGGAACAAATGCCTGTGAAAAAGCTCCTTCGGCAAATAGGCGTCTAAAAAAATTGGGGATTTTAAAGGCAACAAAAAAAGCGTCTGCTCCAGCCGTTGCCCCAAAGTATCTGGCGATAACCATGTCTCTAACAAAACCGAGAATTCTCGATAGCAGGGTCATGCTACCGACCGTTGCGACGGCTTTAAGTATTTTCTTCAAGAAGTGAAGCCTTTATTAGTCATCAGACAATAAATTTATTAGGTCGCTTCCAGTCATATTTGCCTGTGCTTTTTGACCTTTTTTATTATAAACTTGATCTTGTAAGGCTTGTTTTCTGACCTGCAGATCAATTATTTTTTCTTCTATCGTGTTTGCCATAATTAATTTATAAACAAAAACTTCTTTATTTTGCCCTATACGATAAGCACGGTCGGTAGCTTGGTTTTCTACCGCAGGATTCCACCAGGGGTCGTAATGAATAACCGTATCTGCTTCGGTTAAGTTTAAGCCAACTCCTCCTGTTTTTAGGCTGATTAAAAATACCGAGGTTTCGCCATCTTTGAAAGAATTAATGGCTTCTTCGCGTTTTTTGGTTTGACCTGTTAACAGGCTGTATTTTATTTTTGCTTTGTTAAATCTTTTTTCTATAATGCTTAACATTGAGGTAAATTGTGAGAAGAGTATAATTTTATGCCCTCCTTCAATTAATTCTGTAACTAAGTCCATTAACATTTCTAGTTTTGCGGAGGTTTTAACTTTTTTGGCAGCATCTATTTTAACCAGTTGCGGATCACAACAAACCTGGCGTAATTTTAAGAGGGCATCTAGTATGATAATTTGTGACTTAGCCATGCCTTTTTCTGCGACAACATCTCGGATTTTCTTTTCCATGGTTAACCGAATTGTTTCATACAAATTTGCTTGTTCGGGTTCAAATTCTGCGGTTTTTATAATTTCTGTTTTATCTGGTAATTCGGTAACCACTTCTTTTTTGGTGCGTCTTAGCAAAAATGGTGATACCTTGTTGCTTAAATTTTTCTGTACTGAGGTTTGCCCTTCTTTTTCGATAGGGGTTTGATATTGTTTCTTAAATCTTGGCAGATTACTTAAAAAACCAGGCATTAAAAAGTTAAAAATTGACCAGAGTTCACCCAGATGATTTTCAATGGGTGTGCCTGTTAGGCATAAGCGATTATCACTTTTTAATGTTTGTAAAGATTGATATAGCTTGGTTTTGGGGTTTTTAATTTTTTGTGCTTCATCTAAAACTAAGTAGGTAAATCTTTGTTTTTTAAATCTCTCAAAGTCCCTAACAATGAGGGGGTAAGTGGTAATAATGATGTCATGCTTAGTTATTTTAGAAAACAAGTCAAATCTTTCTGTGCCGTGCAGTGTTAGCAAGGTTAGATCAGGAGTAAAGCGTTTTGATTCTGCTTTCCAGTTACCAATTAGCGAGGTGGGAACAATAAGTAATACTGGGTTATTAAGTTGCTTAGTTTCTTTTAGTTTTAAAATCCAAGCAAGGGTTTGAATGGTTTTTCCTAGCCCCATATCGTCGGCCAAAATACCGTTAAATTTAAACTGGTGTAAAAACCCTAACCAGTCTAAACCAAACTGTTGGTATTCTCGTAAAGTTGCTTTTAAACCTTTGGGAGGGGTGTTTTTTTCTATGCCAGTAAATTCTTTGAGCTTTTTAGCGAGCTGTAAACTTTCTTTACTGCCTTTCCATGTTATTTCTTGAGTGCTTAATCCGTGAATAAGGTGAGAGTCAAAAGGTTCTACTTGAATAGTATCAGGAATTTCTTTTCTGCCATATAATTGCAAAAAAGTATTAAAAATAGGGGCAATTTGTTTTTTAGAAAACTCTACAACTTCTTTGCCTGTCATTGGCACTAATATCTTGGGTGGTAAATCTTCTGTTTTATCATAAGCACTAAGTAGATATCGAATTACGGGTAACATTGATATTTGTTTTTTGCCCAATGTCATACTAAAACTTAATTCAAACCAGTCGTTATAAGGTTCTGATTCTACCTCTAGGTGATCGACTTTGTTAATCGTGATTAGGTCATCTTCTTTAAATTCTAAAATCCAGCCTTGGGACAATAAAACAGGAAATACCTCTATTTGCAACTCCGCAAACTTTGCAAGGGATTCTTCCATAGATAATTTTTTTTCACTTAGGCTATAAGCAACTTCGTGTTCAAGTAACTCAGGAGGTTTTATGGGGTGCAGGTGCTGTTCTATTTGCTTAAGACAATCTTGCTCTATCTCGAGCTTACGATAAATTTCATAACGCTTTCCATCTACTTTTATATTTTCTTTAGCTATAAATTCTCTACTTGGTGAATAGATTAAATCGCCATATTTAAAGCAGACCACAAATAATAATAATTCTGCGTCATAAAACTTTAAAATAGGTTGCGGAGCTTCATTAATGACCTTAACCTTAAACTCATTCACCACTGGAAGCGGCAATACATTCTCTGGGGTGTTTTTTACTTTTAAATCATTTTCTTCAATCATTAAATCCATTAATGATTCTAGTTGCCTTATGCTGGTTATTTTAGGAATCTCTAATAACTTTTCTAAGGAATTGCCACTTAAAGGTGCTTTAACCATTTGTGCTTGTTGGTTTTCAGCATTAATAATAATTGGTGGCTCACACAAGACTAAAAAATGATTTTTAGGAATATCTACCGTAAAAACATATTCTTTTGCTAACTTTTTATAATTTATTTCAAGAGAATGGGCAGTGTTTTGTAACCATGTTAATGGTTGTTGCTGATTTTTATAGTAGATAACGCCTAGTTTAATTAGCTGTGATAAAACAGAAAAACCTATTTCATTTGCAAAGGTAATATTAGAGTTATATTGGTAGTTTATTGTGCAGTTTCTTAATAGTCTTGCCGTAAATTCAGACTGGTTGTTGGCTATACGAAAAGAGTCTGTCGTAGAAAAAAATGTATTTGTAGCTATTCTTCTAGGTTTAGCTAAATTACCTTTTGCAGTATAGGCATGCTTAATCACAGAAAGCTCATCTTTATTAGAACTAGGTTTAGAGTAGTTAAGCTTATCATTATAATCGTCAAATAAACTAAAGGTAAACCAAACATCTTCTGCTCTATTACTTTCTTCTTGCTCAACCACATCTGAAAAAGTGTCAAGCCATTTAGAAAACTTTAAAACATCTCTGTCTTTTTTGTTGTTTTTTGAGTCCAAAAAAAGTTGTTTTTGATAGGCCAACACACCTGCCACAACATGTTTACAGTCATAACCCACAGGGCAAGAACAATCGCCTTCAATATTAATATTATTGATACCCTCTAAAAAACAAAAGTCGATGTTTTGGATGTAAGTATTATTACCGCTGCCATCAACAACCGTTTCAATATGAACATAGTCTGATGATTTCTGGAGAATCTTTAGTGAAATAACTCGGTTTTTTTTAAAGAGATCTTGACCTCTATTAAAATAAACCGAAGAAAAATTAGCACGAACATTAGATATTTGTAGAGTCATAAATTTTATTTAGCACAAGATTAGAACATTAACCATTATTTTAACCTAAATTTTAAATTTCTATTTAAAAAACCGTCTTACGGGATCGCTTATTAAAATCCCCTTAGCTTTATTTCATAACCAGAAATGCCTAGAAGGGTATCATCAAACTCTAGCCCTGCTTCTGCGTTAAAATCGGCATGCCAATAAAACCTATCGTTATCACAGTTTTCTGCTTCAAAGCGAGAACGCATGCCACAAGCAACATTACCTCTTTTATTAAACGCGACCAAAACAACAGATAACCCTTCTGCTTCTTTATTAGAGCTATTTGTGCAGCTTAACATTTCTGTTGAGGAGCAAATATTGTAATTTCCTAGCCCTGAATCTGATGATACGGGAGGGGTTTTAAGAGTGAATTTAGGCAAGACTATTGAGCTACAACTGGCATTACAAAAATAGCTTGCAGAGTGGTTAGGATTTTGCATTTTTGAAAGGTTTGTGACAGATTTATTTACTGCGTACCGTATCTTTCCATTAAAAGCATCTCTGACATTTGCTTGCCATAAACCAATATTTAAAAAAGGCACTGTGCCAACACTGGCTAAACAAGTTCCGTTAGCCGCTCGGTTTTCATAACCATAATTATCACTACCTTTTGTATCCGTGTCTGGACAGGGTAAATATTTATTAACCCAAACAAAAGATAATAAAGCTTGCTTTATTTGAGCATTAATTTGTTGAGAATCTTTATATAATAAATTTTCCCTTTGAACATTCACCATCGTTATAGTGCCTGCCATTAGTAAGCCAATAATTAACATAACAAGGCTAATTTCAACTAAAGAAAAACCTCGTTGGGATATTTTCATTCTGAAAACCAGTTCATTTTGAAAACCCTTTGTGCTGAATCATTATTTGCTTGGCATCATTGAGCGTTACCCAACTAAAAAAATTAAACTCTTCACCTTTTAATGATTTTTGAAACACTCTGTTTCCATCACAATTTTCAATTTCTATTGGGGTTAATCCTGAAGTAGCAGAACAATTTTCCCAAGCTCTTGCACCATTTTTACCATAAGATACCACCATTGCCACAATGCTATTGGCAACAACATCTTTTGCTTCATCGTCGTTTAAATCAACAGAAGAAAATAGAATTAAGTTTTTTTTAGGGTCAGCTCTATCTTTTCTTAAACTGTCAAAAGCTTCTGCTCCAATGGGCTGGGTAGAAAAGTGAAAATATGGCGGGGTCACTTTTCTTGGATCCTTAGAAAAATCACAATTTACTCCACAGGCAGAATGACAGGCATCGTTACAAAAATAAGTTGCCGTTTCTGGGCAATAGGCAAAATCTGTGGTTGTGGTTTTTACTCCTGTTTTAGCAAAAACACTGGCGGGCTCACAAATATCGGTTATATAATCTCTTGTTACAACATCTACTCTTTCATTAACTTTATAAGCAAAATTATTTCCCCAAGCATCTTTAGAAGCGACTCCTAAGTTAAGAAAAGGAAGAGAACCAAAATCATTGCTACAATGCACCCCGTTAGAATGTCTATTTTCTCGACCATCTCCTGTGATATCTGGGCAGGGCAAATATTTATTCATTACCAAGTACATTTTCATTGCTTTAGAAACTTCTAATAATTGAATATCCACCTGTTCTCGTTTGTCTATCTCTATCAATGCACTGGCTATGGTTAAACTCCCCGCAAGCAAAATACCCATTAATAAAATCGCTATAGACACTTCAATTAGGGTAAAGCCTTTTTGTGTTTTTTGGCTTTGATTTTGGCTTAACTTTAAAGGCATAATAAACCACGCCAACTAGAGCCAACAGGGTTTGCAGCGGGGTGATATTCATTAAACCAGTGTGGAACAGTGGCTGATAATTCATTGCAAAACAGGTTTTTTTGATTTAAAACCCTTTGTAACATGGCACCACGCCATTCTTCAAGTGTAATGCCCACGACTAAATCATTGATGCCTAAATTTTGTGTTGATCTAGTAAAAAACTCATTGTTTAAGCTGTTGTCTAGTAAAACATTACCTGCTTTGCGTGCTTTTGATCCAGATATAATGCTAATTTTATAATCTAAAAAATGTTCGACTCCATTAAGATTTTGGTTTTGCCTAAACCCAACTGGAAAATCTTGAGGCACGCCTGGTAAAAATATCAAAGCAACGAAGTCAGATCGACCATTTAATGATAATAAATTAGCGGGAGAAAAATTATAATTAAGAGGGGCAAAGCGATTTAAGTTAGTGCCAAGAATAGTATTAACATAACGCGGATTTTGATGAACAAGCTCTTCTAACACCACAAAATAATATTTTTTGGTTTGAGCACTGGAAGTAAAAAAAACATTTCTAGATTTAATTGAAGGAGCTAAAAAACCATGAACAAATCCTTCTCCAAAAGAGGTGGTATCTAAACAAGAGCTTGCTATTTTTCCATTTGGTACATCTAAAGAATTTCGCCCATCATTATCAGGACAAGGAAAATAACCCGGTCCTGGCACTCTAAAAGCTTCATAGTAATGATAAGAGGCACTGGCGGAGGTCGAATAAATCTCTGGATGTTGCACCGCGTATAGAAGCAGCTTTTGCTTAACTTTCTCTAGTTTATACAAGGCTTCTAACTCTCTTTCAGGCTGAATCTGAAAAAGATTATTCTCAGCAAACTTAGAGAAATAAGCTCCAACACCTATCACCATAATCACCAGCAAAAACATCAAAACAAAACCAGACTGATTATCCTGAGAAGTATTTTTCATTGTAAATTTCTCACTATAAGGAATCGCTTAATAGCCGCATTATTTAAGCCACTCTAATGGTCCAGGCTAAATAGAACTGCCATAAACCCATCAAAATAACGCTTATGCCTGCCAGTTGTCTTACCCAAGTGGTCTGCGATAAACGGGTAAAATAAAAGGCAAACACTCCCATTAGCATTAAATTAGGCAAAGTTCCTAGTCCAAATGCAAGCATCACCATGGCACCTTCTGTTGCTCCACCCGAGCTTAAAGCCATAATCAGCATACTATAAACTAACCCGCAAGGTATCCAACCCCAAACAAAACCATAGGCCCAAGCTTGCGGTAAATTTTTAACGGGGATAAGTTTCTGAGCAAGGGGTTGAATTTTTTGCCAAGCTCCAGTGCCTGCTCTTTCAACCGCAACAACGCCGTTCCACCACCCTCCTAAATATAACCCCAGCACAATCATAAAAATTCCTGCAACCGTTTGCAGTATTTGCTGAGCAGGTAAAAATTGTGCTAAAGAAGTAATTGAAGCACCCAAAAAACCAAACAAAGCTCCCACTACAACATAGCTAGAAATTCGTCCTGAGTTATAAACGAGCTGATAAGGCAGGGTACGCCACCAACTTAACTGTACCGCTGGCTTTAAATTAAAAGTTAAAGCACCTACTATCCCTCCACACATTCCTAAACAATGAACGCCCCCTAAAAAACCTACAATAAAAGCCGTAATATAAATAGAATCAGGCATTAAGGCTTAAGCCTTCTGTCAAGAGAGCGATAGCCTAAGGCTTCTGCAACTTGAGAAATTTGAATGTTTTTTTCTTTTTCCATATCCGCAAGAGTACGAGCAACCCTTAACACACGATGGTAAGAACGAGCAGATAAACCTATCTTTTCAACCGCCTGTTTCAGTAGGTTTTCTGAATCATTTGATAACTCAGCATGAACGGCTAAATTTTTTACGCTTAATTCAGAGTTTAAACACCCTTGTCTTTCTCGTTGCATTGCTTGACAAATCTCCACTCTGTTTCTAACAGTTTCACTGGTTTCACTGGTTTCAGCTAAAGGGTCTCCGCCTCTTCTTAAGTCTTCAAATTTAACAGGAGGAACTTCTAAATGACAATCAATTCTATCCAATAAAGGCCCAGAAATCTTATTCAAGTAACGAGCAATTTGCTCGGGGGTGTCTTTGCAACGATCTTTAACATCATCTGCAAAAAAACCGCTAGGAGTAGGGTTCATGGCACAAATAAGCTGTGGATCAGCCAGAAAAGATACTTTTTGATTAACTCGTACGATCTCCACTTTTTTAGCTTCTAAAGGCTCTCTTAAAGACTCTAGTACTTGACGACTAAACTCTGGCAACTCATCTAAAAACAACACTGATTTATGAGCTAAAGAAATTATGCCTGGTTTAACTTGATTTCCTGACCCCCCGCCTACTATTGCAGCCGTTGTAGAGGTATGGTGTGGTGTGTAGGTTTTACGGTGATGCAAAGATTGTAGCGAAACACTTGAACCTGCTAACGAGTGCAACGCGGCGACTTCTATCGCCTCATCATCTGTTAATCTAGGCAACAGGGTAACAAGGCGGTTAGCTAGCATGCTTTTTCCAGAGCCAGGAGAGCCTACCATTAATAAAGAGTGTCGCCCACTGGCACACACTTCTAACAGTCGTTTAGCTTGTAGTTGTCCTCTAATATCAGAAATATCTTCTTCATAGGATAAAGGTGGCTTTGTGTTAAAAATTGCTTTAGGCAAGTGGAGCTTTAAATCTGATAAAAAATGACAGACTTCTAATAAATGTCTTACCCCAAGAACCTTTGCATTTTTTACTAGCCCCGCTTCTGATAAGTTATCTAAAGGACAAACAAGCTCACGAGATGACTCTCTAATCTTTAGAGCTGAAGCTACCACGCCTTGCACTGAACGAATTTCACCATTTAATCCCAGCTCACCAACAAATTCAAAGTCCTCTAACTTTCTTTGCAAAACTAACTGGTCTGTGGCGACTAAAATAGCAAGGGCTATGGGTAAGTCGTATCGACTGCCCGTTTTAGGAACATCTGCTGGAGCAAGATTGACTGTAATTCTCTTAGGGGGCAGCTGAAATCCTGCCGACAGTAATGCACTGCGAACACGATCTTTACTTTCTTTAACCGATGCTTCTGGTAAGCCTACAATGGCTAAACTGGGCAAGCCATTAGAGGCGTGAACTTCCACTTGAATTTCAGGGGAGTCCATGCCTGATAATGCACGGCTATAAAGTGCTGCATAACGGGTTATTGTCATAGGTCTTTTCTAAGAAGTTTCTAGCTCAGAAACCTTTCTCTCAAGATCCTCTAATTTCTGCCTAGTTTTAGCTAGAACAGCAGATTGAATATCAAATTCTTCACGCGAAACCAGGTCCATTTTCTGAAAAAAACTAGATAGAGTTATCTTTAGATTTTTTTGTGCACTCTCAGGTATCTCATCCAATCCTGGCGGTAAAATTGCTGACAGTTTTTTAACCATTGATTCTATTTGCTTGGCATCTAACATTATTATTTCCTTTTATGCTCTACTTTATGGCAAGAAGGTTACTCGCTTTTATCCATTCTTGAATTAGCATCACTACCTCAATAATAAATATTTTACCCCATAACCTTTCTGTTATGTCTAAACCTTCGCACAGATAAATGCTGAACAATTAAAATAAAACCCACAACTTCATCTTAAAAACGAGTAAACTGTCATAAAATTTCCACTATTATAAAATCTACAATAGGCTTCTCATCATGCTTAATTCTACAGACGATCCAGAACAAGCCAAGCGTATCTTTACTAGATTAGTCAATGTTTTTTCAGAACAAAATATCTCCCCTTCTCCATTAAACTACTTTGTCTGGTATCAGTATCTTAAAGGTGATAATCCCCAATTTCGTCAAGAAATGGACTCTATTTTAAATGATCCTTTTGGCTACAATGATCGTATTGGCAAGCGTCTTTATAATGATTTCTTAACAGCAGAAAATAAGAGTGATGACAATTTTGACATGGCCTTACGACGCTTAATTTCGTCCATGGTTAATCGCATGAACTCTTGGAGTGAAACATTAGAAGAGCATACTAAAGAACTTGATATTTGTGCAGAGTCTTTATCTTCTCCTGACATTAATGCCGAGGAATTAAAGCGTTTAACAAGTAATATCATCAGCACTGCGACTTCTATGCAAAAAAATACGGAAGACCTGCAAACAGACATGCTTACCAACGCCAAAGAAGTAGAAGGTCTTCGCCACCAATTAATTGAAGCTCGAGCAGAATTATTGCAAGATGAGCTTACTCAAATAGGCAACCGAAAAGCTTTTAACAATGCAATTCAAGAACTTACATTAAGTGCATCCAATGATCAAAGTACATTATGCCTTATCATTGCAGATATTGACCACTTCAAACGCTTTAATGACTGCTTTGGACACTTAGTCGGCGACAGTGTTTTACGATTTTTTTCTAATCTAATGAAAAAAAGTAAACTCAAAAATGAAAGTTTATCTCGTTATGGGGGAGAAGAGTTCACGCTATTATTAAACAATAGCTCGCTAGAAGAAGCACAAAAAAGAGCTGAAAGCATTCGAGTCGCGATAGAATCTGCTACCCTAAAACGCAGAAATTCTTCTGAAACTCTTGGCATAATTACAGCTTCTTTTGGCATTTCCATTTATAGAGCAAATGAAAGCATAGATGATTTTATAAAACGAGCAGATGATGCCTTATATTATGCTAAAGAAAATGGAAGAAATAAAATTATTACAGAAGAGCAACTACCCGCTGAAACACCTACCGATTAGGCTATCTTCTAACTCCTATTTATAAACTTGATATTTAGTTTTCTTTTGGCTTTGAACTCACCACTTTTATTAACAAAGTGTCTATTCCTAAGCGCCTTAATTCATTGCGTTTTTTATTCATTTTTATACGATTAGTAAATGGGCCTGATCTAAGGCGATAATAAGTTCTTTGTAATTTCAACACGCTTATCTCAACAAGCAGGCCACGACTCTTAAGTCGATCTTGTTCTTGCCTTGCTAGTTCATAACGTCCAAAAGTACCAGCTAAGATATAATAAGGATCTGGTAAAACAACTGGAATAGGTTCGGCATATACCACCACTTCGGTTTCACTTAACCCTTCATAGAAGGTGAACTGAATAGAATCTAAAGATTGTTTTTTTTCTGCCAAATTGGCTTCATTTAATGGAACTTCAGCCTGTTCAACCACCTTCAGATCTATTTTACTATCCTTTGATACTTCAGATTCAGGAGGATGAATTTCTACTATTTTAGCTTTAGTTATTGTATCCGTTGCTGCAATATCGACGGGCTGTTCTTCTAGAATTTCTAATGCCTCTAAACGCGAACCTACACCCTGTGTTGCAAAATGTTTAACTGCAAAAAAACTTCCTAATAAAGCAAGCGAAACGAAGACTACTGCTAACCAAATAAGACTAGGCGACCCCTCCGTTTCCACAACTTCTTGTTGCTGTGATTTTCTTTTAAAATCAGGCCTATGAGATTTACCATAGCCATGACGCATATCTCGTGCCATTACATTTTCTCAGGTGCTGAAACGCCAAGAATTGCCAATCCATTTTTTAGCACTTGCTTGACTGCAACAATAAGACTTAAACGAGCGTTGCGAACATTATCTTCTGGCACAATAAATTGCGTTGCATTGTAATAAGAATGCAATCCGTGGGCTAAATCTTTTAAGTAATAAGCAATTTGATGTGGTTCATAAGCTAAAGCAGCTCGTGCAACAATATCAGGGTATTTAGAGACTAATAAAGCTAAATCAGCTTCTTGCTCTAATGCAAGGTGTTGTAGATTGTTTAGCCCTGCATTTAAATCAAAACTAAAGCCTTTTTCAGTGGTTTGTGCCATGACTCTGCAAATTCTAGCGTGAGCATACTGAATATAATAAACGGGATTTTCATTTGATTTTGATTTTGCTAAATCTAAGTCAAAATCCATGTGCTGTTCTGATTTTCGTTGTACATAAAAAAATCTTGCTGCATCGACACCCACTTCTTCGCGTAATTCTCGCAGGGTAACAAACTGCCCTGAACGGGTTGACATAGATAACTTTTTGCCACCTTGATACAGTATCGCAAACTGCACCAGCAAAACCTCCAGGGCGTTGGTGTCTTCTCCCATGGCCTCCATTGCCGCCTTAACTCTTGGCACATAGCCATGATGGTCCGAACCCCAAATATTAATAAGGGTGTCAAAACCTCTCTCTAATTTATTTAAGTGGTAGGCGATGTCAGAGGCAAAATAAGTTTTTAAACCATTGTCTCTCACCACAACACGGTCTTTTTCATCGCCATAGTCGGTAGAGCGAAACCACAAAGCACCCTCTTTCTCATAAATCTTATCGGCTTTTTGTAACTTTTTAATCGCTAGGTCAATAACCCCAGAATCCATTAAAGAGCGTTCAGAAAACCACTCATTAAACTCTACCCCAAAGCCAGATAAATCTTGTTTAATGTCTGAGAGAATAACATTTAAGGCCGCATCAAAAACATAGCTATAATTTTCTTCACCTAACAATCCTTTAGCCTTAAGAATCAAATCATCAATATGTGACTCTTTATCTCCAGTTTCTGTTTTGGCATCAAAGTCCTGTACCACGCCATCAAAAACCCGTTTAATTGGGTGAGAAAGATTGCTAGAATACTCCTCAATTAAGTTGCTGGCAATATCAAAAACATAATCACCTTTATAACCATTGCTTGGGAAAGCAACCTCTTGCCCGCATAGCTCTAAATAGCGCAACCAGACAGAGGTTGCTAAGATATCCATCTGACGACCCGCATCATTAACATAGTATTCGCTTGAGACCTCAAAGCCCGCAACACTCAAAAGACTGGCAACACTGGCTCCATAGGCAGCACCACGGCCATGACCAACATGCAAAGGACCAGTGGGATTGGCAGAGACAAACTCAACTAAGACCTTCTTGCCAGACCCTGCTTGCGACTTACCATATTGCGTGCCTGCATCAATGACAGCCTTAACCACTTCAAATTTGGCCTTATCTTTAACACTAAAGTTAATAAATCCAGGCCCTGCAATGGCAATGCTTTTAATAAAGTCGGTAGCAGGAAAACGTTTAATAATTTCTTCTGCCACTTCTCGTGGCGGCTTGCCTATTTGCTTTGTTAGCATCATTGCCAAGTTGGTTGCAAAATCACCATTGACTTTATCCTTGGTGTTTTCGACCCCAATACGAGGTTGGAAATTTTCAGGCAATAGTCCATCAGTTTTTAAAGTCTTAACAACGATAACTAGATTTTCAGCAATTTGTTGTTTCATTCGGAAAGGGGGTCTCATTCGGGGGTTTCATTCAATGTTCATAAAAAGGTATATTTTACCAAAAAACAAAAACGATTTAATCTCGAAAATTATTAAACTGCAAAGGCAGGTCTAAATCTTCCATAGATTTTAACATTTGCATGACCTCTTGCAAATCATCGCGTTTTTTACCCGTAACGCGAATGCTATCTCCTTGGTTAGAGGTTTGCACTTTAAACTTGGCATCTTTAATGGCTTTAATTATTTTTTTAGCTAAAGGGGCATCAAGACCCTCTTTCATTTCTATGGTTTGCTTAGCGGTTTTTAATTGAATATCAGCATCACCCGCTTCCATACACTTTATGTCAATGCCACGACGGTTGGCCTTTTGAACTAAGATATCAAACATCTGATCTAGCTGAAAGTCTGACTGAGTTAGCATGGTTACGGTTGTCTCTTTGAGTGTATAGCTTGAGTCCGTGCCTTTAAAGTCATAGCGAGTGGTCACTTCCTTATTAGCTTGGTCTATAGCATTGGTTAGTTCGTGCTTATCTAGCTCTGAAACAATATCAAATGTTGGCATAACAGCCCTCTTTATTTTATGACTAAAAATGTAAATTTAAACTGAATTTTAACTCTATTTTTACCAGGTGTGGTAAAGTTCAGTGCGTTCCAGTATGACCAAAACCGCCCTCACCCCTTTCGGTATCATCGCCAAAATTTTCTACCTGAGTGAAGACTGGTTGCAAAACTGGCACTATCACCATTTGAGCAATGCGTTCACCAATTTCAATGGTATAAGGTGTTTTACTTCTATTCCAGCAAGATACCATAAGAGGCCCTTGGTAATCAGAGTCTATTAAACCCACTAAATTACCCAAAACAATGCCGTGTTTATGGCCTAAACCTGAGCGAGGCAACAACATAGCAGCTAAGCCGTTATCGTCTAAATGAATTGCCATGCCCGTGGGGATTAAAACCGTTTCTCCAGGCTTAATACATAATGGTGCTTTAACACAAGCACGCAAATCTAGCCCTGCCGAACCTTTTGTTCCATAGCTAGGCATTTCAATTTCGTTACCAAGGCGTTTATCTAAAATTTTATATTGAACCTGTAAAGTCATTTTTTTTCCTTTTAAAGTTATACGGCTACTATTTTATACAGTTACCAAATCAAATCATCTGGTATTTCAAATCTGGCATAATAATCTTTATCTTCTTCGGCAATGAAATTATCTTCTTTAGAAAGAGCAATTAAAATATTTTTATCGCGTTGCTCAATTTTTTCGACCGCCTCTTCCCTTACCAGTGTATAGCTATCGTTAAAGCGAACAATGCGCAGCTTTCCAGATATTAATTGTTTTTTAACAGAAGCATTAACATTTACCGTTTTAACCTTTCCCTTATCAGCAAAGTTATAGTTTTCTAGTCCTTTATATTCCGTCAAAGCATTTGATGCGATAACTTGGCGTAACTCTGCTTGCAAGGCTTTTTTAGTTTGCTGCTGTTGGCGTTCTAAATTTAACAGCCTATCGTGCTGAGCTTTTTTTTGTGTTGCCTCTTCTGCTAATTTTTTAGCAATACTTTGCTCTACTTGTCCTTTTTTTAATTTATTTTGTTTTGACTGCTGATGCTTTTGCTTTTTAGCTTTTTTTGCTCTCTGCTCATCAATCAGACCCGTTTTTTTTAATTGTTCAAATAAAGATCCTGCCATCACACCTTACTCATAAATTTATTATTCCCAAATCTCTATATTTCTAGATACCTACCTAAAATCTAATCTCTATTTAAATCCAAATCCCTACTTAGAAATTAGACGAGATGCTATATTCTAACCGATTAAAATCTGCACTTATCACTGCTATTTTTTAAAATTTTAGGTATCATTACTAATAAATGCATTTTAGCATTTGCTAAATGCCTTAATTATAAGGCTTAGGTTAAAGTTTTTATCAGGAATTTTATGTATTTAGATGACTTTCATTCTATAAATCAAAACATTGTTAACATTACGCCTGAACAAGCCAGCCGTTTTGCAAAAGAAGTTTCAGGCGATTTTAATCCTTTGCATAATCCAGAGGCAAAAAAGTTTTGTGTACCAGGAGACTTATTATTCTCGCTAATTCTTTCTCATTTTGGGTTGTCTCAGGTTATGTCATTTCACTACACGGGAATGATAGGTCGTAATGTAGATTTAATTTTTCCTAAAAAAATTGCAAACAATTTTACCCTGTCTGATAACAAGGATAAAAACTATTTAACTTTAGAGCAAAGCGGTAGCTCATCTAAAAATGAAGCCTTAATTGAAAATTTTTCTCGTTCTTATGTGGCTTTTTCAGGGCATAGTTTCCCCCATATTTTAGTGCCTTTATTAAAATCAAAACAAGTTATGATTAATCCTGCAAGACCGATGGTTATTTACGAAAGTATGGGGTTTGAATTTAACCACTTAAATATCAAAAGTCCAGTGCTTAAATTGGCACAAAGTCATTTAGAAGTTACTGGAAAACGCGGTTCTGTTAGAATTAATTTTGATATCATGGATGGCAACTCTAACGTTGGCAAAGGTTTCAAAACCATGATTATTAGCGGATTAAGACCTTATAACCAACAAGAAATGGATAATTTAATTGCCCTGTATGAAGACTCTAAACAAAGCTATGCAAAGTATAAGTAACTTTTTAATCTTCTTCTTTTTTTAAACTATTTTTTGGAAAAAACATGACTAAACTTTCAAGCCTTATTTCTATTGTTTTATTATTTAGTATTATCGGATTAACTGGATGCTCGACCATGCAAAACCGTTCAACCGTTACAGTAGAGCAACAACGCCAAGAAGTATTAAATATGAAAACGGGCGTTTTATCAGATTTATATGCTCTAAAACCAAGCACCAGAGTTCAAATTAAAAATGTGCCTGGTTATGCGGTGTTTAGTAACAAAAATGTTAACCTTATTCTTGCCAGCTTTAGTGGAGGTTATGGTGTTGTTAAAAACAATTTAACGGGTAAGCACACTTTTATGAACATGGGAGAAGTTGGCGTTGGTCTAGGTTTAGGCGTTAAAGACTATCGGTTAGTCTTTATTTTTCATACCAAAGATGCCATGCAACGATTTACTGAGCAAGGCTGGTCAGTTGGAGTGCAAGGCGACGCTGCCGCTAAGTTAGGTGATCAAGGTGCTGCAATAGGAAGATCTGTCATTATTGACAATGTCACCATCTATCAAATAACAGAAAATGGACTGGCTCTACAAGCGAACATCAAAGGAACTAAATACTGGAAAAACAACGCGTTAAACTAACCAAGCTTTAACAAAATAAAAAAGGGGCGTTTGTGGCACTTAAACCCACCATTTATAAATTTAAAATTGCTATTGCCGACCTAAGCCGTGAGGTTTATCAATCTAGCAACTTTACCCTAGCACAGCATCCCTCAGAAACACCTGAAAGGATGATGGCGCGTGTTTTAGCTTACTGCTTAGATGTTGAAGAATTTTTAACTTTTACTAAAGGGCTTAGTGACTTGGATGAGCCTGATATTTGGGCTAAATCACTCGATAATCAAATTCTTCTGTGGATAGATATTGGGGAACCTAGTGCTGAGCGTATTAAAAAATCAACCAGTCTTTCTCAAAGAACTAAAATTTATAGCTTTAACTCTAAGTCAGATGTCTGGTGGTCTCAGGGGCAGGACAAATTTAACAAACTAAATGCGACGATCCTTCGCTTTAACTGGAAAAACATACAAGAATTAGCCAAATTGGTTGAGCGTAGTATGAGTTTATCTGTAACCATAACGGGAAACTCAGCCTACATTACCGCAAATAAAGGCGAGTGTGAAGTTCACTGGGAAACACTAAATAGCCCATAAAACTGACCTAGAATAAATCCTTATCAGGTTCTTATGCCACTAAACGGCAAAAAATATCACATCGTTCCGACGCTCCAGCGTGGAAATGCATTCCTGTATAAATAACAACCCAAATCCCTAAAACCGCCGCACCTATGGTACACTAAATGGTACGCCATACAGGTAGACAGATACAATAGAGGTAAAAAATCATGATTAACTTAAAAAAGACTTTAACCGCAACAGATGCTAGAAAATCATTCTTTGAATTAATTAAACAAGCCAATAACCAACACGAAATTTTTGAAGTTCAACATAAACTAGGTAACACTATTATTATGTCGTCAGATGAATATGAAAGCTTGCAAGAAACATTGCACCTTTTATCTGCTCCAAATTTTAAAGATAAATTTGATCATTCTATTAAAGAAGCGGATAAAGGAGAGCTTGTTGATTTTGAAGAAGTTTTTGGAGAACCTTTGTGAGCTGCAACCGTTTTCAAGTAAAATTCACTAAACAAGCTCTAAAAGATACTTCTAAACTTTCACCAAAATTAAAAGCAAAATTGAAGGCTATAATAAAAAATAAAATCTCTTTTTTTCCTGAAGATGGCAAGCCTTTAGTTGGAGAGTTAAAAGGTTGCTATTCTGTTAGATTAAGCTTTCAAGATAGGATTGTTTACCGAATTGAAAGCAATATTTGTGTCGTTGTGATTATTCGTACAAAAACTCACTATGGTGAATAACAAAATCAAACCTTCTAATCCCTGCTTAGCTGCAGTATATATTAAGGAAGCACTTAACAACTAAGATTATTTTATACTGGCTAAACGAGCCGATAT
>CAYLXI010000002.1:0-33471 GCA_964387695.1 uncultured Piscirickettsiaceae bacterium
GTCTGTTTGGTCGCAAAGTTGAGAAACCTCATGCTTTGAAAGGGTTTGCAAAGAACCTGCTGGGCGAATTAATACTTTGTTGTCTAAGTTTTTCATGATAAATTAAGCCGTTGTCTTTTTTAACGCCCTAAATTATATATTAGGGACAATGTAACATGGAGGTATTATGCGTGTAAAACAACCTTATGAAGAAGGTTTTTTAATTGTTTTATTACTTTTGGCCGTGATTGGATTGCTATGGCTGTTTTCACCTTTTTTGGAAGCCCTTTTTTTTGCAATGATTTTAGCAACGGCAACTTATAGTCTTTATGAGTGGGTTTTGCCACGGGTTAAGCATTCAGAAACCTATGCGTCGGGTATTGTTAGCTTGGGAGTTTTTGTGACAGTGATTGCCCCGGTGTCTTATTTGTTAATTGAAGTAAGTTTCCAGATTGGGCATCTATATGCACAAGCACAGGATTGGTTAGCGTTACAAACGCCAGAATCTTTAGGTGAGGCAAATTCTAAGTTATTAAGTTGGCTATCTTTAGATATAGATACTCAGCAAAGACTGCTGAGTCAGGTAAAAGATAATGCTGAGACGATTATTGCTTTTGTGCAAGAAATTATTGTTTTTTTAGTTCAAGGAGTCGTGGGCAGTACGGCCTCATTTTTAGTGTTTATTTTATTATCAACCTTTGCCTTGTTTTTTTTCTATAGAGACGGTCATCGTATTGCCAATCATTTAAAAGTGTTGTCTCCACTTGAAAATCATTATGACACTATGATTATGACTCGATTTGCTAATTTATCAACCGTATTGCTATTGTCTATTTTAGGGATTGCATTGCTACAAGGAATTTCATTTTTTATTGTAGCTTTAATATTGGGCTTACCAGCTTTGTTTATTGGCATGGCAATAGCGATTGCTTCTTTTATTCCTATTGTTGGGGCAACTTTAGTTTGGTTTCCTGTGGCACTTTTTTTAATTGCTACGGGTGAATTTGTAAGTGCTGGGGTTGTTATCTTTTTTGGAGCCGTGATTAATGGCTTTGTTATTGATAATGTGATGCGCCCGATTCTGATTAATAAAATTGCCACGACATTTAGCCGTGATGGGGAGGGTTTAAACGCTGCCAACCACACCTTAATTACGGTGCTGTCAACTTTTGCAGGATTAATTCATTTCGGCATAATAGGATTGTTTTTTGGTCCTGTTATAGCAGCCATGGCAATTACAGTGATTGAGGTTTATGAGCATAAAAACTCTCATTTACTAGATAAGAGTTAAAATCCAAATCCTTACTTAGAAAACTGGCATATAGCACTATGTTTTGCCCGCTATATCCAATTTCTAAGTAGGGATTTGGATTAATATGATACCTTTGAGATGATTTACAGGCGATCCATTAGGTTAGGGTCGTCTATATAGCCGTTTTTAATGCCTTTGGTCACAATGGCAACGGCATCGTGTGGATGTAAGCTTTCTAAGTGATTCATTCTAACCCAATAATCTAAAAAATTAGGGTTAGATTCTAGCTTATTTTGCATGCGTCTTGAAGCATCTTCGCAGAACATTAAGTTTGCAGCATTAAGTCGGGCAAATTCTTGCTCATCTTCGCGTTTTACTGTTGCTTGTACAGGCGTTTGTACCGCGTCTTCAATTTGGTTGATGATGTCTGATAAATCTAAGGTATCTACCGTGGCAACTTTTAGCTTTACCTGAGCATAAGAACGCTGGCTGTGAGGGGTAGCACAAATACCTTCTGGAGATCCCAGCCAGTTAATAATGGTTTGGTAATCTAGCTGCTTATCGTTAAAATTTTCTTCAAAAGCTTCTTGAATTAATTGACGAGATAGGGCAGCGGAACAGGGGCAGGTAGATGAATAGGGGACAGTAATCGCAATTTCGCATTCAAATTTACCGCTACGCATTTCTCCTCGCAAAATGGTTGGGTAATGCTTCCACCCGCTGTTATCACTTTTTAAAGATTGACGCCTTTCATAGTAATCAAGCTGAAATTCAACAAAAGCATTGTTGCTAAGGTTTTGATGAGAGTCAATAAATGCTTTAAGGATATCTTCAATTCGCTTAGGAGAAAGAGGTTCTGCCGAGCCCATTTCATCTAAAATTAAAAATAGGCGAGACATATGAATGCCTTTGCTTTCCGCATCATCTAAGCTAACATATGCCTGTACTAGAGATGAAAGTTTAAGGTTCTCGGGTTCTTTGGTCGAGATAATAATGGGCAGTTCAATACCGCTCATTCCAACCCAGTTTAGTTTTCCTTGTGCGCCTTGATTTGGCTGACAGGCGATATCGGGCATGTGCTTCGTCATGCAATTTCCTTCGTCATGGGGCTATTTAAATGAACTTGCATTATGTTTTCAAGTCATTAGTTTATAAACCAAAATCCCTACTTAGAAAACTGGCATATAGCACCAGCTCTTGCCCGTTATGCATTCACAAAAAATACTTTCTTAGTTTTAAACCAAGACTTTTTGCAAACACTTAGCGAACAAGCTCTAGCACTTTATATCCAGCCTCTAAGCAGTGATTCGAGTATAAAAATTGAATAAACCTTGTTAAATAGCCAGTTGTGATAAAACCTAAATAAAATATAGGTATTTGAATAAAAAATAGCATTCTAGCAGAAAAACCTAGCGATAAACTAGGTTAATTTTGTTTTTAGTTTTTTTACAAGACAAAGAAATTATATTTAGCCATTTTATTAAAGATCTTTTCCTTCAAGTAGCTCATTAATAATATCTTCTTGGTGAAGTGTGATTTTTAGTTTTTTACAGATTATTTTTGCGTCTCGGTAGGCGTTACCTAAACAGGTGGTTGCACCTGGTGAGGGTGTCATGTTAAAAATTATATTGCCATTTTCGGGAACGATGCTGGCTTCACCTAGCTTGAGTTCCATGGTTTTTTTGTCTATAACTTGCCCACGAATTCCACCATAGCCTTTAGCATAACAAAGATTTTCAGTGGTTAAATCAGGGATGATTTTTTGAGCATCTTTAGCAAATAGTTTTTTATTAAGAACAGGTACTTCAAATAAAAAGTTACGAAAAATATAATTACGGATAGTGCTGTCTTTCATTAAATTCCAAAAAACTTTTAGCACTTTGCGGTCAAGCTTTAAGCTTTTCCAAAAGTCTAAGTAAGTCCCTCCAGTGTATCTTTCCAATTTTGGCATAGCAAGAGCAGTAGGTCCTAAACGGGTTTTATCAGGTTCTGTAATGTCTGGGTCGCCATGCAGAGCGGCAAAAGGAAGTTTGTCGTTTTGCATGGTATAAACTTTACCATTTAGGGTTTTAGGAATAAAGTAAAAACTGCCTGCCATAGGTAAAATAGACATGTCCATGCCATAGCCTAATTGGTTGGCTAGCATTAAACTGTGCGCACCCGCAGAAACAACGACAAACTTTGCCATAAAAGTGCCTTGGGCAGTTTGTAGCTCAAAACGATCATCAAATTGTACAATCCTTTCTACTTTGGAGCTTAAGGAGACTTGTATTTCTTTGCCTGTATGTCGAGCAGAGTCAATGAATGATTTTGTTAAAATGCCATAGTCCACCGCAGAGTATTCGTTAGTGCAGCCAGAAGCCAAAATCTTTTCTGGGCGAGGATGACCATTTTTTAGGGCAACACTTGGTTCTACCTCTGCAATGCGTTGGGCATTCCAAAGTTCCATGTAGGGGAAGTCGGCTTTAAATTCTTCATGGCGTTTTTCTAGTCTTTCACATTCATCGTCGCCAACAGCTAAAATCATTTTAGGGAACTTGAAAAGAAAGTTGTTTTTAGGAACTTGTTCAGAATATTTAACCAGCATATTTGCTGTTCGTTTAACGGAGATGGCTTTTTCAAGAGTATAATTGGTTTCAATATCTCCGCAGTGTAAAGTTTGGCTGTTGCTACGAGCGTTAGAGTTAAGCGGAGCTAAAGAACCATATTTTTCTATGATAGCAATAGTTTTGGTATCGGAATATTTTGCTAAAATATAGGCAAGAGAGGTTCCTGTAATACCTCCGCCAACAATGATGACATCAAAAACTCTATTTTGCATAAGAAAATTGTAACCTGAGAATATTAAATTAGTATGTCATTGTACCTTAATCCTCATTATATTAAAAAGGACTTAATTTTATGGTTATTAAAAATGCAGTATTGATTACAGGAGCAAGCCAAAGAATAGGCTTTTATCTGGCAGAATCTTTTTTAAAAGAAGGTCTTTATCCTGTCGTATTTACTTACAGAACTTTTCGCCCAGGTGTTCAGGCTTTAATTGATCAAGGAGCGACTGGGATTCAAGTGGATTTTACCGTTAATAAAAGCTTGTATGATTTTCTTGAAATTTTACCTAAAAAAATATTTAGTTTGCGAGCGGTAGTGCATAATGCATCTTTATGGATAAAAGAAGATCGTTTAAAAGATTTTTCTTGTCATTATCAAGAAATGTTTCAGGTGCATATGATAGCTCCTTACCTCGTTAATAAAGCTTGCTATCCTTTGCTTAAAAAGGCATCTCATCATATAAAAGATATTATTGCGATTAGTGATGCAAAAACTAAACAGGGTGATGACAGTCAAATTGCTTATCTAGCCACTAAGGCAGGTTTGGAGTCAATGACCAAGTCTTTTGCTCAAGCCTTTTCACCTGAGGTTAAAGTGAATGCGATTTTACCAGGCCTGGTAATTTTTAATGAAGATGATTCAGAAAATTATAAGGCCAAACGACTCGCAGAAATGGCAATTTCTATAGAACCAGGAGCGGATATTATTTGGCAAAGTGTGCAGCACTTAATGTCTTTGCCAAATACCACAGGACAGGCAATAAGTCTAGGGTCTTAAGTTTCCCGCACCCCTACTTAGAAAGTTGGCGTATAGCACCACCAGTTTCTACTAAGCAGGAATTCGGGTAAAATTATCCTCTAGATTTTTGTACAATCTTTTTTGTTCTTAAATTTTTGGGTTTTTTAAGGGTGCTGGTATTGTGATTTGTATGTAATGAAGTTTTTTTAGTTGAATGACTTGCGGTTTTTTGCGAGCTTGAGAGTGCTTGGTTTATTTCGGACATTTCTTCTTTAGTTAAGTTGCGCCATTGCCCTACTTTAAGGTTTCCTAGTGTTACATTCATAATTCTAGAACGGATGAGTTTTGTAACTTTGTAGCCTAAATATGTACACATGCGACGAATTTGGCGGTTTAACCCTTGGGTTAAAATAATGTTAAATACATATTGGCTGTGTTTTTGAACTTTGCAGGGTTGAGTTGTTGTGTCTAAAACAGGAATGCCTTTTGACATTCTATTAATAAAGTCAAGTGTAATAGGGCGGTTAACCGTAACAATATATTCTTTATCATGGGCATTTTCAGCACGCAAAATTTTATTAACGATATCACCATCATTGGTTAAAAATATTAAACCTTCAGAAGGTTTGTCTAAGCGGCCAATAGGGAAAATTCTTTGGGGGTGATTAATGGCATCGGTGATGTTGCCAGCAACAGATTTTAATGTGGTGCAGGTAATGCCAATGGGCTTGTGGTAAGCGAGATAGATTCTGTCAGTTTTATCTGCCGCACAGGCTAGAATTCTCTGCCCTTTTATAAAAACTTCATCATCATGAAATACTTGAGTGCCAATGGGAGCAATTTCTCCATTTATAGAAACACTTTTCTGTTCAATAAGCTGATCTGCTTCACGTCGAGAACAGTAACCAGAGTCACTAATGAACTTATTAAGGCGAATACTTTGAAAGGATTTTGGCATTAAATATTAATTCGATTTATTTATTGTCATTAAAACGACCCCCTAAGGAATCGTTTAAATCAAGCAAGATAGTTGCTTGTTATTTCATTTTAGAGTAACATTTTTTAATTATATATTTTTGGAGAATATTATGTGCGGAATTGTTGGAGGAGTAGCAGAAAGAAATGTGGTACCTATTTTATTGGAAGGCTTGCGTCGTCTAGAATATAGGGGTTATGACTCTTCTGGTATTGCTGTATTAAGATTAGGCGACAAGGAATCACAGGGTTCTAAAAACGCTACCGATATTTTGCGTCAAAGATCTTTGGGTAAAATTAAAAATTTATCTCAAAAAATTGAACAAAGTACTGAAAAGTTTTCTGGTCAGACAGGCATTGCTCATACTCGCTGGGCAACACATGGTGTTCCTTCTGAAAACAATGCCCATCCTCATATCTGCAATGATCAAGTAGCGGTTGTGCATAATGGAATTATTGAAAATTATCAAACCCTTAAAGCTAAACAAGTTTCTCAAGGACATAACTTTACTTCAGAAACGGATACAGAGGTTATCGGTCATGCTATTTATGACGAACTAGATAAAGCTCAAGGAGATTTATTTGAAGCCGTTACTCAGGCTGTTAAACAGTTTGAGGGAGCTTATGCTTTGGGGGTGGTTTCTGTTGATGATTTGGGCATGCTTGTTGCCGCCAGAAAAGGCAGTCCTTTGGTGATTGGAGTAGGGATAGGTGAATATTTTATTGCCTCTGATGTATCCGCTTTATTGTCAGTGACGCAAAGATTTATTTTTTTAGAAGAGGGTGATATTGCCAAAATCCAAAAAGATAAGTTAGAAATATTTGATGCCAAAGGACAAAAAGTCGAAAGGGTTATTAAACAATCTAATCTTTCTGCTCATTCAGTTGATCTTGGCAAGCATCGCCATTTTATGCATAAAGAAATTTTTGAGCAGCCTCAGGCGGTGACGAATACTTTAGAGGGTAGAGTCACCAAAGATACGGTTCTTGTGTCTGCCTTTGGTCATCAGGCAGAAGATATTTTTAAAGGAGTTCAACAAGTTCAAATTATTGCCTGTGGTACAAGTTTTCATGCCGGTCTGGTTGCTAAATATTGGTTTGAAGATATTGTAGGAATGCCTTGTCAGGTAGAGGTTGCAAGTGAATATCGTTATCGTAATCCTGTAGTGGTTGATAATATGTTATTTGTAACCATTAGCCAATCGGGTGAAACCGCAGATACTTTAGCCGCATTACAACAAGTTAAGAGTTTTAAAAGCACAAAAAATATTTCAACGCTAAGTATTTGTAATGTTCCTGAGTCTAGTTTAACCCGTGAATCAGATTTAACCTTTTTAACGCATGCGGGTCCAGAAATAGGTGTTGCTTCAACAAAAGCTTTTACAACACAACTTGTTGCTTTGTCTTTATTAATGGTGGCAATAGGCAGAGTGAATCACAAGATTTCAGCAGAACGAGAAGCTAGCATTGTTGAGGGATTACATAAATTGCCAGGTTTGCTTACTAAAGTTTTAGGCCATGAAGATAGAATAAAAGAAGTGGCAGAAATGTTTTCAGATAAGAAAAATGCATTGTTTTTAGGCAGAGGAGTTATGTACCCTATCGCACTTGAGGGGGCGTTGAAACTTAAAGAGATTAGCTATATTCATGCTGAAGCTTATCCAGCAGGAGAGCTTAAGCATGGGCCTTTAGCTTTAATTGATGAGCAAATACCTGTTGTTGCTATTGCCCCAATGAATGGCCTTCTTGAAAAAATAAAATCTAACCTACAAGAAGTTAATGCTCGTGGTGGTCAGATGATTGTGTTTGAAGATGCAGAGTCTGGAATTAGTTCAGAAAAAGATTTTACCGTCGTAAAAACGACCACAAATGTTGGTAGAATTACCGCACCCATTGTGTTTAATATTCCGCTTCAGCTCTTGAGTTATCATGTTGCCTTAATTAAAGGAACTGATGTTGATCAGCCTAGAAACTTAGCCAAATCCGTTACAGTAGAATAGTTGTTTAGTCCCTAGTTTTTATGTATTAAAAAGAGTGATTATAAATGACAATTTAGGGTGTTATTGACTTTTAAGAAGTTTTATAACATCCTGTCTGCGTTCGTAGCTCAGCTGGATAGAGCACTGCCCTCCGGAGGCAGGGGTCGGAGGTTCGAATCCTCTCGAGCGCACCATTATTTAATGGCATCCCAAATACCTAAGTTGGGATTAGGGGTGTCCATTTTTTTGCAAATGACTAGCTTAAAATATGTTTTGAAGCCAATTAATTTCATGATTAAGCAAGCTAACCAAGTCAAATTGCATCGGGCTATTTTGGTATTGAGGGTGTTTAAGTAAAAAAATTTGGGCACATTTAATTAAGCGTTGTTGTTTGGTGTGTGTTATAAACTCAGCAGGGTGTCCAAAGTTTGAGTTTTTTCTAGCTTTAACTTCAATAAAGTGCAAAACATTTTCTTTAAGAATAATCAGATCTATTTCACCCCCCTTACAGTAATAATTTTTTTCAATTATTTGACAGCCTTGTTTTGTTAGAAATTTAGCTGCTAAGCCTTCTTCTTTAGCCCCTTTTCTTGCTTTTTTAAACAGCATTATAGTGAGAAAAAAGCTGGGTTTGTCAGGAAGTTAAGAGGGACTGCCTTACCAGTTCTATCAAAGATTGCCCAAATGAAATGGGTGTCGATAATATTGTCATCGGTTCGTGTTAGGAGACCTTTTTGTCCTTTCGTACACAAATCTTTAATCACACTGTTAGGGTTGATGGCGAGTGTTAAACTGTCCCACCCAAAGGATTCAAATGAAGTTTTGGTGTTTTGGGGATATAAGACGGCTGTTGAGGTTGGAAAAATAACATTTCTTAAATCAGGGTATAGCCTTGGGCTTATAAAATCAGAAGGGGAAATACCAGATGAGGAAAAAACAGGTACATCTAACCCGAAAAAATTCATTTGAGGTTTAAATACGGCTATATTTCTGGCAAGATCTAAAATTAAAATAGCGTCTAAATCTTGTCTAGGGCGTGGTGTAAAGGTTAGCTTCTCTCTTAGTAACCACCGAAGGTTGTCGTATCTTTTTTGGCTTAGGGGTATATTAATGAGTCCGCCAAGAGCTTCCCTAAGCTGAGGGTTTTTACTTGAATAAGTTTTAGATAGAGCATGGTGTTCTGAGCTTTTTTGATTCCAAATTGTATGAACCTCTTGAGAAAGAGTGGTGTTTTTACGGGCATCATTGCTTAAAATGGCAATGTTTTTATTTTTAAAGAAATTGAGTTTATTTGTGATTTGAGAGGCTTCTGATAAGCTATTGAAGCTAAGTTGAGTGAAGGGAGTATTTTGAACTAAATTAAGTGCAATTAAGTTCTGAGCTTGATGTTTAGCAAGTAAAGCAATGGACTCCCTTTTAAGGGGTCCGATAATTTTTTCAGCCCCTTCATCAAGGGCTTGTTGATAGGTGGCTACAAGTTGATTTAAGTCAGAGGAATCATAAAAGCGAATGGTTAAATCTTTTGGATAGTGTAACTGATGTTTTAAAATGCCATTACGTATTTGTTGGCTAACCTTGGTATAAGGACCTGAAAAAGGAAGGAGTACGGCAATATTTTGAACGGTGGTTTTGTCATTAAGATTATTTATCAGTTCTGGTAATAAGTTGTGATGATAAATAGCGGTTGTATTAAATGTTTTTAAATCTTCTAAGGGTATTCTTTGCCAAACAGTTGGTTTTTGGCGGATTTTAATTAATGTAAGCCAGTCTTTTAAGTCAATATTTTTTTGCGTTTCAGCAATTTTTAGCCACTTTTGTTGTTCTTGCTCTTCTAGTTGTATGAGCTGTGTGTATATTTCCCGCTCAATGGCTATTTGCGTCTTTGAATCTACTTTTTGCCACAGTGTTTGGGATAATTGAATAAATTTAGACCAGTTTTTATTTTTTTGAGCTTGTAGAATATTTAACTCTAGTTGTTTAATTGTCGTTTCTTGTTTAGCTTGAATATCTTCGTGTTTGGGTTGAGTATATTCATGTTTAGGGATTTCTGGTTTTTCTGGCGGTACACTACAGCCTGAAACAAATAACATAGCAATAGCAGATAGGAATATAAAAATTCGTAGTTTTGGCATTTTGATCGATTAGTAATTAATTTAATATGGTCATAATTATAAGGTATAAAGAATAAATGAGCATAGAAAATATGGTAGATAATTTTGGTACTCTTTATGTGGTCGCCACACCCATTGGTAATTTAGGTGATATTTCTCAGCGGGCTTTACAAGTTTTAGCCTCCGCAAGATGGATTGCCGCGGAGGACACTCGACATACAAAAAAATTATGTCAGCATTTTGGAATTAACACTCCTTTAATCAGTTTGCATAATTTTAACGAACAAGCTCGTAGTGAGGAATTGTTGCTTAAGTTACAAGCGGGAGAATCTGGTGCTTTGGTATCAGATGCGGGAACACCTTTAATTAATGACCCTGGTTATTATTTGGTTAAATTACTTCGGAAACATCAGATTAAGGTTTGTCCTGTTCCTGGAGCTTGTGCAATCATTACGGCTCTTTCGGCAGCAGGATTGCCGACGGATAGATTTAGTTTTGAAGGGTTTCTGCCCGCTAAAAATCAGAAACGATTAAATGTTTTATCAAAACTAATGATAGAGCAACGGACGATGGTTTTTTATGAATCTCCTCATAGGTTACTCGACAGCTTAACTTCTTTTGCTGATGTATTTGGTGAAGCCAGAGAAATGACGGTAGCTCGCGAATTGACCAAGTATTTTGAAGAATTTGTGTCAGGCACTATTGGAAGTTGTTTGGAGTGTTTTGAAAATAATAAAGATAAAGTGCGAGGAGAATTTGTGTTGATATTGTCGGGGGCTGATAAGCTTGCAATTAAAGAAGAGGGGGTCGAAGACCCTTTGATTAATGTGTTGTTGAAGCAGGGTTTACCCGTTAAGCAGCTTTCTGAAATAGTGGCTGAATTTTATGACTTGAAAAAAAAGTTTGTTTATCAAAAGGCACTAGAATTTAAGAAAGCTCACTAGAATTTAATAAAACCAAGGGTTAGTCTCTTTATTTTTATTTAAAAAGTTGGCATATAGTCAATTTCTTAAACCAGTGGATAAATCTAAGGCTTAAGCTTTGTCAGTTATAAATAAAATTAATTGGAAAAATTGTATCTATATAGTTATTATTATTATTTGTGATAGAGTTTTACTTAGCAGAAGTTTTAATAAATTTGAGAATTTTTTATAAAAAGATTTTTCTTCGTTTGTGCTTGGCAGGTTTGTTTTTGTAAAGGTTTAATTAAAGTTAAGGTATGTTTAAAAAACTTGGTATTTATGTCTTCTTCTATAAAAAATAACACTAACAAAGCTCTTCTTTCTTCTTTGAATGAGGTGCAAAATCATTTAGATATCATTGATGATTATATCATTACCTCTACGACAGATTTAAACGGTGTTATAAATGATGTTAGCCAAGCTTTTTGTGATATTTCAGGTTACTCTAAAGAGGAGCTGGTCGGTAAAAAACACAGTTTTTTGCGTCACCGAGATACCTCATATGAAACATATAAAGATTTGTGGGATACCATAACTTCTGGCAAAGAGTGGCATGGTGATATTAAAAACATAAAAAAGAATGGAGAGGTTTATTCGATTAACATGCTCATTAGACCTTTGTTTTGTCGTTCCGAGAAGATAAAAGGCTATCTTGCTGTTCAAAAAAACATAACCAATAGAGTGCTTTCCATAACGGATGATTTAACCCAATCTTATAATAGGCGTTTTTTTAACCAAATATTTGAACAAGAAATGTTGTCAGCCAAGAAGAATAATCAATGGTTTGGATTTTTGATGCTGGATGTTGATAATTTTAAAAAATATAATGATGCTTATGGTCATCAAGAAGGAGATACTGTTTTAATCTCTATTGTCAAATCTCTTAAAAAAGTTTTTATTCGTGCGACAGATTATGTTTTTAGATTGGGAGGAGAAGAGTTTGGAGTCTTGTTTAATTTTAATCAAAAAGAAGAGGGAGTTCGCTTGGGAGAGGCCGCTCGCAAGGCCATAGAAGGTTTCAATATACCTCACTCATTGAATTTACCCCATGCTTATGTTACCTTGTCAGGAGGTCTTTATTTGCTTGACCCACTAAAAAATCATGATGTAAAAGCGGTGTACAAAAGTGCTGATGACCTGCTTTATAAAGCTAAAAATAGAGGGCGAAATTGTATAGAGATAGAATATTAAAGTTTTTTACTTTGCTTCTTGGTTTGTAAAGTCTTCAATTCTATCAAAGGCTTCAATTAGATTTTTCATACTGGTAGCAAACGATATTCTTAAATGGTTTTTAGCTCCAAAAGCAGAGCCAGGCACTAGAGCAACGAGCTTTTCTTCTAAAAGTTTTTCTGCAAATTCACTGTCGGTTGTGATTTTTTTAGTTTTCATTGCTTCTTCGATATTAAAAAAGGCATAAAAAGCACCATCGGCTTTTATGCATTTAAACCCTGTAATTTGGTTAATTCTTTGAACAACAAAGGCATGGCGTTTTTTAAATTCTGCAAGCATTATTTGAATACATTCTTGTGAACCATCTAAAGCTTCGGTTGCTGCAATTTGCGAAATTGAACAGGGATTAGAGGTGCTTTGAGATTGTACTTTTCTCATGCCTGTAATAAGGTCTTTTGGTCCTCCCGCATAACCGATTCTCCAGCCAGTCATGGAATATGCTTTAGAGACCCCGTTCATGACCACTGTTCTGTCTTTTAAACTTGGGAGAGCTTCTAAAATATTAGTAAATTTTAAACCCCCTAGTTGAATGTGTTCATACATGTCATCAGAAGCAATGATTATTTGTGGGTGTCGTGCAACAACTTCTCCGATAGCTTGCAGTTCTTCTAATGTGTAAATAGCTCCAGTGGGATTTGACGGGCTATTTATAATGAGTAATTTAGTTTTTGGAGTAATCGCATCACTGAGTTGTTTAGCGGTTATTTTAAAATCATGCTCCATTTTGGTGGTTAAAATAATGGGCTTACCCCCTGCTAAAAGTACCATGTCAGGGTAAGAAACCCAGTAGGGTGCAGGAATAATCACTTCATCATCATCATTTAAGGCGGCTTGGCAAAGGTTATAAAAGCTTTGCTTGCCTCCAGATGAAACCAATATTTCATTCATTGCAAAATCTAAATTATTATCTCTTTTAAACTTAGATTGAATGGCTTTTTTTAGTTCTGGAATGCCATCAACGGCAGTATAACGAGTATGCCCATCTTTAATTGCTTGTATGCCCGCTTGTTTGATGTTTTCTGGAGTATTAAAATCAGGTTCTCCAGCACCTAGGCTTATAATATCTTTGCCCTGCCTGCGTAACTCAGCAGCCTTGGCAGTGATAATAAGCGTTAATGAAGGTTGAACTCGGTTTACACGGTTGGATAGACGGGACATAAGAGATTTATCTCACTGATTTTTGATTAATTTTGTTAGAATGTTTGCAAAAATTTATTCTACTCTCTTTTTAAGCAGAATTAAATTTATAATTCCGAATCCCTGCTTAGAGGCTGGTGCTATATGCCAGTTTCTAAGTAGGGATTTGGGATAGTGGTTAAAAACAGAGAATAAAAAGATAAAATTTATGGTAAAAAAATTTCAATTAGTCTCTCAGTATAAACCCGCAGGAGATCAACCCACAGCTATAAAAGAGTTGGTTGAGGGTTTGGAAGATGCAGAGGCCTTTCAAACTCTACTAGGGGTAACGGGTTCTGGCAAGACCTTTACTGTAGCTAATGTGATTGAGCAAGTGCAACGCCCTACCATTATCATGGCTCATAATAAAACCCTAGCAGCCCAACTTTATGGTGAAATGAAAGGTTTTTTTCCGCATAATGCAGTAGAATATTTTGTCTCATACTACGATTATTATCAGCCAGAAGCCTATGTTCCAGCATCAGACACTTATATTTCTAAAGATTCCTCCGTTAATGAACAAATTGAACAGTTACGATTGTCTGCGACTAAATCCTTATTGGAGCGAGAAGATGTTATATTAATTGCCACAGTATCGGCTATTTATGGGTTGGGAGATCCTGAGCAGTATCTGAAAATGATTTTGCAGTTACGAATTGGCGATGAGGTGGTGCAACGCGACATTTTAAAGCAACTTACCACTATGCAGTATACTCGCAATGATATAGAAATTTGGCGTGGTAATTTTAGAGTAAGAGGTGATGTTATTGATGTGTTTCCTGCCGAGTCTGATGAGTTTGCTATTCGTATTGAGTTGTTTGACGATGAGGTAGAGTCACTTGCATGGTTTGAGCCTTTAACAGGTGAAGTGATAAGTAGACCTTCACGCATTACCATTTATCCAAAATCGCACTATGTTACTCCCAAAGAACAAATTGTTAAAATGGCAGATGCGGTTAAAATTGAACTGAAAGAAAGATTAGAACAATTACGATCTATGCACAAGTTGGTTGAAGCACAGCGATTAGAAGAAAGAACTAAATTAGATTTAGAAATGATGTTAGAGCTTGGTTACTGTACGGGTATCGAAAATTATTCTCGTTATCTTTCAGGCAGGCCAGAGGGTGCTCCACCGCCAACTTTGTTGGACTATTTACCTAAAGATGCTTTGATGGTGATTGATGAAAGTCATGTAAGCATTCCACAAATAGGAGGAATGTATAAAGGTGATCGTTCTCGCAAAGAAAACTTGGTTACTTATGGGTTTCGCCTGCCCTCTGCTTTAGATAACAGGCCTTTAAGATTTGATGAGTTTGAAGCTATTATGCCCCAAACTATTTTTGTATCTGCCACACCTGGTAATTATGAAGCTTTGCATCAGTCTAAAGTGGTGGAGCAGTTAGTTAGGCCAACAGGCTTGCTTGACCCTCTGTTAGAGGTTAGGCCAGCAACCACTCAGGTAGATGACTTGTTAGGAGAGATTAATCTCAGAGCGATCAAAGAGCAACGAGTTTTAGTGACCACCTTAACCAAGCGAATGGCAGAGAACTTAACCGAATACTTAGAAGAGCATGGGGTTAGGGTGCGCTATTTGCATTCAGACATAGATACGGTTGAAAGAATTGAAATTATTCGAGATTTGCGACTGGGAGAATTTGATGTTTTAGTCGGGATTAATCTGTTAAGAGAGGGCTTAGATTTACCCGAAGTTGCATTAGTTGCTATTTTAGATGCCGATAAAGAAGGGTTTTTGCGTTCAGATAAATCTTTAATCCAAACGATTGGACGAGCGGCACGAAATGTTGAAGGTAGAGCTATTTTATATGCCGATAAAATAACAAAATCAATGAAAAAGGCGATTGGTGAGACGCAGCGTCGTCGCGAAAAACAAATTGAACATAATTTAGCTCATGGAATTCAGCCTAAAGGCCTAAATAAAAAAGTAACGGATATTCTTGAGGACTCTCCTTATGCACCCAAAAGTACCAGGCCTGGTAAAAAGACTAGGGTCTCAGAAGAAAGAGGGGGATATGTAAATGAACCCGTGAAAAAGATGACCCCTGCGGAGATAGCAAGTAGTATTAATAAATTAGAAAAGAAAATGTATAAAGCAGCTAAAGATTTAGATTTTGAAGCGGCTGCTCAATTACGAGATGATATTAAAAATTTAAAATCGTCTATGATAGGGGTTGGAGATTTAAGAGGTATTTAAAATCTTAAAATAAAATGCTTGTTTTCTAAGTATGGATTTGGGTTTAAGATAGAATTAGTTTTAAATTAATTGAAGAGAAAATTTGTGATAAAGTTTGTAACATATTTAATTTTAAGTAGTTTTGTTGTATTGAGCATGTTTGGTAAAGTGTATGCTGATGACTTTCAAGATATAGCTAAGAAAGCAGAGCAATCCTTTCATAATGGTGATTATGAACAAGCAAAAGTTTTGTGGTCTAAATTGTCTGAATTACATCCTCTGGATATTCGTATTCAAAATAATTTAGCCGTGATTGAGATTAGAAAAGGAGAGTATGAAAAAGCTAAATATATTTTGGAGTCCTCTCTTAATAACCAATCAAGAGTAGGCGTAGCTTTAAGAAACTTAAATCAAATCTATGCTTACAAAGCACAAAGAGCTTATCAAAAAGTGTTTAAGTCAACGGAGATTACAACACCAGAAGGTAGTCTCATTGGTATAGCTAGCCTAGAGTTAACTTCTCTTGACCTTGAGCAAGAATTTAAGGAGCATACACAGCAAAATGCTATGAATGAAAGGATTAAGGGAAAAAGTAAAGAGGATAAGATAAACGTTGTAAAGACTGAGGTATTAAGTTCTTTAGAAGAGTGGCGCTATGCTTGGGCAGCTCAAGACATTGAGACTTATCTCGGTTTTTATCAAAATAATTTTATACCTGCAAATAATGTAAGTCATAGAGATTGGCGTAATACCAGAAAAAGAAATGTTGGAAGTCCTAGTTTTATTCATATAGATCTGTCTAATATTAAAATTTCTCAAATAAATGCTGATGAATTTAAAGTTACTTTTTTACAAAAATATAAATCAAATCGTCTTCAAAATACAGTTAGAAAAGTTATGAAGTGGACGGAAGAATCTCCGGGCAAGTGGAAGATTTCTCAAGAGAGAGTTATTAGATAATGATAAATAAATTTAGGATGATTTTTTCTTTTGGGGTGTTGATGCTGGGGTTGTTTTTTCAGGCAATATTTACGCCTGCATTGGCCGAAAAACCAGTGAGTTCGGAAGAAAAAACAATGGGTGTTTTTAAGGCACTACAAGATTTAGACATGGATAGAGCTTTAGATCTTTCTAGAGAACTGGCATATAGTTTTCCTAATTATAAAATGGCGCAAACTTTGCATGCAGATTTATTAGCTATTCGTGCAGGAAAGCCCCACCTAGTTAATAATGTTCGTGATTCATATAATGGGCGAACCCTTTCTTTTCAAAAAGAGGGGCAATTGCGTTGGTCATTTTTAAATAAAACGCAAGATAGAAGCCATCACAAAAGAGTTTTGAAAGTGAGTGATAGAGGCTATTTTGTTTTAATTAACGCTGATTTACATCGCTTGTTTTTATACCGACAGACCTTAGAGGGCTTAAAGAAAATAGATGACTTTTATATTTCTCTTGGAAGAAAAGGCATGGGTAAGCAAAAAGAAGGAGATTTAAGAACTCCCACAGGCGTTTATTTAATAGACGGTTGGATAGATGGAGAAACCTTGCCTGATTTATATGGAGAGGGGGCTTTAACTTTAAACTACCCTAATGCTTGGGATAGGAAACTAGAAAGAACTGGCCACGGCATTTGGATACATGGAACGCCAGCAAATACTTACACTAGATCACCTCTTGCCAGTAGAGGATGTGTGGTTTTAACTAATCCAGAAATGAAGCAGCTTAGACACACTCATAACCTTGGTGTGCATACTCCTGTTATGCTGGTGTCAGGAGAAAGTGATCTCCCTTTGGTGCCAGATTTAAATATTTTAAAAGAAATTCAAAAGGTTTTTAAAGAATCAGATAAAGGTGCTATTTGGTCTAGCTTGTCTGTCATGAATTATCCGGGTGAAGATAATCTTTATTATGTACATTTTTTAACCAAAAATGGTTCTTCCATTGAGCAGTTTTGGCAATATGATTATGGAGGATGGCAAGTTGTTTTACAAAATAATCTTTCTAAGGTTGAGCAGGCCTCTTCTCTTTAAATATCCTCTTTAAATTTTCTCATGAAAAGGACTTTTAACTATTAAAAATCTTTTTCAGAGGTTTCTATTTTTTCATTAATCCAGTCTTCAATATCTTGCCACATCTGTAATATTTCTGGATTTTCAGGCATAGTTCCTGCATTTCTTAATTCAATCGTAAGAACAGGAATATTTAAGTGTTCTCCAGCAAAACGCCCAAGAGAGCCGGGGAAAGTTCCCCATCGTTTAAGTTTTAAGTCGCCAATTTGATATGGGGTTGCGTGTTCAGGACCATCGTAATCTAAAATACCATAAGGGGCATGTAGTGAAATGATGACATCAGGTTTAAAGCGATTAATAAGTTGGGTCATCCATTGAGTTTCAGGTTCGCTGCTGGCATAAGGCCCTGGATAACGGCGTTTATTTTTGTGAAAACGATTTTCCCATGTTTTAAGTGCCAGCTCATCCCAGTCTGGTGTAGGGAAATTACGATTTAAATCAACACCATTGGCGTTTTGTCTTGTTCCTCGTTTTTGTAATAGACCGTCTGGGTTGGTTAAGGGCAAAAATAACCATTGATATTGATTGTATTCAGGGTTTGATAAAATGGCTTTTAACCAAAGATATCCAATGCTAATGGCAGTAAATTCATCGCCATGAATGCCTCCAATAAAAAGAACCCTGCCTTTTGGAGGGTTATTATTAGCAGGAATAATCTCTCGATAAGTTAGCAGTCGGTTTTCAACGCTTCTAAATGTGCTGGCTTCAAGCCCAAAATCTAAACACCCTTGGTAGGTAACAGCTTTTAATTTCTGTGAAAATTCTAAGCAATAGGCTTTCATTTCGTTGCTTATATTATTTACATAGATAGAAGAGCTTCCTGCGAAGGCAGCGCTAGCAAAAAATAATAACCAAATCTGGTAAAAAATTATATAAAAATAGGGTTTAATAAACATTGTTTTTTCTTTATATTCTCATACTAAGGGGGTTATAAAAAGGGGGTAAGTTATAGATTTAGAGTGTGAATCTAAAAATGAAGTCGTGCATCCTGAGGTTAATAACCTATTTTATGAACAACAGGTACTATGCCTTGCAAGCGATATTGCTTAAACCTTTCTCGACCTTTTTGAATTAAATGTTCTGTTTGATCTAAAATTTCTATTGTTCGTTGGTAGTTTAAAAACTGCTTTTGAAAATTAGTATGTAAATTTAATAAAATATCTTGACAACTTTTAGTGATTTGTTCACCAAATAATTGTATGGGGGTATCAACCTCATTAGCCATTGCATGGGCAATAAAGCTATGCGGTTGAACGCCCCAAAGGGTTAAATCAAATCTTTGGGCATCTTGCTGGCTGGCAAAAAGTACATCGGCTTGGCGTTGTTCAGAAAGTATTTTTTGAATTAACTTTGCGGTAAATTTATCACGATTTTTTGGGTCGGATGAATTTAAAACATAAAAAATAACATCTTGGTTTGTTGAAGTAACATTGCTAGTCATGCTTTAGCTTGATTGCTTAATTAAATATTCAACCAAAGCTGGCACAGGACGACCTGTTGCACCTTTGTTTGCACCGCTTGTCCAGGCTGTTCCAGCTATGTCTAGATGTGCCCAAGAAACCTCTTTGGTAAACCTTGCTAAAAATTGTGCAGCAGTAATGGTTCCTGCGGCTCTTCCGCCAATATTGGCAATGTCGGCAAAGTTAGATTTAAGTTGCTCGTCATATTCCTCGCTTAAAGGCAGTTGCCAAAAACGATCATAGGTGGTTTTACCTGCTTGTAAAAGGTCATCTACTAGGTTTTGGTCGTTACCTAATATGGCAGATATTTCATGTCCAAGAGCGATAATGCAAGCTCCTGTTAGAGTTGCCATATCAATGATTTTTGCAGGCTTATAGGTTTGTTGTGTGTAGGTTAGGGCATCGCATAAAATAAGACGACCTTCGGCATCTGTATTAAGGATTTCTATGGTTTGACCAGATAAAGAAGTTACCACATCTCCAGGCTTAATGGCTTCGCCAGAAGGCATGTTTTCTGTTGCTGGTATAACGCCGACGACATTAATTTTTGGTTTTATTTCCCCTAACGCTTTAAAAACTCCAAGTACGGTGGCAGCCCCTCCCATGTCATATTTCATTTCATCCATGCCTGCCCCTGGTTTTAATGAAATACCTCCTGTATCAAAAGTAACACCTTTACCTACCAAAGCTATAGGAGCCTCTTTTTTATTACCCCCTTGGTAAGATAAACATATCATTTTAGGCGGGGTTGGACCTCCTTGAGCGACTGCCATAAAAGAACCCATGCCCATTTCAGTCATTTGCTTTCTTTTAAGTATGTTAATTTCAAAACCATAGGTTTTTCCTAGTATTTTAGCGGTTTTAGCCAAATAGCTGGGAGTACAGAAATTACTGGGCATGTTAGCTAGGTCTTGAGTTAAAGCCATGCCTATTGCAGAGGCTTGAGCCTGTTTAATCATTTTGCTTTTAGCTTGGGTAAGAAAACTCATATTAACAAGTGTAGTTGTTTTTGGTTTATGCTTGCCACGGCTAGGATGATTATAATCATAAAAACTTTTTTGCACTTCTAGAGTGTTTTGATACACTAACCAGCTTTCAGTTTTGAAATCTATACTAGCTAAGGCATTTAAAACCGATATAGCCCCTGTTTTTTCTAGTGTTTTGTTACTAGATTGAATGGCTGAAATATATAACTTCTCAGTTAAGTCGGCATTTTTTCCTAGCCCAACAAGGATTAATCTTTGAATGTTATTAAAAGCGATGTTATCAAAAACTTTAGGCTGTACAAAAACCTCTCCTGCATTGGCAGAGAAATCATCAGACTCAATAAAACTTTTAATGTTGTCTTTAACATTAAATTTTTGTAGTAATTCATTGTCGAGTTGATCGGAAAAAACAGGTAGAATTAAAGTGTCAAAATCTTGTAGTTGGATTGACTTAGTTTGTTGGAAGTTTATTTTTTTCATCTTTTTATTTACAGCCTTTTTTATATTTTAACTATTTTACCCTTTGAGTAACTTTTTTGCGAATACTAGATAAATATTTATACAAAGAACTGTATTCAACTTTTTTTGCTGTTTTAGCGGTGCTTTTATTAATTACTTTTGGCACAGAAGCAACTAAATTGTTGGCAATTGCCGTAGAGGGTAAAATACCTGCAAGTATTTTATTTCAAGTTCTGTTGTTAAAAATTCCCCCTGCTTTAGAAGTTATTTTGCCTTTGGTTGCTTTATTGAGTGTAATGTTGGCAATGGGACGATTATATCAAGACCAAGAAATGGTGGTTTTAAACAGCTGTGGAATTTCTCCGCGTTATTTTCAAAAGCGCGTATTGTGGTTTTTACTCCCTTTAGCCGTTTTAACGGGGTGGATTTCTTTGGTGGTTACGCCTTGGTCTTTTCAGCAAGAAAGAGCTTTAATTTCACAAGCCCAAGCTACCTCTCCTCTAGCGGCTTTAGTTCCTGGCAGGTTTAATCAACTTCCTAATAGTGGTGGCGTGTTTTATGCTCAATCAATTTCTCAAGATTCTGAGTTAGAAAATGTGTGGATTCGTTTAAATAATCAAGAAAATGATTTATTGATGATTGCACCTTCTGGATATTTTGAAGTCATAGATGGTCGCCTCGCTTTGGTGTTGTTAAATGGCCGAAGCTATCAAGGCTTATCAACAGGTCAGGATTTAGTGGTAAGAAGATTTGAACGGTTTGAAGGGTATTTACCTGAAATTCAAATTACTCCACCGCCTAAACATCGTCAAGAAACTGAATCTATAGATTTGTGGCAATCAGAAAATTTAAGAGAGCAGGCTATGTTGCAGTGGCGAATAGTTATGCCAATGAGCATTATTGTGATGGGGTTAATAGGTTTAAAGATGAGTCGCACAGGGCCCAGAGAAGGGCGGTTTGCTAAAGTTTTTTATGCCTTGGTTTTATATGTGGTTTACAACCAATTTTTAGTTACCTTAAATGAGTCTATCGGAGATGGGGAATGGCCTGTTATGGTGGGCTTGTGGTTAGTTCCTGTTGTGTTTTTAATGTTTGCTTTTTATCAAGGAAGTTTAAAGCCCAAATGGCTTGTGCTGCCAAATGTTCGTTCTTTATTTAAGGCTAGAGAGAAGGATTTATGAACGCAATAGAAAGGTATCTTGGGCGAGTGGTTGTTGGACACACCTTGCTAGTTTTAACGGTGTTACTTCTGATTTTAGGATTCTCTGAATTTATGATTCAAATTGGCAAGGTTACAGAGGAATATACTTTATTAAAAGGGAGCATTTACACTTTATTAAAAATGCCAGTTTTTGGCTATGAAATTTTTCCTGTTGCTTTGTTAATTGGTACTTTAATTGGATTAGGGGGCTTAGCAAATCATGGTGAACTAACAATATTAAGAGTAACAGGTTGGTCAATAGGGCGTATTTTTATTGGGGTAATGAAGTCGGTTTTTATTTTATGGATTATCGTTGCATTAATGGGAGAATGGCTAGCACCTAAAGCTGAAACTTTAGCAAAAAAAATTAGAGGAGAAGCATTGCAGCAAAACTTTTCCATTGGAAATTCAGCAGATTTTTGGTTAAAAGAAGAAGGTCGCTATATTCATGTGGGTCGAGTTATCTCAGATCATGTGTTTCATCAGGTTACCATTTACACCTTAGAAAATAATGAACTTTCTTCTCACCTTAAAGCACAAAAAGCAACCTTTAAGGAGGGGCAGTGGCATTTAGAAAATGTTTTTAAGCAGTCATTAGGATGGAAAGAATCTCAATTTTTGGATAATGCAAATACAGTTTTTTTAAAATTAGACTATGAAAAACAAGAATATTATAATATTGCCGTTACCCTGCCGATTGACCCAGATTTGTTACAAACCTTACAAATAGATACCCGTTATATGGACATTTTAGATTTATATCATTATATTGACTTTTTGCAAGCCAATCAGCTCGATGCAGAACCATTTAAATTAGCATTTTGGCGTAAAATTTCAACCCCTTTTGCTATTATTGGCATGATTGCGTTGGTTTTTCCGCTGATTTTTGGCTCACAACGCCAAGTAAGTATGGGACAACGAATTTTTGTAGGCATAATGATAGGAATGAGTTTTCATTTGCTTAATCAGATTTTTGGTAATTTAAGCATTATATATCAACTGCCAGCTATGCTAGGAGCATTTTTACCTTCAATAGTTTTATTGGTTACAGCATTCTTTTTAATGCGACGATTGCGGTGATATTAAAATGAATCTAGTAATCTAACTCAATTTGTACCAGTTTAAAAACTGTGTTAACGGTAATCGCATCCATGCAAGCAGGTTCGGTGCAGGGGGTTTTTCTGTGGTTGGCAGCACTTACGCAAGGTGAGCATGCCAATCCTGCAAATATAGGTGTGCTATTTCCTAAAGACCCATATAACTTAGGGGTTTCAGGGCCAAATAAAACAAATGTTTTTAAGGGGGTAATTGAAGAGAAATGTCCAGGGCCTGAATCATTGGTTACCATCAAGCTGGATACGCTATATAGTATGGGCATTTGTAGCAATTTTAACTGTCCTGCATAGTTAATGCATCGTTCATGTCCAACTTGTTTACGCAGTCCTTCGGCTTCTTCTTTTTCATTGGGAGCTCCAGTAATTAATATCAAAATGTCATCATATCTTGCTAATAATTGCTGCATAAGAACAATAAAATTTTCTTTTGGCCAACGCCTTTGTGGAAGCAAATCACTGGCATTGGGGTTAATTAAAACTAGGCGATATTTATGCGGTTTATAGTCGCTATAACAAGCGGTTACGCTGGTGTAAATTATTTGGTGTTCTGTGTCGGAGAAGCTAACTTGGTCAAGCTTTATGTCTTCATCTCTAATAATCGTTTTGGCGTAAGGCACTTCTTCTTTTTCGGTTTCTAGGGCATAAATAAGTGCCATAAAATTTTTTGCTATGTGAATATGCGGGTTGTAGCTAACTCTATGCGTCATCATTTCGCCACGGTATAAACCTTCGCCATGAAAATTATGGTAACCGACGCGGTTTTTTGCACCACTAAATCCCGTTAATAATGCCGAGACACGAGAAAATAATTCTAAGTCTACGGCGGTATCAATTTTGTTCTTGCGACACCAAAATAAATAACGAATAGCATCCCTAATTAAAGTAAACATGCTGTCTTCACACAGGGTAAAAATATTTTCTTGGGGAATGGTGTTAAGTAAGTCAAGGCTGGGTTTATTTTTGCTAAAAATTACAAAAAACAAGTTAGCATTAAATTGTTTTTTTGCTCGTTTCATTGCAGGGTCGGCAATGATGGTACTTCCCATTTCAGACAGCTCAACAAATAAAATATTTTTTGGGGAGGTTTTTTTAGGGCGGGTAAAAAATTCAATGACTTTAATGATTAAAGTGCCAATAAAAGTTAAGGGAATGCCGACATGGTGATCGACTTTACGCATTAAATCTACATTCATGCAAAGGTCTCTTTATAAATATTTGTGCTTACTTTTAATGAAAAATACCAGGCCTGGTAAGGCGGCAACAATTAGGGTAGTACCATAAATTAATGACATGGCAAGTACCAGAGTTTGGTCTACTCCTATGAGTAAAAACAACCCTATCAATGCTCCTTCTCTTACTCCCCAGCCAGCAAAAGAAATAGGCAAAATGGTAAGTAAAATGGCAGGAGGGATTAAAATTAAGTAGGTGATTAAGGGTTCATTTATACCTACACTATGACCTATGCCAAAAATAGCTAACATTGAAAACAGATGAATTAAAACCGATAAACCCAGCTGTTGAGCAATGCGTTTGGGGGTTTTATAAATAGCTCTAAATCTCTGAGAAAGCTGATAAAACAAACGGGTAACTTTATAGCGATTAAATATCTCAAATTTATGAATGGCTATTAAAACAAATAAACCGAACATAGCAGAAAGAATGATAACATTAATGGTTATAAAGACTGCTGTCGGTAAAATATGGCTGTAAATTAAATTGGCAAATAAATTAAGAATTAATAATCCGACTAATCCGACTATTCTATCAATAAACACGCCATAAAACGCCTCTTTAACGGTGTTGCCATGAGCTGCTACCTCGGCAATTCTGTAGGCATCTCCACCAATACTGGTAGGTAAAATTTGGTTAAATAGACTGCCTTTAAAATAGCTTTTAAAGTAAAACTTAAAGTTGTGAGGGAAGTTTAAAATATCCATAATTAGATACCAGCGATAGGCAGCCAAGGTTTGGCTTAACACTTGCATCACTAAAGCGGCGGCAATTAATCCAATATTTGCGGTTAAAATGATCGCCCAAACTTTTTCAAAGTCTAATTTGTAAACGATGAAACTCACTATAGCAATAGAAATGATAAGTTTAATGATATTGCCCAACTGAGAGACCTTGTAAGTTTATTAAGTATTTACTAGAAGGGTATTATCGCAAAAAAAATAATTTATTGACGATTTTCTATTTCTTGCACAATAGGAAGCTTGGCTGCCCAACCACCATAATTTACAGGTTGAAAGTTTTGGCAGTAAAAGAAACGATAGCGTACGATAATAATTTCATTGTTTTTAATAACTAGGTCATCTAAAGCTTTGCAAGACTGAAAATGACCCGCACCGCCAGTTCTTGGTTGGTCTGCCCCGTAGCTGGGCAAAATAAGAATGCCACTGCTGTTTTTTGGGGGGTTACCAAACCAAAGATCAAATTGATCAAAACGATTATCTGTAACATAAACTGGCTGAGGGTAAGCATACCAAGCAATTCGGCTTGCCTGCGTCCAGTTGGCAGCAAACAACGGTGCGTTAGAATGTTTTTTTTGATAAAGTTTTGCTTTCTTTATCGCCTGTTGCCAGCCAGTAAGCTCTTGAATGAAATTCTGTTTTTCTGCAAAAGGCAGCCAAGGGGTTACTATTTGACTGTTTAAAACAAAGGTCAGTCCTAGCATTAAAGCCCCATTAATATAGGTGGATATTCGGAGCCATTTTTTTTGCCAGTTTTGCCAAACCCAGAAAACAACGGCAGGGGCAATAAATAACCAAGCCAGCTGTGTCCAATGTGGCAAAGACATTTTATAGCCTGAACCCATGGCAAATAAAATAATAACAGGCAAAGAAAATAAAGCCAGTAATCTAGTAGGAGAGTTTTTAAAAATAGCACTAAAAGCTAAAATTATTCCGACAAGATAAAGCAGAGGAGAATAAACCCCAAATTGGGCAAGCTGGCTTTGTGAAAATCTTAATAAACTCCATTCGTCATGATAAGTGCCGTGGTTCATTTGGTATACAAATGAAATCCAATCGTGTTGATAGTTCCAGTAAATTATTGGGGTAATCATGACAAGTGTTAACAACATTGCTAGCCATAAGCCTTTTGCCTTTAGCCAAATAAAGCGTTTTTCAAATAATAGAATGAGCATAAGAGAAAAAACTAAGGTGATGGCAGTGTATTTTGATAAAGCAGATATTCCCAGCCAAAATCCTAACCAAAGCCAGTCTTTAAGAGAAGGGTTGTTGGTTTCTCTAAGGTTTAGCATATGCCAAAACACCATCAGTGCTGCAATCATAATTGGCGTATCTGGCAACATAGATAAGCTTAGCAGTTGGAACATGATTGATGCATTAACTAAGGCAACACTCCAAAAACCGACCCATTTAAATTCAGGATAAAGGCGAGCAGCAATTTTATAAAGTAATATATTACTGATAGCAAAAAAGATAATGGGTAAAACCCGCAAAGCAAAATCAGAAGTAGAAAATATGATAGGAATAGAATTAAGCCAACCCACCATTGGAGGGTGGTCAAAATAACTCCAATCTAATTTTGCTCCATAAAGTGCGTAGTGTGCCTCATCAACACTTAAATTAACTTTACCTGCAATAATAAAGCTCCACAGCATAAGCAAGCCAATCATTATTAAAGTGGTTCTTTCAGGGGATTGTTTTAAAAATTCTTTCATGGCGAAATCATAGCAGTTTATGGTTTTTTTAGGTATGAAATTTTTACTATAATTCCTGCTTAGGGATTGTATTTAAAGTGTTAGGATTTTGTCTAAGTCTTTTGTTCTCTGAGTCTTACACAAAATATTTATATGCTCTTATAGTCTCATTATTCAATCAGTTGTCGGACTGGAGTGTCTCAAAAAACTGTATAGCCATTCCAAGCGAGTAAATTAATAATATTTATATATGAACTCTAGCATTAACAATAGGTTAATAATTAGCCGCCCTTTAAAGAAATTCTAGGTTATATAAAAGGGTGGGGTTATTTTCAAATTTATACTTAGCCCAAATCTCTACTTAGAAACTAATAGGTGTTTTATAAGGTTCTCCAGTAATTTCTTCTACCAGTTGTGGCATAAGGTAGCCTGGGAGTTGTTTTCTTAACTCTTGGATGATTATTTGAGCTTGATGTTTTTTTACTTCAAAATGTTGGCTGCCAGAAACTTTGTCTAATAAATGGCAATAATATGGCAGTATTCCTTGGCTAAACAGTGCTTTGCTAAGTTGTGCAAGTGTATGGGTATTGTCATTAACCCCTTTAAGTAACACGCATTGATTAAGCAGTGTGATATTTGCATCTTTATATTGTTGCATTAAGAGCAGGGTTTCATTGCTGAGCTCATTTGGGTGATTGCAGTGGACAACTAATACTATGTTAAGTCTAGAGCTTTTTATGACTTGAATAAAAGATTGGTTGGGACTTTTATCTGGTGCGGCTATGGGTGTTCTGCTATGAAATCTTATGGTTGTAACATGGGGAATCTTGGCGATTTTTTCTATTAAATCATTTAATGTATTTTCTGCTAGGGTGAAAGGATCGCCACCACTTAAAATAACTTCTTCTATTGTTGTATTATTAGCAATTTCTTGTAAAGCCACTTGCCAATTGTTTTTTTTGGCTTGTTGGTAAGGAAAGTTTTGTCTAAAGCAATAACGGCAGTGAATATCACACCTAGGGCTAATAACTAACAATACTCTTCCATAATATTTATGAATTAAACTTGGGGTTGAATTACTTGCTAAATCTCCAACAGGGTCGTTTGAGAAGTCGGTATGCAAGATAGACTCATGGGTTGTTGGGAGAACTTGCCTTAATAATGGGTCGTCAGGATTGCTTTTTTCTATCTGTGAAGCGAAGTGTCGTGGAACTTTAATGGGGAAGTTAGGAGCGTTTTCTAAGTTAAGTTGTGCAGGGTCTAAGTTTAAAAAAGCACATAGTTCAGAGATGGATTTGTACATGTTTCATTGTTCAGGGTAGAATAGGGGGTTATTTTACGACAATTTAGAGAAAAGATTTATGGCAACTTACAATACAGCTGAATTTAAAAGTGGTTTAAAGTTTTTACAAGATGGTCAGCCTTGCAGTATTATTAATAATGAGAGTGTTTCTCCAGGCAAGGGGCAGGCGTTTAATAGAGTTAAATTTCGTAACCTTGTTACAGGTAAAGTTTTAGAAAAGACTTTTAAATCTGGTGAAAAGGTTGATGCAGCAGATGTGATGGAAACAGATTTGCAATATTTATATAGTGATGGTGATTTTTGGCATTTTATGGATGAATCTTCTTTTGAGCAATATCAGGCTACTGCAACAGCAGTAGCTGGTGTTGAGAAATGGTTAGTAGAGCAAAATGTTTGTACCATAACCCTTTGGAATAATAATCCTATTTCGGTTAAGCCAGCTAAACAAGTGGTATTAGAAGTGGCTGATACAGACCCTGGCTTAAAAGGTGATACGGCAGGGACAGGTGGCAAGCCTGCAACGCTTGCAACGGGAGCGGTGGTGCAAGTACCTTTATTTATTACGATAGGCGAAAAAATTATTTGTAATACAGAAACTGGAGAGTATATTTCGCGTGCAAAATAGCCTTATAAATTGGCGGCCAACAGCAAGCATTTTAACACTTAAGAAACGCTCTAAAATCTTGCAAGATTTACGGGCGTTTTTTTATACACGTGATGTTTATGAGGTAGATACGCCTATTTTATCTACTTCTAGCACGCCAGATTTACATCTGCAAAGTTTAAAAACTTATTTGAATTTACCAGGCCTGGTAAAAAACACTTTGTATTATTGCCATACTTCACCAGAATATGCCATGAAACGCTTGCTTTGTGCTGGCAGTGGCGACATTTTTTATTTAGGAAAAGTCTTTAGGGATGAAGATTTAAGTTCTAGACATCAACCAGAATTTACCATGTTGGAATGGTATCGCTTAGGGTTTAGTTTGCAAAATTTAATGGAAGAAACTGCAGAATTAATTCAAGCTATTATCGGCAAATGTGAGATTGAACAAATATCTTATCAACAAGCATTTTTAAATTATGCCAAAATTAAAAATATTCACACGGCTTCTGCTCAAACATGTATTGAATGCTTAAATAAGCACAATATTCCCGAGGTGGTCGCAGTAGATTTAGAAGATAAAGATTTGTGGGAGCAGTTAGTTTTTACTGAAGTAATAGAGCCACAATTAGGCTGGAATAAAGAGCAAAAAAAAATAAGCTGTATATTTAATTATCCTGCTAAAAATGCTGCTTTAGCACAAATATCAGTAGACAATCCCCTGGTAGCAGAAAGATTTGAAGTTTTTGTTCAGGGTTTAGAATTAGCTAATGGTTATCATGAACTGCAAGATCCTAAAATTTATTTACAACGCTTTGAAAAAGACTTAGAGCTTAGAAAGGAAAGTGATAAGGGAAAAGTTGCTATTGATAGGCAATTAATTCAAGCTTTAGAGAAAGACGGTTTGCCTGATTGTTCAGGAGTTGCTTTAGGAGTAGATAGATTGGTGCAGCTGGCGTTGCAACAAAAAGATATTCAAGCAGTTTTAGCGTTTGCAGTGATGAAGCCTTGATCAGATAATTGTTTTATGGCGATTGTATTAAACTGTACAACAGTTGTAAAATGGTTCTGGGAGCATGTCGTGGAAATATAGGTCTTGACAAGGGTGGTATAATTAATAGTTAATGCCTGTTTTTAATAATTTATGGAGACTTTAGATGTCTGATTTACCCCTAACCAAACGCTCTGTTATGACTCTTTTTTCTGATTCAAAATGCCCTATTTCTCATAGAGTGCGTTTAGTAGCCAAAGAAAAAGATATTCCAATGGATGCTATAGAAGTAATTAAGGGGGAGATGTCAGAAGATTTGTTAGAGTTAAATCCTTATGGTACCTTGCCAACATTAGTAGATCGTGAGTTAATTATTAGTGACCCTCATGTCATGATTGAGTATTTAGACGAACGTTTTCCTCACCCTCCTTTAATGTCAGTAGACCCTATCTCAAAAGCGCGTGCTCGTCAGTTACTACGCCAAATTGAAGTTGAATGGTATCCCTTAGTAGAGACTATTGCTAACAGCTCCAATGATAAAGCCGTGAAAGAAGCTCGTCGAGACTTACAAGAGCGCCTGATTCAAATGACTCCCGTATTTGAGCATCAAGACTATTTTATGAGTAATGACTATTCTTTAGTAGATATTAGTTTGTCTGTTATCATGTGGCGTTTACCAGCTTTAGGAATTGAGTTGCCCAGGTCTGCTAAAGCCATTAGAGATTATTCCGAAAAAGTTCTCTCCCGTGAAGTTTTTGCTGAAAGTTTATCAGACGATGAGTTAGATATGCGTGAAGTAAAATCTAAGGTGTAAATATGAGTGATATCTTATCTAATCGACCCTATTTGATTCGTGCCATGTACCAATGGATAGTCGATAATCAATGGACTCCCAATGTGCAAGTAGATGCAAACTATCCCTTTGTAGAAGTTCCGCAAGAATTTGTGCAAGAAGGGCTTATAGTTTTAAATATTCATCCTGATGCGGTGATTAACCTTCAGTTAGGCAATGAAAGCTTCTCCTTTCAAGCTAGATTTGGAGGGCAGGAAAGAAAATTATCTTTTCCTCCAGAAGCCGTCCTTTCTATTTTTGCAAAAGAAAGCGGGCATGGTATGCCATTTCCACCAGAGCCATATCCTGAGGAATCCCATATTAAAGGCAATATCTCAAAAAAAACCGTTAAGAAAAAACCACATTTATCTATAGTAAAATGATTTTTTGATAGTTTAACCCAAATCCAGATTTTATAAAGAGGGTGTTTGGGTTTAAAAACAACTTTGGAAAAGGTCATGTTATGAAGTTTATATTTTTAATTATCACTTTTTTGTTTTTAACCGCCTGTTCTTCAAAGCCTTGTCTTGAATTTGGATGGGGAGATAAATACTTTTATCAAGCAGAAAACCCAACGGTTGGTCTAGGTATTAAAGCTATTTTATGGTCGACTAAGTCAGTTGTTCATGTTGTAGCTCTACCTTTAAGACCTGATGAGTATTTCTCGTAAAATGTTATGGTTAGAAAGATATGTGTAGACAGTGATGGCTATGCTTCTTTATTGCAGTTTATTGATGAAAGCTTTTATAAAGATAGTCAGGGGCAACTAATAGAGCTTAACTTAGGTCTTTATGGTGACAGTCAGTTTTATAAAGCGAAGGGTAAGTTTTCTATTGTAAATACCTGTAATAGCTGGACAGCTAAGGGTTTAAAAAGTTCAGGAATGGAAATATCTACAGCTTTTAAATTAACGGCTAGCAGTGTTATGAGGCATGTAGAAAAATATAGGCAATTTCAGAAATGTGTGTATTGAGTTCAGGGTTTTCTTTTTTGAAACCTTTGATTTGGACGGATTGTTTTTGGCGCTAGACTTTAATCTTTGTAGAAATCTTTGTAGAAAATCATGAGAAGAGTTTTTTGTATGAGATAAAATCTAATAAGCCCTATTCGTAAATAAGGCTTTTTAGTCTCTTAATTTAAACTCTAAATGGTTTAGAGTTTAAGGCTAATTAAACGATTCCTTAAGGAAGCACTTAATTAAACATAGTCCCAGCCATTCCTTCGTACCAACCAAAAGCACCTTTTGCTTGACCTGAAAAGTTACCATCTACAGGGAAAAGACCACCGCCTGTTTTTACGATAGCACCCTCTTTAACGGTATAACCAGCAGCAACTGAAATAGCATATTCAGGGCTAACTAATGAGAAGCACTGATTTCCTAGTGTTGGAGAAGCATTGACCTCTTCTCCTCCTAGTAAGGCGACTATTGCAGCGGCACAAACCATGCCTTGAGTGTCTGCTGCAAAAGCAGATTTAGGCATAGGGCTTGCAATGCTAGAATCCCCTAATACATGAATATTAGTGATGAGTGTCGACTCAAAGGTTTTAGGATTAATCGGGCACCATCCAGAATCATCAACCAAGCCCATGCGAACAGCGGTAATACTAGCTTTTTGTGCAGGAATATAATTAATGACATCGGCCTTGATGGTTTCACCATCTGCAGTTATAAGCTCTTTTTTGCGAGGGTCTAGGCGTTGTACATCTCCACCGTTAGATTTTGAAACCCAGTCAATGATAGAGTTATCGGTATTAAAGCCATATTTTTTTTCCCAGCCAGCGGTAAACAAAGCTTGTTTAGAAAACTTGTCTTTAGCATCTAACACAATAAGTTTAGCTTTAGGTTTTGCTTTTTGTAAGTAATGGGCAAACATTCCAACTCTTTCATAAGGTCCTGGAGGGCAACGGAAAGGGTTTGGAGGAGCGACCATAACAATAGTACCATTTTCAGGCATAGATTCTAATTGGGCATCTAGCATAAGTGTTTGATGGCCAGCTTGCCAAGCATGAGGTGCCATAAACGAGGTGCTTTCATCATGACCTTCAATTGTGTCCCAACGAAATGAGATGCCAGGAGAGACGACTAAACGATCATACTCTAATGGTTCGCCACGCATTGCAAGGTTAACCAGCTGCTTGTCAGGATCAACAGAAATAACTTCATCATGAATGACATTAACACCGTGTCTGTTTATGACATTTTCGTAGGTAAATGTCATCTCTTTCAATGGCTTAATGTCGGTAAAAACCCAGTTACTACCAAAGCAAGTGGAATATTTTGCATTGCGTTCAACTAGAGTAACTTCAATATCAGGGTTAGCTCGTTTAATATTTTTTGCCGCAGAAATACCTCCTGGCCCTCCACCAACTACGACAACACGAGCAGCAGCAGATTTTTCTGTTTTAATTGCGGGGGCGGCGTTTTCATTAGCACATCCCGTTAAAACTGCCGCACCAGCGGTTAAAGCCCCAAGTTTTAATAAATCTCTTCTTTTCACTTAAATATCTCCTGCTCATTGTTGAATGTTTAGGGAGGCACTTAATAACTAATATTATTTTATGCTGGCTAAAAGTGTCGTTATTTTCTCAGCCTAATTATAGCCTAATTATAGCCTAATTATTAAGTTCTTCCTTAAGTTAATAATTTAAGGTTTTTGCATGAGTAAAGAGCGAAATAAAAGAGAGCTAAATTTAGCTGTATTAAGTAAAAAATGCAGGTAATATCGTTAGATACGACTAAAGTTTTTAACTTAATACAACTAAGTTTTAATAGTTTTTATTAGCACATTTACTTCGCGCAAAGACCTAAGTTTAGTATGAAAGTAAGCATATCATTTTATATTAAATTTTTCTGATACGAAGTAATTTAAAATAATAAATGTTTATGGTCTTTTTTAGTATAACTAAAATTAGATCAGCTTATCTCTGTTTTTATGGTTATTTTTTTGGGGCGTTAAATTAAACATAGTTCCTAACATTCATTTATACCAGCTATGAGGCCCCTTTTGCCTCTTGTTTGAAGTTGCCATCTACAGGAAAAGAGACCGCCTCCTGTTTTGATGATGCTGTTATTTTCAACTTTGTATCCTGCTGCAATTGAAATCCCATACTCCGGACCAACTAATGAAAAACATTGGTTGTCCAGTATAGGTGCTTCATTAGTAGGTTTCTTGCTTTTGAAGATATTTTTGAAAAGCCTTGTTTTAGAGTCAAATTAAAATCCTTGACATGGGGTTCAATTTAGTTGAGTAATGAGGTTAGAGCAAATAGTTTTTTTCACGCCCTAATTCTAGCCTTGGTTATTAATCTAAGGTCACTACTGTCCGATTTAAAACAAGCCTCCCTGAGCAGAGGCATCAAAATCT
>CAYLXI010000003.1:0-32052 GCA_964387695.1 uncultured Piscirickettsiaceae bacterium
AAATATAAACGGTTAAGCTTTAATGAGGTTTTAGATATTTTTGCTTTTCGAGTCATCGTCAACTCAGCAGATGAGTGCTATCGAGTGTTAGGGTCTGTGCACTCACTATACAAGCCCTTTCCAGGGCGTTTCAAAGACTATATTGCCATCCCTAAGACCAACGGATATCAATCTCTGCATACTGTTTTATTTGGTCCTTACGGTGCTTATATCGAAGTCCAAATTCGTACTCAAGAAATGCATGAAGTTTCAGAACATGGTATTGCTGCCCATTGGGTTTATAAAGAAGAGTCCTTAGAAGAAAAAGAAAATAAAACTGAAAAAAATCAAAGAGCAGTCGAAGTGCGCGCTCAAGAGTGGGTTAAAAATTTATTGGAAATACAACAAAGTGCTGGCAATTCTCTAGAATTTTTAGAAAATGTCAAAATTGATTTATTTCCAAGTGTTATTTATATTTTTAGTCCAAAAGGGGATATTATCACCCTGCCTAAAGGGGCCACTGCTTTAGATTTTGCGTATGCTGTTCATACCAATGTTGGACATGCTGCACTAGGGTGCCGAGTAGATAAAAAACTCGTTCCCTTACGCACAAAATTAGAAAGCGGCTTGACCGTTGAAATTATTCGCAGTAAAGAAACCCAGCCCAATCCTGCGTGGCTTAGTTTTGTCACTACAGCAAAAGCTCGTTCACAAATTAGACACTTCTTAAAAACTCAAAAAACTGAATCAGCAGTTCTACTAGGGCAAAGATTACTTGAAAAATCTTTCCGTATTTTTAAAATCTCTTATAAAGACTTAACAAAAGAAACCCAGATACAATTAGTAGATAAACTAAAGCTCTCTAGCTGGGATCATCTGCTTGAAGAAATAGGTCTTGGGCAAAAACTACCTAATTTGGTTGCCAAACAAACTCACGATATTTTGCTTGAATCAAAAGGCATCTCTTTTGATTCTCAAGGAGAAATGTTAGAAAATGGCACTATGACTATTTCAGGCACGGAAGGGACTGTAATCAGTTACGCAGGTTGCTGTCATCCCATTCCTGGTGATGGTATTCTTGGGTTTATTAGTGCCGAAAAAGGTTTGGTCATTCACCGACAAGAATGTTCTAATGTTAAAAGCTTTAAAAACCATCCAGAAAAATGGTTAGATGTTAATTGGGGAGACAATATTACCGAAGCTTTCAATGTTGAGTTACAAATAGAAGTTCTTAATGGCAGGGGAGCCCTTGCAACCATTGCCAGTAAAATTGCAGAAATGAAAACAGATATAGACCAAGTTCGATCAGAAGACAAGGACGAAACCTATAGCTTAATGAACATTGTTATTCTTGTTTGCTCTAGAAAACATCTTGCCGACGTTATGCGAAAACTTAAACGACTTTCTATTGTTGAGAGACTGCATAGGCTTTGACATCTTCCCCAGCGTGGTGAAACTGAACAGCTACTCTATACCAATTCCTGCATAGGGATTCGGGTAAATAGGCTGTTTTTTTATACCCCATCTTATAAATCATAATTTAGGTTATAATGGCTTTCTTTAACTCGTTTATTAAATGGATATTCAATGTCTCTTTTTTCAAAAATTGACAAGCTACAAAGCTACTTAAACCAACAAATTATTGGTCAAACCCACTTAACTCAGAGAATGTTGATTGCCTTATTATCTGATGGTCATTTATTAGTAGAGGGTCCGCCTGGTTTGGCAAAGACTAAGGCGATTAAAACCCTGTCTGAAATAATACAGGGAGATTTTCAACGCATTCAATTTACGCCTGATTTATTGCCCTCAGACATTACAGGAACAGACATTTATCGTTCTCAAACGGGTACTTTTGAGTTTCAAGCAGGGCCAATTTTTCACAATCTTATTTTAGCAGATGAGATTAACAGAGCTCCTGCTAAGGTACAAGCAGCCTTGCTTGAGGCAATGGCAGAGCAACAGGTCAGTGTAGGTGGTAAAACAATGCCCCTTGAAAAGTTGTTTATGGTTATGGCAACTCAAAACCCTATTGAGCAAGAAGGAACTTACCCCTTGCCTGAGGCTCAATTAGACCGTTTTTTAATGCTCGTTACTATTGATTATCCTGGCAGAGACAGTGAAAAACAAATTCTTGCTTTGATTGAAAATGAAGCGAGAGAAACGGTCATTAAAGCCTGCGAAACCATTTCACAAGCTGACTTATTTGCTGCTCGAGAAGAAATTTTAAACTTGCATATGGCAGAAGCCGTTAAAACTTATATTGTAGAAATTGTTATGGCAACTCGTCAGCCTAAGAAGTATGCACCTAGTTTAGCAAAATGGATTGATTACGGCGTAAGCCCCAGAGCAACTGCAGCCTTATCTCGTACTGCTAGAGCCTTAGCTTGGTTAAAAGGTCAAGATTTTGTAAGTCCTGAAGAGGTTCAAGCTGTTGCACACGATGTTCTTCGCCATCGTTTATTACTCAGTTTTGAAGCAGAAGCAGAAGGTCTTACATCAGATAAAGTTATTGATGAGATTTTATCTTTGGTTCCCGTGGTTTAAAAGTTTAAATGCCTTCTCCTTACTCCCAGTTAGAGCCTTTGCTTTCAATTAGGTTTCATGTGAAACATCGAAAGCTGGCTCAGCAGCAAAATATGGCCATGCAACAAAGTGGAAGTCACCGTACCTTACGAAAAGGCAGGGGAATGGAATTTAGTGAGGTGCGTCAATACCAAGCGGGTGATGATGTTCGTCATATTGATTGGCGTGTCAGTGCAAGAACGCAAGAGACGCATACCAAAATTTTTACTGAAGAGCTAGACAGGCCCGTACTCTGCTTGGTTGAACAGACCCCTAATTTATTTTTTGGATCTCGTATTCGCTTTAAAACGGATCAAGCTATGCGAGTGCTGTCTGTTATTTCGTGGGCAACTCTTAACCAAGGTGATAAAATTGGAGGGCTGGTCTTTAACCATAAAGCTAGTCAGTGGGTTGATCCCAAACACCAACAACAAGCTTTGATGAAGTTGTTTCATGCAGGGATAGAGCTTCAAAAACCCCTTAAAACTCCTTCTGAAGTTAACCCTGTTAATTGGTTAAAAGCCCTTAAGAACATTCAAAAACAAGCCAGGCCTGGTCAAAAACTATTTTTGATTGGTGATTTAATTCAGTTTCCACAACAGGGACATGCAATTTTACAATCTTTAAAACGCCATTTAGATATTAATGCAATTCATGTTTTTGATGAAATTGAAAGGCAACTTCCTAAGTTAGGGTTGGTGCGTTTAACTGACGGAAAAAACGAATTACAATTAAACTCTTCAGAGCAAAAATTACAGTCAAATTATGCAAAACACTACCAAGAGCTTTGGCAAAAAACTCAGCAAATTTTTATTAAAATGAAAATCCCTTTGATTGCCATTTCTGCACAAGAATCTGCCGTTGAATCCTTGTTTAAACAAGGGTTTATAAAATGATTTCTGATTTAAGCCCTAATTTAAACCCTAGTCAAAATCCACAGGTTCAAGCTGTATTGGCACAGTTTAAAGATATTGAAATACCTGACCCTGTTACCTGGTGGCCTTTGGCGGGTTCAGTTTGGGCATTAATCATTAGTATTCTTGGTATTGTTATAGGCTTAAGTTGGTATTACTGGGTAAGTTATAAAAACAATCGTTACCGTAGAGAAGCGACACAGAAATTTGAAGCCATTTTGAACAAAAAACTGCCTTCTCAAGAAGCCATTTTAGCCATTAACCAACTTCTTAAACAGGTTGCAATTACCCACTATGGACGCACAAGAGTTTCTTCTTTATCAGGAGAGGCGTGGCTAAAGTTTTTGCAAAAAACGGGAAGTTATATTGAACAACCTAAAAATTTATTAAGTTTTTTTCAATCATCCTATCAACCTCATTCTTTAGAAATAAATAAAGCAGAGTTTGAGGGTTTTTTAACCTACAGTCGAGCTTGGATAAAGGGACATCATAAATGATAAGTACTTTTCTAAGCTTCTGGGAGAATATCACTTTTTTATGGCCATGGATGCTGGCTTTTTTACCTCTTCCATGGCTGATTCGTAGGATTTGGAAACCAGCAGAGCAAAGGCAAGTTCCATTGCTTGCTCCTCATATAATGCAACGCCTTTCTGGGAGTTTAAATACTAAAAAAATATTTGAGCCATCTAAAAAAACTGCTCGAATACCTATAATTTTTTTATTACTATGGATACTCCTAATACTGACTTCTATGCGTCCAGTATGGTTTTTAACTCCTACCACCTTCACCGTAACGGGTAAAGATATTATCTTAGCCGTTGATTTGTCTGGCTCTATGGAAAAAAAAGATATGATGGTTGCAGGGGAAAAAGTTGATCGTCTTGTTGCGGTAAAACATGTGGTTGAAGAGTTTATTCAACAACGAGAAGGTGATAGGTTAGGGTTAATTGTATTTGGAACTCAAGCATTTATTCAAAGTCCTTTAACCCATGATTTAAACACGGTACAAACACTTTTATCTGAAACGGCTATCGGCATGGCGGGTAATAACACGGCTATAGGAGATGCTATTGGCTTAACTCTTAAGCACTTAAACGCCATTCAAAGTACGCAGAGGGCGGATAAAACAGTGTTAATTTTATTGACAGACGGCTCTAATACCGCAGGGGTTGTGCAACCTATTGAAGCTGCAAAAAAAGCCAAACAAGCTGGCTTAAAAATTTATACCATTGGCATTGGTCAAGTACGCCATCGTCAGCAAGGTTTACTTTCAAATTTAAGCTCTAGAGATATGGATATTGCTAGCTTGCAAAAAATAGCTGACCTTACTCAGGGTCAGTTTTTTCATGCCACAGATACGCGTCAACTTAATGCAATTTACCAAACCATTAGCCAACTTGAATCAACAGAATATGAAATTAACCACTTTAGATTACGAACTGAACTTTATATTTGGCCTTTAGGTGGATTCTTAATTCTATCCTTTTTTATAGCTTCATTTCGACTATTTAATTTTTTACCTCTTTGGGTTAGAAAATGAGTTTTCACTTTATTCGTCCAGAATGGCTACTCGCACTTATTCCAATGTTTTTCTTACTGTGGAAATTGCTTTATCAACAAACAAAGCAAGGATCATGGGATGCTATTATTGACCCAGATTTTAGGAATATTTTACTGCTAGACCAAGCCAAAAAAAAACCTTTCCCTTGGTCAATAACAGGGCTGTTATTTATTTGGTTGATGAGTATCATCGCTTTAAGTGGGCCTACTTGGCAAGAAGTAAAAGCTCCAGCAGAAAAAAAACTACAAGGAAGCGTTATCGTCTTAGATTTATCTTTATCCATGCTAGCCGAAGATATAAAGCCTAGCCGAATAACACGAGCACAACATAAAATTCGTGACCTTCTTAAAGCCCATCCTGAACATGCTATGGGTATGGTTGGTTATTCTGGCTCCGCTCATACCATTGCCCCTATCTCACAAGACAATCAAACCCTACTCACCCTTGCTCCAACCTTAACTCCTGCCATGATGCCATCTTTTGGATCAAATGTTGTGGCTGCCATGCATCAAGCACAGCAATTATTAGAAGGGGCTAAGATTAATAAAGGCCATATTATTTGGATAACAGACGATTTAGAAAAGAGTCAAATAGAGCCTCTTACGGATTTTTTTAATCACAGCTCTATCAGCTTAAGTATACTAACTGTTGGCACAACAAAAGGCAGTCCCATTCCAATTCCAGAACATGGATTGTTAAAGAATGATCAAGGAGAGATTTTACTAGCCAAACTTCCTTATGAACGGCTTAATACCTTTGCTAACCGCGTCAATGCAACGCTTGTTCCTTTGGGATTAAGCGATAAAGATATTAAAGCTTTATTACCTAAAAGACTGCAATCATCAACAGATAAAGATGATAAAGAAATAGGCGAACAATCCCTAACTCAATGGTTAGATAAAGGTATTTATCTTTTGTTTGGCATTGTTTTACTTGCCTCCTTAGCTTTTAGGCGTGGTTGGCTGCTAAGCTTTACACTGGCATTCATTTTGCCTGTTACGCTTATCCACCCAAGCCCTGCTTTTGCGCAAGAATCTGAACTAAATTTTTCAGATATATTCACCACCCCAGATAAACAAGGCTATCTCCTCTGGCAAAAAAATGACTATGTTCGTGCCGAAATTAGATTTGAAGACCCTGCTTGGAGAGGCTCTGCTCTGTATCGTTTAGGCAAGTTTGATCAAGCTGCCCAACAGTTTTCCTTGGATAAAACTGCAAGAGGATATTATAATTTAGCTAATGCTCTAGCACGGCTAGGTAAGTTTGAAGAGGCGAAGAAAGCTTATGAACAAGCACTAAAAAAACAACCTGAACACACTAAAGCACAAGTTAACTTACAGCTTACTGAGGACATATTAAAATCTCTTAAAAAGAAAGAACAAGAAAAAGACAATAAAAAAGCACAACAATCTAAAGATAAAAAAGAAAGCCAAGAAACAGAAAAAAAGCCTGAAGAAGATTCTAAACAGGAATCCGACCCAAGCCAAGATAGCCCACAACCCAATAGACAATCTGAACAACAATCTCAGCCTAATCAGCCAGTAGATAAAAATTTAAGCGAACAACATAAAGAAGGTAAACAAGAGAAATATAAACAAAGGCAAGCCAATCAAGATAGCAAAGACAAACAAAGCTCTTTAACTTCTGATGCAGACGAAATACATGATAAAAATCAAGCCGTAAACGAAACGGCTGGGAAACTAGATGATAAAAAAACCTCTGATGATAATCTTTCTTCAGACCGACAAGATAAAATAGCAAAACAAACAAAAAAACAAACAGAGCAGCAACAAGCAAAGCAGGCTTGGTTAAAACAAATTCCTGATGAACCAGGTTTGTTTTTACAACGAAAATTTGAATATCAATATCAAACCCAGCCTCAACAAAAACAGACAACGGATAAAATATGGTAAAAATAAGTACGGCTTTTTTAATACTGATTTTATTCATTTTTCCTGTTCATTTTAACCAGGCCTGGTCAAAATACCTTACAGTAGATGTAGATAGAACTCAGGCAGAAACGGGAGATATTTTAACTTTAAAGGTGAAGGCTAGCTTTCAAGCTCTTCATGAACAACCTGATTTTAATATCTTAAAAGATCAGTTTGATATCTTAGGAACTCAACGCAGTAATCTTATCGAGATAGTAAATGGACAACATGTTTTTACAACACAATGGATAGCTAAAATTATCTCTAAAAAACCTGGAAAAAAGTTAATTCCTAGCTTTGAAGTTAAAGGTATTAAAAGCCAGCCTAAAAATATTTTTATAGCTAAGTCCGTATTTGATGATAAAAATAAGGTTAAAAAACCGACAGGGCCTAGCTTTATTAAGGTTAGCGTAAATAAAACAGAAGCCAAGGTACAAGAAGAAATTATTTATACCTTAAGATTTTTTTATATAGGAAGCTTAATTTCAGGCAATCTTCGCCCCCCACTATTTGACAGTTCTCTCGTTAAAGAACTAAACAATCAAGTCTCTTACCGTAAAAAGATTCACGGTCAAACTTATGACGTTTTTGAATGGACTTATGCTTTTTATCCACAAAAAAGTGGCGAAATGGTTATTTCTGGGCAAGAGTTTTCTGGAAGAATTCAACTCTCAGGACAATTATTTAGAATTCAAGATGCCTCTGAATCTATCACAATAATGGTTCATCCTCGTCCAGCTGATTTTCCGACTCATCAAACTTGGCTGCCTGCTGAATACTTAAGTTTAGAAGATAATTGGCAAATCAATGCTCAAAAACAACATAAAATTCATGTTGGTGATAGTTTAACTCGTACTCTAACACTCACCGCACACGGTCAACTAGCATCACAATTACCCAAACTCACCTTTAACAACCAAACAGGAATACAAATTTATCCTGATGCCACACAAACCCATCAAAAAATTACTACCAGCGGAGTGATTAGTCAAAAAATATATAAAATGGCACTTATTCCAACCGAAGCTGGAGATGTTACTCTTCCAGAAATTAAAATAAATTGGTGGAATACTCAAATAAATCAAATTGAAGTCTTAATTTTGCCAGAAAAAACACTAAATATTTTACCCGCATTGATTCAAGATCCTTTAGATTCTGCTTCTAAAAATAAAGAAAAAATTATTATAGAACAAGATAATGAAACCATGCATGTAGCATTTCGCGCAGAAGAAAAAAATTATTTTTGGATGATTTCAACCGCTATTTTTGCAATTTTATGGCTGGTAACTCTTTTGTTATTTTTTAAGAAAACACCCAAGCCAGTTAAAAATACTCCAAGCTTAAAATCAAATAAAAAAATGGTTTCAGATTTTTATGAGCTTTGTCAGCAACCTAGCTCAGCTAAAATATTTTATGTCGCCCTGCAAAAAGAACTGAACAAACACCCATTTTTAACAGAAAATGAGCCTTTAATGGCATTAAAAAGTTCTCTAAAGGCACACTTATTTAACGCAGAAGTATTAGAAGACAATACGATGAAAGATATTTGCCAAGCCGTAAAAAAATCACATGAAAAGCATAAAGAATCTAAGCCGACCAAAGCCCAACTACAAAATCTATATCCTAACTAAAGGAATCTCTTAACAACTAAGATTATTTTATACTGGCTAAACGAGCCGATATTTTCACTGCAATAGCTAGCTATTCCGCCTTATTTCAGCACAAATACAAATATCGCTAACTAGGATTTAAATCTTAAGTGTTAATCCCTAGTTTCATTACCTGGTCTTGATAATAGTTAGAGCGTAATTGTAAGTTAGAAGAATAGGTTAAGTCTGAACCTAATGTTTCATTTTGCTGAATGGTTTTATTTTCAGTAGATTCGGTTTGTTTTATAGTTTGTGCAGAAGCTAGGTTTGAATAATCTGAAGGCATCGCTTGTGCGACAGAAGATAAGGTAACGGTTGTATTTCCAGATGCAGAAGTATTGCCGGTTGTTTTATCCGATATTTTATCATCTTTATTAATTAAAGGTGCTTGCTGAGGGGCGTATGATTGTATTACAGAAGCCATTGCTGGATTAATACTTGCCATGATATTGCCTTTTGATAATGCAGAAATAAATTAATACTTAACCCAATTCCCTATATAAGAAGTTGGAGTTTAACAAAAATTATACATTACTTTAAGTTAAAATACCATACTCAAATCTCTAGGATTATTTTATACTGGCTAAACGAGCCGATATTTTCACTGCCTAATTCTAACCTTAGTTATTAAGTTCTTCCTTAAGCAATACTAAGTAATACTGCCTGTGAGGTTAAAAGTTGGTTGGTGGTGTTTAATTTATAAGGTAGAATATTCATAAGTCTTGATCTGTCGCACCCTTTAGGTGATGAGTTGTTTTGTTGCTAATCATTGTGCCCTCCACATTTTTTATGTTTCCTATATAGGGATTTGGGATAGTGATTTAGGTTGTCATTTTGTTAGAATCGTGCCTTTAAAAGTTTTTAGTTGAAAAGTGAAGTTAAAATGAGTCGAGTCTTTCGTCTGGTCATCTCTTGTTCTGATCGTAATGGTATTGTTGCTAAGGTGTCTAGTTTTATTGCTGGATTAGGGGGGTCTATTGTTGAAGCTAACCACCATACAGATTCTGAAAACAACTGGTTTTTTATGCGTTATGAATTGTTATCTAGTTCCTTAAATAATGATTTAAAAAGTTTTAAATCTCAATTTTCAGCCATTGCAGAAGTTTTTAATATGTCGTGGCATGTCTCGGATTCTGGCTTATCTAAAAAAATTGCCTTATTTGCAAGCAAAGAGTCCCATTGCCTGGCAGACTTACTGTACCGCTGGCATGAAAAAGATTTGCCTGGTGAAGTGGTTTGTGTTATTTCTAACCACGAAAACTTACGCTCAATGGTTGAGTGGTATGGTGTTCCTTTTCATTATATTCCTGTGGATTCGAAATCTAAACTTCAAGCTTTTGCAAAGTCTGAAAATTTAGTGATGGACTATAATGTTGATGTCATTGTTCTGGCTCGTTATATGCAAATTATTCCCCCTCAAATGTGTAAAAATTATGCAGGGAAGGTTATTAATATTCATCATAGTTTTTTACCATCTTTTGTGGGAGCAAAGCCTTATCATCAAGCCTTTGAGAGAGGGGTTAAGCTAATTGGTGCAAGCTGCCATTATGTAACAGAAGAGTTAGATGCTGGTCCCATTATTGAACAAGATGTCGTGCGCGTCAGTCACTCTCAAACGGTAGAAGATTTGAAACGCCTAGGGCGAGATGTTGAAAAAAATGTATTATCCAAAGGATTGCGAGCTCATTTAGAAGATAGAGTTTTAGTTTTGGGTAATAAAACGGTCGTTTTTAACCCTTAAGGAATCGCTTAATAACTAAGGTTAGAATTAGGTTGTGAAAAAATGTCGCTATTGGTGCTGAAATGAGGCGTAATAGCTAGCTATTGCAGCGAATTGCAGTGAAAATATCGGCAGTTTTTGCCAGTATAAAATCCCCAAACTTAATCAGAGCCTAAAACTAAACACTTACTCTTTAGTAAATAGCCCAATCTTTACTTAGAAAACTGACATATAGCAGCAGTCCTTGCCCACTATATCCAGTTTTTAAGTAAGGATTTTGTAAGTAGCGTAAAATATTCATTTTAAGTTTTTTACAGGAACGGTTTATTGTGTTTAAAAATTCTGCTGACAAAATCCCTGTGATGATTATATTATTATTTTCTATTCTCGATTTTATCGTATTTTTCTTGGTTGACAGTCTGTGGTTTGTCGTAATATTTTGGCTGCTAATGATTATACCCAAGGGCGTTATTTCAGCTTGGAATCATCATCATCAACACTGTCATATATTTAAAAAAAACTGGCTGAATCGGATTTTAGAGTTTTTCTATGCTCTTCACACTGGTGTTACCACTAATTTATGGGTTTTACATCATAATTTAGGTCATCACCGAAATTTTCTAGACCAGAAAAAAGATGAGAGTCGCTGGCAAAGAAAAGATGGCTCGGCAATGGGAGAATTTGAATATACCATAATAACGACCTTAACCGCCTACACAAGAGGCTATCAGGTTGGTAAAAACTATCCCAAACAACGCCGTCAATTTGTTGTTTTTTCTAGCATTACTTTTTTGATTTTAATTGCTTTAACGCTCTACAATCCAATAAACGCTTTATTTCTGTTTATTTTGCCCATGCTTGGCAGCTTGCTTTATACCTCTTGGGTAACCTACGGACACCATATTGATCTTGACACGCAAGATCAGTTTTCTGCTTCTCATAACATTACCGATAAGTGGTTTAACCTATTAACGGGAAACCTAGGGTATCATACTGCACATCATTATAAGCAAGGGGTTCACTGGTCAAAGCTTCCGCAGTTGCATGAAGAGATTAAGCACAAAATTCCAGAAGAGTGCTTTCAGAAATCTGTTTTTGATATATTTAATAAGTCAAAGTCAAAGTCAAAGTGAATCATCCTAAATCAGTTGCTTTTGGCAAGCGTTAAAACACTTTCAAAACTTTTACAAACTGCCATAAATCCAGATTTATGACAAAATACCGTATCTTTTAAGTGGCTAACAGCATTAAGCTCTGCTGCTCTCAAACCTCTAAACCTTTCTGGTAAATTATTGGCTTGACCATTACAGTAGACCCCAAACCCTTCTTTAGATTTAGGATAAACCACGCGTTTAATTTCAGGGTGAGTGTAAAGAAAGTCTTTATAGGGATAGTTTTTATCTAAAATCATAATTCCGTCTTTAGCTTCTTTTGCAAACGCTTCAAGCACTATAATCACTTCGGCTTCTGCTATGGCACTTTTAATGAAATTATTAAGAATGCCCGTACAAAAATCAACTGCTTGCAAAAAAGATGAATATTGAACTTCATCGTCATCACTTGATGAGTTCATCATCCCTACCAACATAGAAACAGAGGGCCGAGGATCTGATGAATAAAGTCCATTATCTACGGCATCAATATCAGAAACCAATTTTTTATCTACCCAGTTAATCGCATATTGAACTTCGTAGTCATCTTTCAAGCCTTTAGCGGCAAAAATTTTTGCCCCAAATTCCTGCCAAATCAACCCTGCTGTTGCAAAAGGAATTCCATTATCTCTAGTTAGGGTAAAGCTATTTTGATGATGATCAAATCGACCAGATTCGGAGCAATATTGTCCACCAACATCTAACACCAAGCTTGCTTTAGCAATCACATCTTCATCTCTAGAACGCACAATTTTAATTTTTTTAATCATTAAAATCATTGCACAGGCAAACACCTCATCTGCGTGAAACCTACCTGAATGGGTTACTAACATGATAATTCCTTTTCATTTTCCCAGCCCTGCAAGTTTTGCAGCACCAGTTTAGCCAATGCTTGAACATGGTCTTCACGGTCATTTAAGCAGGGAATATAGCTAAATTTATTGCCTCCCGCTTCCTTAAAATATTCTTGATTTTCTTTGCCAATTTCTTCAATCGTTTCTAGGCAATCGGCAGAAAATCCTGGGCAAATTACTTGAATGTTTTTAATGCCTTGCTTAGGAAGATTTTTCATGGTTTCATCCGTATATGGCTTAATCCATAACTCTTCTCCAAAATGAGACTGAAAAGTTACTTGATAATCCTCTTTTTTTAAGCCTAGCTTATCTGCTATCAGCTGCGAGGTGGCATAACATTGGGTAACATAAGGGTCGCCATTATCCGCATAGCGTTGTGGAATACCATGATAAGACATCACTAATAAATCGGGTTTACCCTCTTCATTTTGGTGGTCTTTAATCGAATTAACCACCGCATTAATATAGCCTAAGTCACGATGATACTCTGTAATGGTTCGAAGTTCTGGCACGCAACGCCAATTTCTAAATTCTGTCGTCACCGCATCCATTGTTGATGCCGTTGTTGCCCCAGCATATTGAGGATACAAAGGTAGCACCAAAACTTTTTGACATCCTTTGGCTTGTAATTTTTGTAAGGCTGTTCCTATTGCGGGTTGACCATAGCGCATACCTAGTTCAAATTCTATTCTACCCTTAAAAACCAATTTTATCTGTTTAGCAATATCCTCTATTTGCCTTTGAGAAATGCTTAACAATGGTGCTCCAGAACCTTCTGAATCCCACACAGTTTTATAAGCTTTTGCTGACTTAGCTGGACGCGTATTTAAAACAACCACATTCAAAAAAAACAGCCACCACCATCTTGCTGGAGGTGCTTCAACAACTCTAGGATCAGATAAGAACTCTTTTAAATATGGTCTAAGGGCCTCTTTGCTCGCAGCGGCAGGAGACCCTAAATTAGTAATGAGCACGCCAACGGCAGCTTCGTCTTTCAATTCAGGATTAATATAAGATTTATAAAGCATAACAAGCCTATTAAGAATAAATATTTAATCTCAAATGGTAACGGAAAAAATTTATTTTAATCAGGTTTTTTCGCTAAAAACTAAAACTAAACTGGATTTTTACCATAAACCCACTTATTCTAACTAATAATTATCTATAAACTTATTTTATAACAAAATGAATCTATCTATTAGCGAACCCACTCTTTGGTTATTTGCATTTAATACTATTTTAGTCTTAACCGCATTATTACATATGCTCTATCGACACAGGTCTCCTCAAAGCTTAATGGCATGGCTTTTAACAATTATTTTATTGCCTTATATTGGCGTTTTAATTTATTTTATATTTGGCTTGCATAAATCACTTAGCGACCATAAAAAGCCTAAAATTTCGATACATAATATTTCTGAAAAAGACCCTAAGATTAAGATTGCAATACAAATTGGTCAAATTATGCTCGCCAATAAAATTGCTGGAACCACTCATGACAATCAGGTTATTATTTTAGATAAAGATACAACAACTTATTACCGATTTATGCAAGCCATTCAAAATGCTAAAACACATATTCACATAGAAACTTATATTTTTGAGTTAGATTGTACGGGAAAAGAAATTTTAGAGGCACTTATTAAAAAAGCTCGGCAAGGTGTTGAGGTTAGGCTATTACTTGATGCTTTCGGGTCATTTTCACTTTATTTAAAACCTAAACCTTTAAAACAGTTAACCGAAGCTGGCGGCCACTATGCTTTCTTTCACCCTTTTTGGTCAGCCATTACCAACAGCCAAATAAACCTACGAAATCATAGGAAAATTTATCTTTTTGACCAAAAAACTTTATTAACAGGTGGGATGAACCTAACCAATGATTATCTAGGGTCAGATAAAAATCTTTCTGAAAGCCAGAGATGGGTTGATTTAATGTTTGAAATTAAAGGTCCTAGCACTTTTCATTATCAAAACATCTTTAATGAAGATTGGCTCTATTCTACACAAGAAAAACTATCACCTCCTCCCAAACCCATCATATTTACACAGGGAGATATTATACAATCTCTACCTGCTGGCCCTGATGTTAACAGTGAAGCTTTATTTGAAACCCTCTTACACAGCATTTATCATGCAAAAATCCATATTCAAATATCTACTCCCTACTTTATTCCCGACAGTTCGGTGATGAACGCTCTACTCATTGCCATAAAACGAGGCGTTAAAATCACTTTAATTACACCAAAACTTTCAGACCATTTGATTTTTGATCTGGGCAGTAGCTCCTATGTGCGAGAGCTATTAGAAGCTGGGGGAACCGTTCTTTACTACGATGAAAGCATTTTACATGCTAAGCTAATTATTTTTGATTCTCTCTCTGCCATGATTGGTTCTGCCAACCTTGACTATCGATCTTTATTTATTAACTATGAAATGGTTAACTTTATTTATTCTGAACACCTTATCGAACATCTTTCAAGCTGGTTTGAAAAGCAATTAAATCAAAGCAAGATTTACCAGCCTTCTAATAAAAGATCAAGACTAATGTTTGAAAATATGACTAGAATAATGACTCCTTTTTTATAAAATAATCTTAGTTGTTAAGAGATTCCTAAAGGCTTTTAAAATGTACAAACCCAAGCAAAGTCCCATTTCGCAACAAACCAGCTCCCAACCACTGCCAAATACATTTAGTCTATTAACTTGGAATCTGCAAAAAGTTGATTTTTTACACCACGCTCATCGTCCCATTGAAAAATTATTAAATATTCCTAGCACCCACCTACTTTCTTTACAAGAAGTGGTCATTCAAAGTCAACAAAACAGGTTTTTTAATTTACCTTTTTTAATGGCTCCTAATATTGAAACATCCTCTAAGATTTACGGCGTGTTAACGGCATCAAACTATCAACAACACACCCAACATCAATATCTAACTAAAAATCGTGAACTGGGATTTGTCACGCATAAAACAGCTCTTATTACTCAACATAAATTATCCAATAAAGAGACCCTTACTCATCTAAATATTCATGCTATTAACTTTGTTCCTCACGCTATTTTTAAACAGGAACTACTTTTAATTTGGAATAAAATAGAACATATTAACGGTCCTCTTATTATTAGCGGAGATTTTAATACTTGGAATAAAGCTCGGTTGCACAGTCTGCTAAAAGCCGTTCGGCGACTGCGCCTTAAAATGGTTAAGTTTCCAGATATTCGCCCCATTAAAACCCTAAACAAGCAGCCTCTTGATCACATATTTTATCGCGGGTTGTCTCTTAAATCTGCAACAGCACTGTCTGTACCACATATTTCAGATCACAACCCCATATTAGCAACCTTTCAACTCAAAAAACTTCCGTTTTTCTAACCACTTAACTTAAATTTAAGTTAAAATTATTTACATGCTAGATAGTGCCTTACAAAAACTTCCTGAAATCTTAAAAAGAGATTTAAACTGTAACTTGTGCGTTTGTAATGAAGTTCTCAGAATAGACATTATTCATGCTATAGAAAAAGGTGCTTGCACCGTTGAAGAGGTCAAAACAAAAACCTACGCAACAGATGGTAATGGTTGTTGCACAAAACAAGTAGAGCGCTTACTAGAATGCCTTGTTAATACCTCAAAGGACAGTATGTGATATGAAAGATGACTTAGACATTAATGCTAACAGCGGTGATGAATATGATTTTAATCTAACTCCTAAACATATCGCTTCTTTAATTGCTGCCCCTTTATTTGCGGCGTTAGTTTTTTGGCTAACACTTCCACAAGGAACTCTTATTGCAGGGGCTTTAGCTGTGACAGTCTTTACGGCTATTTTATGGATCAGTGAGGCTCTTCCTCTGCCGGTTACGGCGTTACTCATTCCAGTTGGTATGGCTGCGGTAGGGGTCTTTGAAATTAGAGATGCCTACACGGCTTTTGGTAGCCCAGTGCTATTTTTAGTATTAGGAGGCTATGCACTTGCCGTTGCGGTTGAAGCAAATGAGGTTGACCGCTGGTTAGCCAGAAGAATTCTTGGCGTCTCTGGCAATAGCACCATTGGTTTACTGGTTGCATTTATGGTCACTTCTGCTGTACTGTCTATGCTTATCTCTAATACCGCAACAACTGCTTTACTTTTACCTGTTGTGCTAGGCATTCTTAGTCGCCACCTTGCTGACACTAATCTGTCTCGCCTGCTTCTATTAGGTGTCGCCTATGGTGCTAGTATCGGAGGAGTCGCCACTATCACGGGCACAGCTCCCAATGCTATTGCTGCGGGCTTGCTAGAAATAGGGTTTTTAGAATGGTTAAGTTATGGCTTGCCCGTTAGTCTTACCATGTTAGTCGTTGCCATTCCTATTTTATGGTGGACTTACAAGCCTAAAAATAAAAAAATAACCGTTACCCTTGGTGAAGAAGTCCCCTTAACTAAAGGGGGTAAACGGACTCTATCCGTGGTGGGTATTATTTTATTTTTATGGCTATTTGGCCCACACCTAGGGCAAATATTACAGCTTCCATCTGCTATTTTCAGTTCTGCTGCGGTTGCCAGCATTGCGGTTGCCTTATTAATGTTAACTAAATGTGTTAACTGGAAATCTTTAGAAAAAGGGGTTCACTGGGGGGTTCTGTTACTCTTAGGAGGAGGGCTGACTTTAGGTAAGGGTTTAACCGAATCTGGTGCAGCAGAATGGCTCGCAAGCTTGCTAAGCTCTGGCGTGGGCGACTTGCCTATGTTTATGTTATTGCTGGTATTGGTTGGCATAGGCGTTTTTGCCACAGAATTAATCTCTAACACCGCAGTGACTGCCAAGCTCGCTCCCATTTTGATGGGCGTTGCATTACAACTTGGTTTAGAGACTGAAAGCTTGGTTGTACCCGTCGCTATTGCAACATCTATGGCGTTTATGCTGCCTGTTGCCACGCCGCCTAATGCATTGGTTCATGCCAGTGGTGAAATTACGCAACGTGATATGATTCGTGCAGGATTTCGCCTTAATCTTGCTGCTATTATGGTCATTACTTTATTATTTTACTTCGGTATTGCAGGATAATCTTGTTCGATTTTAAATGGATTGAAATTCTTACCATTAAACTTTTTCAAACTCAAATGCGTGCTTGTATATTTTTGGAAGGTGATGAGACTTGGCACAAAGAATTTTGCCAGCATTATCTAGATCAAAACCCACTGTTAAAAGGCTTCTGGGTAGGAGAAAACAGCCCCTTTACGCAAGCTAAAGCCTTACTGCCCCAGCAAGCTGCTCATCAGCTTGGGCAAGAAACCGATTTTGTTATTTTTTCGGCATCACAAGGCATTGACCCTAACTCATTGGGGATATTAAGTGGCATGATTAAAGCAGGGGGGTTATGTATTATTTGCCTGCCTTTTTACCAGGCCTGGTTAAAACAGCCAAACATAGCCTCTAAAAAGTACCTTAGCTATCCTTATCAACTCCAAGACAGTTTAAAAGGGTTTAATCATTTTTTATGGCAAAAGCTCTCACTTAATGCCATTCATATTCAAGCAAATCAAACGACTTCAGAATTAAAAAAATGGCTAGATCATCCAGAACTTAATCAACCTACCTGCATACAAATCTTACCCACTCAAGATCAATGTTTTGCCATAGAAAAAATTAATAGCCTAGCCTTCGGGCACAGAAAACGCCCCTTACTAATAACGGCTGATAGAGGAAGAGGAAAATCAAGTGCTTTAGGGTTGGCTGCTGTTGAACTGATTAAACAAGGCAAACAAAAAATAACATTTACCTCTGCACGAAAAAATCAGGTGCAAATCGCACTCAATATAATTAAACAGGCAGGACTAGATAATGCTATTGAATTTAGAGCTCCAGATGAATTAATTTCCCAGCCAAGACCTACAGATATTTTAATGGTAGATGAAGCCGCACATTTACCATTACCTTTGTTAAAAAGCATCTTACAAACTTATCATCGTGTCATATTTTCTTCTACCCAGCATGGCTACGAGGGTTCTGGCAGGGGGTTTGGTTTAAAGTTTTCTTCTTTATTAAATTCTCTCACTCCTGGTTGGAAACATATTGAGCTCAAATCACCCATTCGTTGGCAAAAAAATGACTGGTTAGAAAATACCATCAATGAAGTTTTATTATTACAATCCGTTAATACGCCAAGACAAAATACAAGTAAAAGTACAAATACAGCAGCCGAAATAAGTTATCAGCAGATGAGCGTTAAACAACTTTTACAAACGCCTGAAAAAATCGAACAACTATTCCAGATTCTTGTGAGTGCTCATTATCAAACCTCGCCTAACGACCTAATGCAGTGGTTAGATTCACCAGACCTGGTCATTTTAATGGCTATTCAAACAAACCATGTTATCGGGGTGATTATTGCAACACCAGAAGGAAACCTTCCTTTAACAGAGGTTACAACACAGCCCCAACGCTTTCAGGGACATCTTTTTTCTCAGTTACTTTACAAGCAAACAAATAATGTAAAGTGGATGAATTTAAAAGGCTTAAGGATCATGCGCATTGCTGTTGCCGATGCTTGGCAAAACAAAAAAACAGGTTCAAAGCTGCTAGGTTATCTTGAAGAGCACGCTAAGAATGCTCAAATAGACTATTTAGCGACTAGCTTTGGAGCAACCTCTGAATTAATTAATTTTTGGTCACAAAACCAGTATCAAATATGCGGATTAGGCATAAAGGCCGACAAGGCAAGTGGCACGCATTCTATTTTATTAGCCCTGCCTATTTCATCTAATGCCAAGCACCTAATTTTACAGACACAGACAGGTTTTAAAGAAGAATTTTCTTTTGCTCTTATGTCAGAATTTAAATTTTTAGAAGCAGAGACCTTGCTTACAATAATAGGTTTATTAAGTTTTCCAAAACAAGCCTTCCCACAAGGATATTTAACCAATCAACCTTACGAAAACATTTCTTTTGCTTTAAGAAACTGGCTTATAAGCCACCCTAATATTTTAATATCCCTTACCGACAAAACTTTACAAAAATTAATTATTCAAAAAATAATTCAAAATGTACACTGGTCTCAACTTTCATATTCTGATAAACAAAATAATCGCAAACAATTTGAACGACATTTAAAACACTTTTTTAATAGCAAAAGTTTCTACTAAATCTTCGGACACTAAAAATAACACCTTATATTCAGTTTCTAAAATTGCCGAATTCCATTGGTTTTTTTCTTTTTAGTGTTGGTATGTTTGGTTTTCTTTAGCAAAATATTAGACTTGTCTTCCAGAACAGGTTCGTACTCTAGCCACTTATCTAGCTGCTGCCAAGCTTTAGTTAGACCGATACCTTTTAAAGAAGAAAATAACTGTACACTGGCATGAGGATAACTTTTTGTTAAAAGTTTTTGTAGAGTCAATAAGTGGGCGTTAGCTGGGCCTTTTTTTAGCTTATCTGCCTTGGTTAAAAGCACATGAATGGGCAAATCAATACTAAGTGTCCAGTCTAACATTACCTTGTCAATTTCAGTTAGAGGCATGCGACAATCAATTAATAACATAAGCCCTTTTAATTGAGGGCGTTTTTCAATGTATTCTGCTAGTCCAGCTTCCCAAGCTTTTTTTATTTTAACATTTACTTTAGCAAATCCGTATCCTGGCAAATCTACTAAAGAGCGAGTTTCATCAACAGGAAAAAAATTAATCAGCTGCGTCCTTCCTGGTGTTTTACTGGTTCTTGCCAATGTTTTTTGAGAAGTGATAAGATTTAAAGCACTAGACTTGCCTGCATTAGAACGCCCTGCAAAGGCAACTTCATGGGTTAAATCATCTGGACATTGTGCTAAAGTGGGGACGCTCAGGCGATATTGAGCTTGTTGATAAAGTGGATGTTGCATTAAATTAGGTTCTCTTTCATTATTTATCCATAATTGGATAGAGTATATAATTTATAATCCTCCGACAAGTTTATAAATTCAACGGATTGTAATGACAGACTTAAGCCGTACATCAGTAATTAAAAAGACTCCCAAAAAAATACTCAAAAAAAATCGTAAAGCAAGTATCTGGATTCCTTTTCTTGGTTCAATGAATCTAGCAGTAACTTTATTGATGATGCTAGCTATTGCTTCCATTATCGGCACTATTTTACAACAAGGTAAGCCTTTTGAAGATTATATTATTAAATTTGGACCGTTTTGGACGCACGTTTTTCAAGATCTTGGCTTGTTCCAAATGTACAGTGCTTTATGGTTTGTTATAGTTTTAGTGTTTTTACTTTTATCTACGGGAATTTGTGTATCGCGTAATGCATCAACTTTCATAAGAGATATGAGGCAATACAGTGAAAAACTTTCTATCAATGCCTATAAGCACCAACCTTATAATGAAACATTCAGTGTTGAAAGTTTTGATGAAAATTCCGCTAAACTTTTATTAGAAAAACAAGGTTATAGAACTAGAATTCATCAACGCAGCGATGGAATAACCGTGGCAGGCATGAAAGGTAGATGGAACAGGCTGGGCTATATATTTACCCATGTTTCAATTATAATTATTTGTGCTGGAGCCTTATTGGACAGTAATTTACTGCTAAAATATCGTGAACTAACAGGTGATTTAGTTGCAGAAACTCGCACAGTCTCTTTAGATGAAATTCCTGCTAAGTCTTGGCTAGGCCCTGATAATTTTTCTTTTCGTGGCTCGGTTAATATTCCAGAAGGACAAAAAACCAAGGTTTTATTTTTACCCTACAAAGCAGGGTTTTTAGTTCAAGAGCTACCATTTACTATTTTTGTTAAAGATTTCCGTATTGAGTATTATCATACAGGAATGCCTAAATCTTATGAATCAGATCTGATTTTAACCAGCCCTGATTTAGATAAGCCAATTATCCAAACTATTTCGGTTAATCACCCTCTTTTTTATAAAGATTTTGCCATTTTTCAGTCCTCTTATGGCGATGGGGGTTCTTTATTAGATCTAAAAATACGCCCTTTATTATCCCCTTTTGATAATCCGTTAAAAATAGATACCGCTATAAACAGAGTTGAATCACTCAATACACCTGCTGGTACATTTAAGTTAGAGCTCAATGATTTTAGGCTATTTAATATGGTCCCAACCAGTGATGAGCTGGAAGCAAAAACAGGCAGTAAATACCATAATAATGGTCCAAGCATTATTTTTAAAGTTCGTAACGAAAAAGGTAAAGCATGGGAGTATGATAGTTACATGATGCCTAACAAGCAGGATGGTCGCTGGTTTTTCATGTCAGGCGTACGCACCATTTCATCAGAACCCTTTAAATACTTATTTATTCCTGCTGATGCAGAACGCAAAAAAGATCGATTTTTTAATTTTTTAACCTTATTAAATAACCCGTTAGAAACAACTAAAATTCTGGCTAGAACTATGCCAAGACCTGACGGCATGACAACAGAAGCCTATCAAATGCAGATTCGTTTGATGCAGCAACTCATAACTCTTTTTCGTCATCAAGGATTTAAAGGCATTACTGCCTTTGTAGAAAAATCAGTTCCTGAAGCAGAGCGCGAAAGAGTAGAAGAGTTTTATTTAGCACAAAGTAGCTCATCCTTACAAACTCTTTTTTTAGAAATCCTTAGAATGGAGTACGAGGAAAGAGATGAAATAAAACCTAATGAGATTAAAGAATTTGACCAGCAATGGTTTGAAGATGCTCTAACAGCAATAAGTGGTTTATATGATTATGGACCGCCTATGTTTATTGAAATGCAAGGATTTACTGAAATTAGATCTACAGGACTACAAATCACTAAATCCCCTGGAAAAAACACGGTATTTTTTGGGAGCACTTTACTGACAATAGGACTATTCTTCTTGTTTTATGTGCGTCAAAAGCGTGTTTGGGTCGCCTATTCTAAAGGAAATAAAGAAGTCACCTTGGCAGCAAAAGATACTAGAGATGTCCCTGAAACTAAAGTTGAATTTAATCAACTCGTTGAACAATATAAAGAGAAAATGATATGACAGCGCATAATACAACATTAAATACCCCCCCTAAAATGGAGTCAGAAACAGATAAAAACACTCTTTTTAGCATAAGAAATATCATCTGGACATTTTTAGTCAGCTTAGGTACTTTCGCAGCTTGGTATATTTTTCAAGACTATTTAGATGTTTATGAATTCAGCATTTTAATCGGCACGGCAATTTCTTTAATTTGGCTAGGAATTTACTGGCAAACTATGCAGGCAGTTAGTTATTGGACAACCGCCTTAACCATGCTTGCTCTTTGGAGCTACAATAACCATGGGAATGTATATAGTGCCAATGAAGTAGATTTTTTCTTAAGATTCTTTGTTTCTAGTCAAACCGCTGTTATGTGGATGAGTGTGCTATTTATTTTAGCAACAATCACTTATTTTTGGGGGCTATTTGCGAGCTCTGAATTTCTTGAAAAAACGGCATCTTACTTAACTTTGATAGCCTCTATTTTTGGATTTGTTGCCATGATGGTTCGTTGGCGTGAAACCTTTATGGTTAACTTGGGTTATGGACACATTCCTGTAGCAACCCTCTACGAAGTGTTTATTTTATTTGCCGTTATGACAGCCCTTCTTTATCTTTATTATGAACAAAAAATGGAAAACCGTTCTATGGGCGGTTTTGCTTTATTAATTATAAGTGCCTCTATTGCTTTCTTACTCTGGTACAGCTTTGATAGAGGTGCTTATGAAATTCAACCTCTTGTACCAGCTCTAAATAGTTGGTGGATGAAAGTACATGTCCCAACTAATTTTGTTGGATACGGTACCTTTGCCATTGCCGCGATGGTCGGGATTGCTTATTTAATAAAAGATAAAATACAACAAACCAATCCAAATAGTGCCTTTGTACAAAGATTGCCAAGCTTAACCGTAATGGATGATTTAATGTACAAGTGCATAGCACTAGGCTTTGCTTTCTTTACTCTTGCCACTGTTTTAGGTGCTATGTGGGCAGCAGAAGCTTGGGGAGGATATTGGTCTTGGGATCCTAAAGAAACTTGGTCTCTTATTACTTGGTTAACCTATGCAGGATGGTTGCATATTCGTATGTCTAAAGGTTGGCGAGGTACGCCAATGGCTTGGTGGGCTATTGCTGGACTTGTTATCACCACGTTTACCTTTTTAGGGGTTAACATGTTCCTTTCAGGACTGCATTCTTACGGAGCACTATAAGGATGAAATTATTTTTGTCTGTTCTTTTCTTGAGTTGGGTCAGCATAATGAGCTTTTCAGCTCAAGCATTTGAAGCAGTGGGTATTCAGAAAGGAACAGAATACCAAAAAGTTGATGCTAAAATTAACTTACCAAACCAAAAATCTGTGATGGTACTGTTTGGTTATCACTGCCCACATTGTTACAGCCTTGAGCCGAGCATTCATGCCTGGGAACAGACAAAATCCTCTTTGATACACTTTGAACAAGTTCCAGCTGTTTTCAATAACCCTAACTGGATTTTTATGGCACGAGTTTTTTATACTGCTAAACTATTGGGGATACTAGAGGAATCTCATATTCAATATTTTCACGCACTACACCGCGATAAAAAAAGTTTATATGATCTAGGTTCTATTGCTAAGTTTCACTCTCAGTTTGGAGTGACTGAAAAAGAATTTAAAGACACATTTAATAGTTTTATGGTAGAGAAAAAAATTGGTCAAGCAATGAAAATTACTCAAGCATCTGGCATTGATGCTGTACCAGCCATTGTTGTTAATGGTAAATATCGTACAGATGTTCCTATGGCAGGTGGTAAAGACGATCTTTGGAAGGTTGTTGATACTTTAGTAAAAAGATAACATTATTTTAATATTCGCTAAAAACGCCCTTAAAAGGGCGTTTTTATCTTTACCCAGCCCCCCCAAGTAATTTTAATTTTTCAATAAAGAGACCTAACCTATATGAAAGCCGCAAAACTCTTTATAAAATGCTTAGAAAATGAAGGCGTTGAATACATTTTTGGCATTCCTGGTGAAGAAAACCTAGATATTATGGATGCCTTGCTAGATTCTAAAATTAAATTTATTACCACCAGGCATGAACAAGGTGCTGCCTATATGGCGGATGTATATGGTCGCTTAACGGGCAAAGCAGGCGTTTGTTTATCTACATTAGGGCCTGGAGCAACCAATCTGGTTACTGGCGTAGCAGATGCCAATATGGACAATGCCCCTTTGGTTGCTATTGCAGGGCAGGCTGCCACCAATAGAATGCACAAAGAATCACATCAAGTTGTTGATCTAGTAAGCATGTTTAAACCGATTACTAAATATGCCACCCAGATTTTAGAGCCTGACACCATTCCAGAAGTCGTTCGTAAAGCCTTTAAATTAGCTGAAGCAGAAAAACCTGGAGCAACTTTTATTGATTTGCCTGAAAATATTGTTGAAATGGAAACAAATGAAATCCCTCTGCCTTGCAGTAAAAACTGCTTAACTTTTGCCAACAAAAGCTTAATTAAGCAAGCTTCTGAACTGGTTAAAAATGCACAAAACCCTCTTATTTTAATTGGTAACGGAGCCGTAAGATCACGAGCGGGTAAAGCCATTAAAACCTTTATTGATCGTCATAAAATTCCTGTTGTAAATACTTTTATGGCAAAAGGAATTATCCCCTTTTATAACCCTATGGCAATGGGAACAGCAGGTTTACAAAAGGGAGACTATGAAAATGCTGGCTTTGAGAAAGCTGATGTCATTATCTGTGTCGGTTTTGATATGGTTGAATACCACCCTCATCTTTGGAATCCAAATCGTCAGCATAAGATCATTCACATTGATACCAAAAAAGCAGAAGTTGATAATCGTTATATTCCAGAAATTGAATTAATCGGTAATATAGGAGGTAACTTTAAAGCCTTAGGCATGGCAATTAAAGAACCTATTGAATCCACCCAAATTGAATTTAATCTACGAAAAGCCATGATATCTGAAATGGAAAGATGCAAAAGCAATCAAGCTTGGCCCGTTTTACCGCAAAAAATAATTTGGGATTTAAGAACAGCGATGAAATCTCAAGATATTGCTATCAGTGATGTTGGCTCACATAAAATGTGGATGGCACGCCTGTTTCGCTGTGATCTTCCCAATACTTGTATTATTTCTAACGGCTTTGCTGGCATGGGAATTGCGGTACCTGGAGCGATTGCTGCCAAGCTAGCAAACCCAGACAAAGCCATAGTTGCGGTAACGGGTGATGCTGGTTTTATGATGAACTCTCAAGAAATTGAAACCGCGTTGCGATGTAATGTAGCCATTGTGATTTTAATTTGGAATGACAGTCAATATGGTTTAATAGAATGGAAACAGCAAAGGCGTTTTGGTCGCAGTGCTTATATTGATTTTAAAAACCCAAACTTTATTACTTATGCTGAATCTTTTGGTGCAACAGGAGTAAGAATAGAAAAAACATCACAGCTTTTGCCCGAATTAAAAAAGGCACTCTCACGACAAACAGTCACAATTATTGACTGCCCAGTGGACTATTCTGAAAATGACAGGCTCACGGAGTTATTAGGTAGCGTACTTTCTGAAATAGAAGGATAATATTTTTACTCATCATTATTATTTTGGGTAAAATAATCTTATTAGAAACTGAGTGCAGAATGTGATGTCTGGTCTTTTAGATCCGTCAAACTTTTAAAACAGGAAATAATATGATTTATGTTAAACGAGATGTTTCTGGAAATATTGCTGATCTTGTCTTTATGCCTGAAGAAGGCTTAGAAGAAGTTGGCTTATTTGATCCTGAGTTAAAAGCTTTTGTAGAAAATTCCCAAAACAAGGATCTTATTAAAGTTATTCTCACAAAACTTGATTTAGGAATGGTAAGGGTTATTGAAGACATGGTTGATGTTATGATTGAAAAAGAACTGATTCTTTTTACTGATTTACCTGAACCTGTGCAGAATAAACTATTATTTAAACGAGCCATTCGACAATCTATGTCTTGTGACAGTAATTTTATGGAAGAAGAAATTATTCAATTTTAGTAGGTTTTATAATGAAGCAACGCCTAAGCACTCACTCTCTTCCAGTATTTTCTCAGCTACTTGTGAAAGACATTGAGCCCAATGTTACAAAAGTTTTATCCGATAATTTAACTGAAATTTCACAATTGGTTGCAAGCAACCAGCCTCCTACGTGGCAAAACTTTATAAAACCTTTAGAAACACTGGAGAATCGTTTAGAGCAAGTTTGGGGTCCTATTGCCCACTTAGATGCCGTTAAAAATAACGATGATTGGCACGCATCTTATCTTTGTTGTTTAGAGAAAATAACCCGCTACTCAACTCAAGTAGGTCAAAATATAGGACTGTTTAAAAAATTTAATACTCTAGCAGAAAGTAGCGATTTTAATGATTATAGCCAATCACAAAAAAAGGTAGTAGAAAATGCTTTGCGTGATTTTAAATTATCAGGAATAACTCTTTCTGATGCACAACAAAATGAATTCAAAGACATTTCACAAAAACTATCACTGCTTGGTAGTCAGTTTAGTAACAATGTATTAAAGTCTACTCAGGCTTGGGAAAAACTTATCACCAAACAATCTGATTTAACAGGTTTGCCAGAAGCCGCCATTGGACTATTAAAACAACTTGCAGAACAAAAACAAATAACTGGCTGGAGAATTACGCTAGACTTTCCATCTTATATCGCTGTCTTAACCTATGCAGACAATCGCAATTTGCGAGAGGAAGTTTATAAAGCTTTTGCCACCAGAGCATCTGAACAAGCAGATAATATTGAGTTTGATAACAGTAAAAACATAGCAAAAATTTTACAGCTTCGCCATCAAAAAGCGTTATTACTGGGGTTTAACAATTATGCAGAGCTTTCTTTAGCAACTAAAATGGCTAACAGCGCTGAAGAAGTTGTGCAGTTTCTTACGGACCTAGCAAAAAAATCTAAACCTCAAGCAAAAAAAGAACTGGAAAAATTAAAATCATTTGCCAAAACAGAGCTTAATATAGAAGATTTGCAGCCTTGGGACTCAATCTATGCCACGGAAAAGCTTAAACATCAAACTCTCAGTTTATCGCAAGAAATTTTAAAGCCTTACTTTCCCCTTACTAAAGTATTAGAAGGGCTATTTAATATTACGCTGCAAGTGTTTGGGGTAAAAATTAAAGAAAAGCACGGGGTTGATGCTTGGCATAAAGAAGTTAGGTTTTTTGAGTTGTTTGACACTAAATCACAACAGTCTTTTGGAGGGTTTTATCTAGATCTATATGCCAGAGAGAATAAACGAGGAGGTGCTTGGATGGACTCGGTCATTTCTCGCTGGAAACTCCCAAGTGGTGAATTACAAACCCCCGTTGCCTATTTAATTTGTAATTTCACTCCGCCTCTTTTAAACAAACCTGCTTGTTTAACCCACAACGAAGTGACTACGCTCTTTCATGAGTTTGGTCATGGTATTCACCATCTCATGACACAGATAGAAGACTTTAATGTTTCTGGTATTGCAGGCGTTCCATGGGATGCAGTAGAACTTCCTTCACAATTCATGGAAAATTTTTGTTGGGAAAAAGAAAGTCTTGACCTTATCACTCACCATATAGAAACAGGAGATACTTTACCCACAGATCTGCTAGAATCACTCAAGAAAAGTCGAGGATTTCAATCGGCGATGATGATGTTAAGGCAGCTAGAGTTTAGCTTGTTTGACTTTAAGTTACACAGTGAATATCAGAATGAAAATCCCATTGAAGTTTTAAGATTAGCACAACAAGTCCGTGAAGAAGTTGCAGTGATATTTCCGCCCAAATACCATCGCTTTCCCCACAGCTTTAGCCATATTTTTTCGGGGGGATATGCCGCAGGATACTTTAGTTATAAATGGGCAGAAGTTTTATCTGCCGATGCTTTCAGTCTGTTTGAAGAAACTGGCATTTTAAATCCAAATACTGGCGCAAAATTTAAAAACATTATACTTGCCTCGGGGGGTTCTGTTCACCCTATGGAGCTATTTAAAACCTTTAGAGGTAGAGGCCCTAGTATTGATGCTCTATTACGACATTCAGGCATTCAGGTTTGAAATTGAGCCTTTAAAATTACCAGGCCTGGTAAAAATGAAGATTAATTTTTATTTTTTTGAGGGCCTATGAAACAACAACCACTTTTCTTTTCTAAACGATTTTTTCCCGTCTTTAGCGTACAATTTTTAGGTGCGTTTAATGATAACTTGTTTAGAAGTGCAACGGTAATGTTAATTGTTTTTACCTTAAATGAAAATCCTCAGCAGATAGGTTTATTAACCAGCTTAGCAGCAGGAATTTTTATTTTGCCTTTCTTTTTGTTTTCTGCTTTTGCAGGAAATCTTGCTGACCAAATCGAAAAAACTAAACTGGTTCGTAGAATAAAATTAACTGAAATTATTATTATGTCTTTTGGTGCTTGGGCGATTATGTCGTCCTCATTGCCCGCCTTGTTTGTATTGTTGTTTTTAATGGGTACACAATCGGCTTTTTTTGGTCCCATTAAATACTCTATTCTTCCAGAGTACCTTTCTGTTAATGAACTTTCTCGCGGTAATGGTTGGTTTAGTGCTTCAACATTTATCGCTATTTTGCTAGGAACTTTAATTGGTGGCTGGGTGGTTTTAACAGATTCAGGCACTCAATGGCTAGGAGCTTTAGTTATCTTTATAGCAATATTAGGCTTTATAATGAGCTTTTTAATGCCCACTGCCCATCATCGTACTAGGAAAAATAAAATAGATTTCAGAATTTTCTTTTTAACTAAAAGAGAAGTCTTAGCTGGGATAAAATTTCCGCAAGCATTTTTGGCAGCATTGGCTATAGGATGGTTTTGGTTTTTAGGTGCGGGATATTTAAGTCAAATTCCAGTGATTGTTAAAAGCCAATTATTTGGCAATGAAGAAGTCGTTTTATTATTTTTAACAACTTTTTCTTTAGGCATTGGGCTTGGAGCATTTTTAATAAATAAACTTATTTTACGCTTCAAAGAAGTTTCTCGCTTACGATATCACGGCATTATGTTAGCCAGCTTATCTGTGTTAATAATCGCATCAAACTTATTTATACAGGGCGTTGAAACCAGTGATTATTTACGAGGAATAGAGGGGTTTGTTAGCGATCTACCATCGGTTTTAACTTTATTGTGCTTATTGTTAATAGCAACAATAGGGGGGGGATATATTGTACCCCTGTATACGCAGTTGCAAATGCATTCCCCTGAATATTTTAGAGGAAGAATGGTTGCAGTTAATAACATTATAAATTCTTTATTAATGGTATTATCATCTATATTGTTTATGATAGGTTATGCGTTAGATTTTAATTTATTAAATTTATTTTATTTTTTAGCCTTTATGAATATATTGGTATCAATATGGCTATATATAAAAATTAATGCACTGAAAAATTTGCCTAGCATAAGCTAGGTGTGAGTTTTACAGAGTTTCACAGATATTCCTAAGTAGGAATTTGAACAAAGGATATTTAAACATGAAATGGTTGGTAAAAATACTATTTAAACTTTTCTTCCGTGTCGAAGTAAAAGGTCTAGAACACCTTAAAAAGATTGAACAATCGGGCGAACCCATTCTAATTGTTGCCAATCATGTCTCTCTTCTAGACGGACCTTTATTGGGGCTGTTTTTATCAGACAACATTACCTTTATGGTTGATGTTGGGCATACTAAAAAATGGTATGAACGATTTTTATTAAGTTATGTTAATTATCTCCCCGTTGATTTACAAAGCCCTTTTGCGGTTAAGCACATGATTGCAGAGTTAAAGAAAGGCAAGCATTGCATGATTTTTCCAGAAGGAAGAATAACCACAACTGGAGGGCTAATGAAAGTCTATGAAGGCACTGCAATGGTTGCAGATAAAAGCCAAGCACAAATTCTTCCAGTGTTTATTCAAGGCTCACAATTTAGTAAGCTTTCTTATTTAGATGGCACCCGATTTTCTTTTTTAAAACAACGGTGCTTTCCTAAAATTACCTTAACAATTTTACCCCCAGAAAGAATTCAAAAGCCCGAGCATTTAAGAGGCCGTAAAAAGCGCAAATACTTAAAAAATGCTATTTATCAAATAATGAGAAATTCAGCATTTTATGGAAATTATCAAGACAAATCTCTCTTTAAAGCCTTAGTAGATGCTAAAAACAATTATTCAGCTAAAGAAATTTGTGTAGATGATATTAATCGAGTGCAACTAAATCGTAAAAAAATGCTGCTGGGTTCTTATATTTTAGGAGGAAAACTGCAAGAAAAGTTACAAGATCAAAAAAGAGTTGGCGTCTTATTACCCAATGTTTCAGGAGTCGCTATAACCTTCTTTTCTTTGCAAGCTTATGGATATGTTCCAGTTATGCTTAATTTTACGGCAGGATTAGGTCCTCTTAAATCTGCCTGTGAAACCTCTGAAATAGAAACTATTATTACCTCTCATAAATTTGTAGAAATATTCAAACTTGAAAACACCATTAAAGAGCTTTCTAAAAAAGTAAATATTATATATTTAGAGGACATTCGAGAAACCATTGGCTTAATAGATAAATTAAAGGCTCTAGTTACTCCCCCTAAAAGCATGAAAGGATTCCATAAAAAACCAGAAGATGAAGCTGTCGTTCTTTTCACCTCTGGTTCAGAAGGAGCTCCTAAAGGCGTAGTTTTGTCTCATAAAAATGTCAATACAAATATTGAACAAATCTCTACTATGTTGACCCTATTGCCCAATGAGCAAATACTAAATGCTCTACCAACTTTTCATAGTTTTGGATTGACTGCTGGGTTACTATGGCCAATATTAAAAGGTGGAAAGGTGTTTTTATACCCTAGCCCTCTTCACTACCGTATTGTTCCTGAACTGATATATCGCCTTAATGCCAAAGTGTTTTTTGGCACAGATACCTTCTTTGCTGGCTATGCAAAAAAAGCTGACCCTTATGACTTTTACAGCATTAGAGCTTTAGTTGCAGGAGCTGAAAGACTGCGACCAGAAACGAGACAAATTTATGCAGAAAAATTTCATACCGCTATTTTTGAAGGTTATGGCATTACCGAAACTTCACCTGTGCTAGCGGTTAATATTCCTCAAGCTGCCAAAATCGGAACCGTAGGGCAGTTTGTGGTGGGCATTGAACATCGTATTGAAAAAGTTCCTGGTATAGAAGATGGTGGACGACTATTTGTAAAAGGCCCTAATATTATGAAAGGTTATTTAATGCCAGATAAGCCGGGTATTCTTCAACCTCCTCAAGATGAGTGGTATGATACCAGTGATATTGTAGAAGTTGACGATGAAGGATATGTAACTATTAAGGGTAGAGCTAAACGCTTTGGAAAAATTGCTGGAGAAATGATTTCACTTACTGCGGTGGAGACTTATATTAATAAAGCTAGCCCAGCAGGGCATCATGTTGTGGTTTCAGTACCAGATGAACGCAAAGGTGAAAAGCTTATTTTAGTAACCAATGATAAGGAGCTTAGTCGTCAAACCGTTATTCAGGCAGCAGCAGAGGCAGAAGTATCAGAATTAATGATTCCAAAGGTGGTGATTTTAGTGGCATCTATTCCAGTGCTTGGAACAGGAAAAACGAATTATCCAGAAGTACAAAAAATTGCAGAAGGTCATTCTAAATAGGGTTTTGGTTAAGCGGTTCCCTAAGGAAGAACTTAACAACTAAGATTATTTTATGCTGGCTAAAAGCGCCGATATTTTCACTGCAATTCGTTGCAATAGCTAGCTATTACGCCTCATTTCA
>CAYLXI010000004.1:0-28637 GCA_964387695.1 uncultured Piscirickettsiaceae bacterium
AACCAATGACCTTCGGGTTATGAGCCCGACGAGCTACCAAGCTGCTCCACCCCGCATCAATTTGTAACATCAAAACCAATCTTTCGTTTCAATATGGCGTATTATAAGGGTTTAGATAACCTTTGCAACCTTTAATTTAAACTTTTTTTGGTTTGTTTTTGTCTAAATATGATTTAAGATTAAACTTGTAAATAAATCCTGGAAAAGCAAAGACCGTAAACATAACAAGGGTCACTACATAAAATTCCCAATCTTGAGAAGCAACACTTCCCATTACTCTATTTTCTAGTAAGTAAGCTAGTATCCCCATTAGGATAAAGTATAAAAACAATTCTGCTAAATAAACTATAACGGATTTGTTTTCAGCCCTTATAAATATCAGAACCCTATTGGGGAAAAAACCTGGAATATTAGCTAAAATAATAGCGGTTAGAAGTAATAACCATACTGACTGATCAACTGACATAAATTTTCTTCCTTAATTTAATATATTTTAAGAAAAACCTAAAAAATAACATAAAATTATGCCGGGCTTTAAACTGCTCTAAACTTGGAACCCTTAGCAATTATGTTATGTTTATTTAGGCATTATATAAACATCTAGCCAGCCAAGCTTGTATAGCAAAGATTGATTAATGATGAGGGTAAGATCCCAAGAGCAAGTAGTGAAATGGCCACAAAACTTACGCCCCAATTTAATTGCTTACTCACTGCACTTATTGGACCTTTTTCTTGAGACTCGTCAAAATACATGGCTTTAACCACTTTAAGGTAATAGTAGGTGCTAATAACCGCAGTAACAACCGCAAAAACTGCAAGCCATACAAATCCTGCACTGACCACCTCTTCAACAACGAGTAACTTAGCATAAAAACCGACAAAAGGAGGAATTCCAGCCATTGAGAACATTATAAACATCATCATCAATGCTAGCCACGGATTTCTTTGATTTAAGCCAGCAAAATCCGAAATCTTATTAAACTCTTTCCCTGTTCTAGCTAGCGTAACAATCATTCCAAAAGCTGCTAAGGATGTGATGGTATAAACAATAATATAGAACATAGAGGCCGCATAACCATCAGGATTTGCAGAAATAATACCTAGCAGTAAAAAACCAACATGCCCTATACCTGAATAAGCCAGCATTCTTTTTAGGTCTTCTTGCACAATGGCTACTATTGCTCCAACAGCCATAGATAAAATTGAAATTATTATCAACAATGATTGCCATTCTTGTACTAATCCCGGTAAACCTTCTATCAAAATACGGTATAACATTGCAAAAGCGGCAATTTTAGGCGCGGTTGCAATAAACAAGGTTACCGCTGTTGGTGCTCCTTGATAAACATCTGGCATCCACATATGAAAAGGCACTGCCCCAAGTTTAAATGCTAAGCCAATAACAATAAAGACAACACCAAAAGAAAGCACTACCCTATCAACTTCACCAGTTGCAATAATTGCTGCCATTTCATTAAAGGTAATAGAGCCAGTTGCTCCATAAATCATAGAGAATCCGTACAAGAGCATACCCGTTGCTAAGGCTCCTAGTACAAAATATTTCATTGCAGACTCAACTGCTTCTGCAGAGTCTTTTCTCATTGCGATCATGGCATATAACGAGAGCGACATAATTTCTAAACCAAGGTACATTGTGATGAGGTTATTTGCCGAAATCATGACAAACATACCTAAAACACCAAAAAGTCCTAGTGTAAAAAATTCTCCCATATAAAACTTAAATTGGATTAGGTACTCTCTAGAGAATAAGAATATACCAAAGGTAATTAATACCACAAACAATTTTAAAATATCTGCAAAGGAGTCTCGAATAAAGCTTCCATCAAAGGTAATGATTGTTTCTGTAGTAAAACTGGTCAATATTAAAACTGCAATGATAACTAAAGTTGCCTGAACAGCATAATAGGTTGCAAATTTATATCGCTTAGACCAAATAGTGTCTGCAATTAGAATAAAACAAGTTAATGCCAAAAGCACCATTTCTGGAATGGCTGGGGCAAAATCAGGAATAACAAAATTCATACTATCTAACTCACTTCTTAAATTATAGTTTTGATGTTGTAGCTTGAATAAGAAGATTCTCAACAGAAGACTGCATCACTTCAACTAACGGTGCTGGGTAAACCCCTAAAGCTACTACTGCAATCGCAAGTGTCCACATAATTGCCATTTCACGCTTATTTAAATCTTCTAATTTTTCGACATTATCATTTGCTACCTTTCCAAAGAAAACCCTTTTAATCATCCACAGGGTATAGGCTGCACCAATAATTAAGGTGGTAGCGGCAATAATCCCATACCAAATATTCGCTTTAAAAGCAGCAAGAATAACCATAAATTCGCCTACAAAACCTGATGTCCCTGGTAAACCCGCGTTTGCCATGGCAAATAATACTGCAAAAAACCCAAACCATGGCATCTTGTTCACTACTCCACCATAGGCAGAAATTTCACGAGTATGCATTCTGTCATAAAGCACACCTATCATCAAGAACATCGCTCCTGATATGAATCCATGAGAAATCATTTGAACCATTGCCCCTGACATACCAAGAGCAGCTCCTCCAGCCGTTCCCGTATTTTGTATGATGTCGTAAACAAGGAACATTCCTAGTGTCACAAAACCCATATGAGAAATAGAGGAGTAAGCAACAAGCTTTTTCATATCGCTTTGAACTAGGGCAATAATCCCTATATAGAAAATTGCAATTAACGACAGTCCTATAACAAGCCAGTCAAGCATCATCGAAGCATCGGGAACAATCGGCAAACTAAAGCGAACGAAACCATACCCTCCCATTTTAAGCATAATTGCCGCTAAAACGATAGAGCCAGCTGTAGGCGCTTGAACATGTGCATCAGGAAGCCAAGTATGCACTGGGAACATCGGTATTTTTACTGCAAAAGCTGCCAAAAAAGCAAGAAATATAAAAATCTGTGCTGTCATGCCAATCGGCATATTTTGAAATTCTAAGATCGAGAAGCTTCCTGATAAGGAGTACATATACAAAAAAGAAATTAACATAAATACCGACCCTAGGAAGGTATATAAAAAGAACTTCATTGTTGCATAAATACGCTTAATACCACCCCATTTACCAATAACAATAAACATGGGTATTAAGAGTGCTTCCCAGAAAACATAAAACAAAATAGAGTCTAATGCTGAAAAAACACCGACCATAATCCCTTGCATTATTAAGAAGGCGCCCATGTATTGCTCTACACGAACTTTAATGACATTCCAAGCTGATGCAATAACAAGTACTTGGGTAAAGGTCGTTAAAAGAATCAAGGGCATTGAAAGCCCATCAACACCTAAAAAGTATTGAATATTAAGGGTCGGAATCCATTCAACCTTTTCAACAAATTGCATTGCTGAAGTCGTGTGATCAAATTGCGTCCACAAAGGAATAGATAAAGCAAAGGTTAAAGCCGCAATAAATAACGAGAACCATTTTGCGAAATCTTCACGATTACGACCAAGAAATAATACTAAGACTCCTCCTATAATGGGGAGCCAAATAAGAGTACTTAAAATAGGTAAACCAAGTGTCATGCAATTTAATCCTTATCGTTCTTATATTCTTACTATTCTTACTGTTCTTACTGTTCTTAAGCTACCATAAAACCCAAACAAGCATGCCGAGCAGACCAAAAATCATGACGAATGCATAGTGATATAGAAAGCCCGTTTGAGATTTTCGTAAAGTACCAGCCGCATGATAAACAGACATAAATGCTCCTGTGACCATGCCTTTATCTATTAGTTTTTTATCGATCATTTTAGAAAAGAACCTTCCCATCTTCTGAGTACCTTCCACAAAAACAATCTCGTTCAAGCGGTCAAACCCGTAAGCATTATCAAGAATATACTTACCTCTAGGACAGGCCTTTGCAATTTTTCCAGGTAGATCTGGTCGCTTGAGATAGAAGAACCAAGCCAAGCCAAGCCCGCCAAGAGCTAACCAAACTGGAGGTGTTGAAATTCCATACAGAATCATACCAAACACTCCTGTATATTTTTCTGTGTAAATTTTCTGAATAACATCATTTTCTGGTAAAACGGTAATCGCATTTGCAAAATAAGTTCCAGACATAACACCGTCTATCAAGAATAAACCTAAAAATACGGATGGAATTGCCAAAAGAATTAGAGGAATTGTGACCACCCATGGAGATTCTTTAATTTTATGCGTTCTAACATATTCGCTTTCTTTACCATGAAATACCATAAAGAACATACGGAAACTATAGAAGGCGGTTATAAACACCCCTGCCATCAATAAAATCAGTGCATAGGTAGAGCCAAAGGCATCACTTGCACCAATAGACATCAATATCCCGTCTTTTGAGAAGAATCCTGAAAAACCAGGGAAGCCAATTAGAGCAAGTGAACCTATCAACATTGCACCATAGGTAATGGGCATATACTTTCTAAGCCCGCCCATCTCTCGTATATCTTGTTTGTGGTGCATGGCAATAATGACAGAACCCGCTGCTAAAAATAACAATGCTTTAAAGAATGCATGTGTTAATACATGGAACATTCCCATAGCATAAGCAGATGCACCAAGCGCTGCAATCATATACCCTAATTGGGATAGCGTAGAATAAGCGACAACCCGCTTAATGTCATTTTGAATTAATCCCATAAGCCCCATCATAAAGGCAGTTGTCGCACCAACTATTAGGATAAAACTTAAAGCAACTTCTGAAAGTTCATAAGCTGGCGATAACCGTGCAACCATAAAGATACCCGCTGTTACCATGGTTGCAGCATGAATAAGTGCAGAGATAGGTGTAGGTCCTTCCATTGATGCTGGTAGCCAAACATGCAATGGAATTTGAGCTGATTTACCCATCGCTCCAACAAACAATAAAAGTGCCATAACCGTTATCATATTCCATTCAACGCCTGGAATAATGGTCATGGTTGTGTCTATATGTGCATCAAGCCCATCAAAAAACTCTTGATAATCCATGGTATTGAAGTAGACATATATCACCGCAATACCTAAAATAAAACCAAAATCTCCTACACGATTCACGACAAAAGCTTTTAAATTTGCGGTTACCGCAGACCCTCGTTTCATGTAAAAACCAATTAACAGGTATGAAACTAACCCTACCGCTTCCCAGCCAAAAAAGAGCTGCAAGAAGTTATTTGCCATAACCAATGAAAGCATTGAAAATGTAAATAATGACAGGTAACTGAAGAATCTTTGATAATAAGGGTCGCTATACTCATAATCTTCATCATTTTCCATATAGCCTATTGTATAAATATGAACCATAAGAGAAACAAAGGTTACAACCAACATCATGGTTGCAGAAAGTGTATCAATCAAATAACCAATAGAAAAACTAATGCCGTCACTGACCAACCAAGTGTAAACATTTACATTATAAGGGTCTGCCCCTTGGATGACGAAGAGATAAAAAACATACATAGATAAAAGGGTTGAAACTGTGACTCCAAAAATAGTCACAATATGAGCACCCTTTCGGCCAATAACTCGCCCAAACAATCCTGCTGCAATCGCACCAAAAAGAGGGGAAAGAAGGAGTACTGTTAAAATAAACTTTAATTCCATATTGCTATCCTTTCAGTGACCCTAAATCATCAACATTAATACTGTTTTTCTTACGGAAGACTAAAACAATAATGGCAAGTCCTATAGCGGCTTCAGCCGCCGCAACCGTTAAAATGAAGAAGACAAAAATTTGTCCTGTAACATCATTTAAATAACTAGAGAATGCAATTAGGTTTGTGTTAACTGCAAGTAATAACAACTCAATAGACATTAATAAAACAATGATATTTTTGCGGTTAAGAAAAATACCCGCCATACTTATCATAAACAAAATGGCTCCTAGTATTAGGAAGTCAGATAACGCAATCATGTTTTATTTTCCTCTTTCTTAATGGGTTCTTCGACAATATCTTCTTCAATAACTGTCTCCATTTTAATCAACTTAACTCGGTCAGAAGATTGAGTTTTAACTTGTTTGTCAATATCTTGAAATAAAACTTCAGAAGTTGGACGGCGACGCAAAGTCAATGTAATCGCCGCTACAATACCAACCAATAATAAAACTGCTGCCAAAATAAAAGCATAAACATGTGTTGTATAAAGAGGTATTCCAATCGCTTCTGTATTGCTAAATGTAGCTGAGACTGCTTCTGGTGGAGCAACCTGTTCTAAGCCAAAGCGTTCGGGCCCTAACACTAGATACATCAGAGCAAAAATAGCAACTGATGCCACCGCTCCAATGGGCAAGTATTTGGTGAACCCTTCTTTAAGAACGGCTAAATTAATATCTAGCATCATAACAACAAATAAAAATAGTACCATCACCGCACCAACATAAACTAGGATTAAAACCAGACCTAGAAATTCGGCTTGAGCCATAATCCAAATACCTGCAACAGCTATAAAGGTAAGTACTAGCCATAAAGCAGCCTTAACTGGATTTTTCACACTGATCATCATCAATGCAGAACCTACCGCAATAGATGCAAGTAGGTAGAAAATAAACTGTTCAAAACTCATTTCAATATCTCTTATTTAGTTTTAACGGTATTTCGCATCGGCAGCACGGTCTGCTGCGATTTGAGTTTCATGCTCATCACCAAAGGCAAGCAATTTTTCTTTGGTCATGATATGAGGCCCTCTCTCGTGAAACTCATACTCAAAAACGCCTGTTTCAACAATGGCATCTACAGGACAGGCTTCTTCACAGAAACCACAATAGATACATTTAAACATATCAATATCATATTGAACGGTACGACGAGATCCATCTTCTCTTTCTTTTGCTTCAATAGTAATGGCATTAGCAGGGCAAACTGCTTCACATAATTTACAGGCAATACAGCGTTCTTCTCCATTGTCGTAACGACGCAAAGCATGACGACCACGAAATCTAGGAGATAGCGGCGTTTTTTCTTCTGGATATCTAATCGTAATTTTCTTTTTAAATAAATACTTACCTGTTACGGCTAAGCCTTTAAAAAGCTCAACCAGCCCAAAAGTCTTAATTTGATGCTTTATAAACGAATTCATTTCAAACCTCTATTAATTAAACCATGGAGCCAGTTCGATATAGTGCATAAACCCGACCACAAAAACCCATAAAATTGTCAGCGGAATCAATACCTTCCACCCTAGCCTCATAATCTGATCATAACGATATCTAGGGAATGTTGCACGAAACCATAAGAAGAGGAACAATAAAAAGGCAACCTTAGCAAATAGCCAAACAAATCCTGGAACAAAAGAGAAAAGCCCTTCTAATACTGGAATCCCTTCAAAAGGAGAGTGCCACCCCCCCATAAACATAAGTGCTGCCATAAAGGAGATAAGAATCATCATCGCATATTCAGCAAGAAAGAAAACGGCAAAAGCCATTCCTGAGTACTCTACATGAAATCCTGCAACAATTTCAGACTCTCCTTCTGCAACATCAAACGGAGCTCGGTTTGTTTCAGCTAGTCCTGAAATAAAATAAACAAAAAACATCGGCAACAATGGAATCCAATACCAGTGTAAAATACTCCCTTGCTGGGCATTCACAATTTCAGTTAAGTTCATTGTCCCTGCAATCATCAATACGGTGACCAGAGCAAACCCCATTGCAATTTCATAAGATATTTTTTGAGCTGAAGCCCGCAAAGCTCCTAAAAAAGCATATTTCGAGTTAGAAGCCCAACCTGATATAACAATACCGTAAACTACAATTGAAGAAACTGCAAGAACATAGAGAACACCCGCATTAATATCTGCAACCACAACTCCATTATCATCAAAAGGAATAACTGCCCATGCTGCAATGGCTGGAGCTATGGCTAAAATTGGCGCTATAATGAAAAGATAAACATTAGATTGTCTTGGAATAATAATTTCTTTAAGCATTAATTTAAGTGCATCGGCAATAGGCTGTAACCAACCATGAGGGCCAACACGATTGGGTCCCATGCGAACCTGCATATAACCAATAATTTTACGCTCTGCAAAAGTCAACCAAGCTACTCCAAGCATGACAGGTAAAATAACGATAATGGCCTGTATAAGCAAGGTAATGACAATGGCTAACCAGTCAAACAAGAAAATAGAAAGCCAAGATTGTAATGAATCAAACATATTTATCTCTCTTTATAGATTGGCGAACTTATTTAAAGCATCTGGTGTTGCTTGTAAAGATGGTGAACGCCTTACTAAAGAATCTGTAGAGTACATAGGAGTTAACAAGTAACTCGCACCTAAATTATCTGCCCCATTTAATTTAGAAACTTCTGGGGACAGGTCATTAAAATCTATAACCGGAATATTTGAGCCTATTTCTGCAAAAACTTGGTTAGAATTAGTGTAATCAAAGCCTTCAAAACCTAATAAATTTCCTAATACACGCAGTATTTTCCAAGCAGGTTTACATTCACCAATAGGTATTGCGGCGGGTCTAAACGATTGTTTAAGCCCTGTGGCATTAACATAGGTTCCTGCTGTTTCCGCAAAGGTTGCTATAGGTAACATTACATCGGCATACTCGCGCTGAGATTCTGAATCAAATGAGGTAAAGTTGATAACACAATCAGCATTACACATAGATTTTAGTGCCAGCCCTCCGTTAAGCATATCTAATTCTGGCTCTAAACCAAAGTTGATATAAGCTTGTAGTGGTTTCTTTACCATTTGAGCGGTATTTAAGCCTTTTTCAGGAACAAACTTAACCAGTTGAGCTCCAACTTCATTTGCAGCCATAGGTAAAACATTTAAAGTAGAATCTGTTGCCGTAGCAATCAATTGACACAACCTAACTATTAAGCCATATTGTTTATCTGTCGTCGATATTTGCCCCACTAAAATAGATGATTCCTCATGAGATTTAAGGTCTTGAATAATTTTTTTAGCGGTATTAGAAGCTACAATATGCGTTAAACTGTCATCTGACAAATCAGAGTCATCTAAAGCAGCCTTGGCAACATTTGCTATCAAAGAAACATAATCTAAATCTACATAATCATGAGATAAGTCAAAATTCATCTCAAATTCTTCTGGGTTGATTGAAGAAATAATAGCACCATTAACCTGAGATTTTCTAAGACGATGATTTAATAAGGGTAACTCCTTTCTTAAATAAGAACCAACAATCAAAACAGATTTTAATTTCTCAACTTTTTCAAAGCTGTGATTCAAAATGGGAGCAAAAAAACCTGTCTTATCCATTGAAAAATCAACCTGTCTCAACCTATAATCGGTGTTATTAGTTCCTAAATTTGACGCCAATTTTTTTAATAGAAAAAACTCCTCAAGGGTAGAATTAGGAGAGGCAAGCACTCCAATTTCAGAAGGATTTTCAACGGATTGTAATTTTTCTGCTGCAAAAGCCAAGGCTGTTTCCCAATCAGCTTCTTCCCAGACGCCTTTTTTCTTAATCATCGGACGCTGTAATCGCGACTCAGAGTTAATTGCCTCGTACGAAAAACGATCTTTATCAGAGATCCATACTTCATTAATTGAATCATTTTCATCAGGAACGACCCGTTTTACTAAACCATTTTTTGTATGAATAATAATGTTTGAACCAATAGAATCATGCGGAGCAATAGATTTATGTGCTTTAAGCTCCCATGCTCGTGCCGAATAGCGAAAAGGTTTAGAAGTTAATGCACCAACAGGACAAATATCTATCATATTTCCAGACATTTCAGAGGTAATCGACCCTTCTATATAGGTTCCAATTTCTACAAATTCACTGCGCCCTGTTGCACCAAGCTCCATCACTCCTGCTATCTCTTGCCCAAAACGAACGCAGCGAGTACAGTGAATACAGCGAGTCATATCTGTTTGAATTAAAGAACCAACATTTTTATCCCCTAAAATTCTTTTAGGTTCAGAATGACGAGAAACATCTTCACCATAATCCATCGCAACATCTTGCAGTTCACACTCTCCACCCTGATCACAAATAGGACAATCTAGAGGATGATTAATTAACAAAAACTCCATCACAGATTTTTGTGCCGTAATCGCTTTCTTTGATTTAGTATGAACCTTCATACCATCCGTAACGGGGGTTGCACAAGCAGGAAGAGGTTTCCAAGCACCTTCTACCTCAACCAAACACATACGACAACTCCCCGCTATGGAAAGTTTTTTGTGATAACAAAAACGAGGAATAGAAATTTGAGCTTGATCAGCGACATCAATTAACATGTCCCCTTCTTGAGCTTCAACAACTTGTCCGTTAATTTCTATTTTTACCATATTAAAAACCTAATTTACTCTAGAGGACCATACATAATTAAGAACGTTTCTTATTAGCTCTTGAAGGATGCAAAGTCTTTTTAAATCGATATGTTTACACAAAAGAGGTGCAAGACCCCAAATCATTATTTATCAAAAATACTACAGCCATGCTCAATATAATGGCGAAACTCATGCTCATAATGATCTAAAAAACTATCCACAGGAATGGTTGCTGCATCGCCTAAACCACAGATAACATGCCCCATAATTTTTCCTGTTGTGCCTTTTAACAGCTCAATATCTTCTGAACGCCCCTTACCCTGAGCAATTCTATGAATAATTCTATAAAGCCAGCCAGTTCCTTCTCGACAAGGTGTACATTGACCACAAGATTCTTCATGATAAAACCAAGATAAGCGTTCCAAAACTTTAACCATATCCGTTGATTCATCCATAACGATAACAGAACCTGCTCCTAAAAAAGAGCCTGCTTTGGCAATCGAATCATAATCCATGTTCATTTCTAAAGCTTTCTCTGCTGGCAAAACAGCCGTAGATGAACCACCAGGAATGACTGCTTTAAGTGTTTTACCATTCAAGATCCCTCCCGCTAAAGAGAGTAAATCTTTAAATGGCGTTCCCATTCTTATTTCATAATTACCAGGCGTGTTAACATGCCCTGAGATAGAAAAACACTTAGTACCCCCTGCATTCTGTACGCCTAAATCAGAAAACCACTCTCCACCCTTGGCCAAAATCATCGGGATAGAAGAAAGTGTTTCAGTATTATTAATTGTGGTGGGTCTTCCGTACAAACCATAACTAGCAGGAAAAGGCGGCTTAAATCTTGGTAAACCTTTCTTACCTTCAATAGATTCAATCAATGAGGTTTCTTCACCACAAATATAAGCTCCTGCACCTAAATGTGCATAAAGATCAAAATCAAATCCTGACCCTAGAATATTTTTACCTAGTAGCCCTGCTTCTCGTGCTTGATTTATTGCATTATCAAAACGAGAATAAGGCTCCCAAAATTCGCCACGAATATAGTTATACCCCGCACAAGCACCGATTACATACCCCGCAATCATCATACCTTCTACTAACTGATGGGGATTATAACGAATAATATCACGGTCTTTATAGGTTCCAGGTTCGCCTTCATCTGAATTACAAACAATGTACTTTGCTCCAGGGGCTGTTCGGTTCATAAAACTCCACTTTAAACCCGTTGGAAATCCAGCACCACCACGCCCTCTAATATTTGAGGCTTTAACTTCTTCAATGATCTCTGAAGCTTCTAGATCGCCTGCTAAAATTTTTTTCCAAATTTCATAACCACCATTAGCGGTATAAGTTTCAATGTCCCATGAATTTTCAACATTATTTAAACGGTAGCAGCATTCATTTTGATGAATCATTTCGCAAACCCCTCTAACAAGGAGTCAATTGACTCTTTGGTTAGATTTTCGTGATAATCTTTGCCAACCATCATCATTGGCGCTCCACCACAAGATCCTAAACATTCCACTTTTTTAATAGAAAAAAGTCCATCTTTAGTCACCTCACCGACACCGACACCGAGTTTTTTTTCTAGGTAATCCAAGATTTCATCACTGCCTCGTAACATACAAGAAATATTGGTGCATAAGGCTAACTTATTTTTACCAACAGGAGAATGTTCATACATTGAATAAAATGTTGCGACTTCATAAACTGCAATCGGACGCATGTCTAAATAATCAGCCACTTGATTCATTAGCTCAGTGGTTAAATGACCGCCACTAACCTCTTGTACAATCCGCAGTGCTGGCATGACTGCAGACTGCTTTTGACCGTCAGGATAATGAGAAACCCAGCGGTCAATCCGAGCTTGCACTTCGCCTTGTATTATTGATTCAGAACTCATCTATCTACCTCTCCAAATACAATGTCTTGTGTTCCAATAATCGCCACAACATCTGCAATCATATGCCCTTTTGACATTTCATCTAAAGCAGATAAATGTGCATAACCTGGAGCTCTAACCTTTAGGCGATAGGGCTTATTCGCCCCATCTGAAACCATATAGATACCAAATTCTCCTTTAGGGTGTTCAACAGCAGAGTAAACTTCATTCTTAGGAATGGTATAACCCTCAGTAAACAATTTAAAGTGATGAATCAGAGCTTCCATATTGGTTTTAACTTCTTCTCTTGAAGGAGGGGCAACTTTATTGTCTGAAGACATCACCGGCCCTTCATTTTTATTCAACCAATCAACACACTGTTTAATAATTTTATTGGATTCTCTCATCTCGGCAATACGAACTAAATAACGATCATAACAATCCCCTGTTGCTCCCACAGGAATATCAAATTTCATTTTGTCATAGACTTCGTAAGGCTGCTTTTTTCGTAAATCCCAAGCAATGCCCGAACCTCGTAACATCGGCCCAGTAAAACCAAGTTGCAATGCTCTTTCTGGCGAGACAATTCCAATATCAACCGTTCGTTGCTTCCAAATTCGATTGTCTGTTAATAAGGTTTCATACTCATCAACATAGCCTGGAAAGCGCTCAGTAAAAGACTCTATAAAGTCCAATAGCGTTCCTTCTCTAATTTCATTTAGCTTATCTAGTTTTTTACCTGAATGCCATTTTGATTCTGCATGCTTAGCCATTGTATCGGGTAAATCACGATAAACACCACCAGGGCGATAATAGGTAGCATGCATTCTTGCACCAGATACTGCCTCATAGCAATCCATCAAGTCTTCTCTTTCACGAAAAGCGTATAAAAACACCGTCATTGCACCAATATCAAGTGCATGAGCACCCAGCCACATTAAGTGATTCAATATACGCGTAATTTCATCAAACATCACCCTAATATACTGAGCTCTTTCTGGTACGACAACCCCTAACATTTTTTCAATTGCCATAACATAGGCGTGTTCATTAGACATCATAGAGACATAGTCCAAACGATCCATATAACCAATAGATTGATTATATGGCTTGTATTCAGCTAATTTTTCTGTTCCGCGATGCAGCAGACCAACATGTGGATCAGAACGAACAATTGTCTCTCCATCTAGCTCCAAAACCAGGCGTAATACACCATGAGCGGAGGGATGTTGAGGCCCAAAATTGAGTGTATAATTGCGAATCTCAGCCATAATAACTCCCTAGTAATTCTTAACCTTGAGCATCATGCTCGCGTACAACGCGAGGTACATTAACTCTATTTTCAATCGTGACAGGTTCATAAACGACGCGCTTCTTTTCTGCGTCATATCGCATTTCAACATGCCCTGTTAAAGGGAAATTTTTGCGTAATGGGTGACCAATAAAACCATAGTCTGTTAATAAACGGCGTAAATCTGGGTGTCCACTAAACAAAATGCCAAACATATCAAAAGCCTCTCGTTCAAACCAATTAGCTCCGTTCCAAACTTCTATTACCGAGTTCACGATTGGCATTTCTCCCACATCAGGATAAACCTTAACCCGCAAGCGCAAGTTGCGTTCAATAGAAAGCAAATGATAAACAACAGCAAATCGCCTTGGGGAATTTAAGTCTTGCTCCTCATCTTCTGCAAAATCAAACACCCCCCGACCAAACCCCTTGTTGGCTGCATTAAAGGTTTCCCAATTAGCTTCACCAAAACTTAAGTAGTCAACTCCACAAAGATCCACCAACTGCTCAAACTTAAGAATATCTTTAAGTTTTTGAAACACCTCTAAACTATTTTCTGGTGCAACTTCTATCGTTACCTCATCTAATGCAATCTTAGAATCAACAATAAGACCATTGAATTGAGTGCTAATTTCCTGCTGTAAATCTAAAACAGATTGTTTCATTTTTGTTACTCTTTTAAGAGAGGATATTGCTGCCCCCAAATCTCTATTTAGGCTATCTAGCAATCGTATTGGTACGCTTTATTTTATTTTGCAATTGAATAATCCCATACAATAAAGCTTCTGCGGTGGGTGGACAGCCAGGAACATAAACATCAACAGGAACAATTCGATCACATCCTCTAACCACTGCGTAAGAATAATGATAATACCCCCCTGCATTGGCACAAGACCCCATAGAAATAACCCAGCGAGGCTCTGCCATTTGGTCATAAACTTTGCGTAAAGCCGGAGCCATTTTATTAACCAGTGTTCCTGCAACAATCATGACATCTGATTGACGCGGACTCGGCCTAAAAATAATACCAAACCTGTCCAAATCATAACGAGAAGCTCCTGCTTGCATCATTTCAACAGCACAGCAAGCCAATCCAAAAGTCATTGGCCATAAAGACCCTGTTCTTGCCCAATTAATTAATTTGTCCGCAGAGGTCGTAACCACGCCTTCTTTTAAAACGCCCTCTATTCCCATTCCAGAGCTCCTTTATTCCACTCATAAATAAATCCGACAACTAGAATTGACAAGAACACACCCATAGCTAATAGGCCAAAAGTACCTATTTCATCAAGCACAACAGCCCAAGGGAAAAGAAATGCAATTTCTAAATCAAAAATAATAAAAAGAATAGCAACCAAATAAAAACGCACATCAAATCTCATACGAGCATCTTCAAAAGCTTCAAACCCACATTCGTAGGGAGCAGCTTTTGCAGCATCAGGTTTGTGAGGACCTAAAACAAATCCAATTAAAATTGGACCAAGACCGAACAGTATGCCTAATACAATAAAAACAAGTATGGGCAAATAATTTTCTAGCACAAGTTTTTACCTCATATAACTAGGAGCTCTCCTAGAGTTAAAATTTACTGCAAAAATACAGCCTTCATCAACTGCTTACAAAAAACAATTGTATATTTGGTGCCGATGGCCGGACTCGAACCGGCACAGCTTACGCCACTACCCCCTCAAGGTAGCGTGTCTACCAATTCCACCACATCGGCTAAAAAAACTTATTGGGGAACGATGGGAGTAGATGGATCCACTATTGGCTGCTCAATAATTTGCGTTACTACACTTTGATGACCTTTAGCTTGTTGAGACCCCAAGTAAGCTAAAGTTAAGCTTGTCGCAAAAAATGTAGTTGCTACAACGGCAGTTATTTTCAACATAAAAGAGCTTCCACTACTACCTCCACCAAAAGTCGTTTGAGAAGAACCTCCTCCTCCAAAATTAGCTCCTGCATCAGCTCCTTTACCATGCTGTAACAAAACTAAAACAACTAAAATAAATGCAATAAATAAATGTATTGCCAATATAATTTGAAACATTTTAAACTCCAGCAACTTCACAAATAGCTATAAAAGACTCTGCTTTTAAAGAGGCTCCTCCAATCAAACCTCCATCAATATCAGGCTGACTAAACAATTCTTTTGCATTTTCTGGGTTAACACTCCCCCCATACTGAATAATGACTCCACTAGCGATATCAGCGTCTAGTTTCGATAACTTTGACCTAATAAAGCCATGCACTTCTTGGGCTTGAAGAGATGACGCGGTTTTTCCTGTCCCTATCGCCCATACAGGCTCATAAGCTATTACAATCGAAGAAAAAGCCGCAATTCCGACCACAGAAAGAACTGCATCTAGCTGCCTACCAATAACAGTTTCAACTTGATTAGCTTCGCGCTCTTCTAATGTCTCTCCTACACATAAAATAGGAGTTAAGCCAGAACCCAGTGCAACTTTAACTTTGGTTGCAACTTGAGAATCCGTTTCACCATAAATAGATCTTCTTTCTGAATGACCTAAAATAACATAAGAACAGCCCAAATCTTTAAGCATCATCGCTGATACTTCACCCGTAAAAGCACCCTGCTGCGGCTCTTCACACATGTTTTGAGCCCCAATAACAATGTTATCTGCCGTTAAACACTTTTGAGTATAGCTAATATAAGCCACGGGTGGACAGATAGCAACCGTGGCGTTTCCAGCCCGTTCTGCCAGCGTATTCAACTGGGTTATTAAATCTTTAATAGATGCTTTAGTTCCGTGCATCTTCCAATTACCTGCAACAAAAGGTTTTCTCATTTAATTTGTCTCCAACATAAAATTGCACACATAATATCTTTTTCTTTACTAAATTTCAATCTTGACAATTTCATAAAAACTCTTTTTCAACTAGCTCTACTAAAGTTTTTACATGAGGTTCAATCAATTCTTTAGTTTCCCCCTCTACCATCACTCTTATTAGAGACTCTGTACCAGAAGGACGTATTAGAACTCTTCCCATGCCATTCATAGATTTTTCTGCTTTGATAACCGCATCTTTTAAGTGCTGATTATCCATAACATCATTTTTATTAATTACTTTTATATTTTTTAAAATTTGAGGATAAATATGCAACCCTTGCAACATTTCTTGCAAGCTTTTACCTGTATCAACAACAATAGACAGCACTTGAAGTGCGGCAACAATTCCATCTCCCGTTGTGGTTTTGTTAAGACACAAAACATGACCTGATGCTTCTGCACCAAGTAGCCACTGTTTTTCGATCAAGCGTTGCATGACATATCTATCTCCCACTTCTGACCGCTCAAAAGCAATACCTCGACTCTTAAGTGCTTTTTCCAGCCCTAGATTAGACATCAAAGTTCCTACTACACCCTCTACACCCGATTCAAAAGCCGTTGCAAGGATATACAAAATAGCGTCCCCATCAACTATTTTACCATCAGATGTAACCATCATAACCCTATCACCATCACCATCCAAGGCAATTCCTAAGTCAGCTCCTTCTTCTACAACTCTTTTTTGTAATGAAGCTAAATCTGTAGCACCACAGTTTAGATTAATATTAATTCCATCTGGTTCAACGCCAATGGATATAACCTCTGCTCCCAACTCTTTAAAAACCGCGGGAGCAACATGATAAGTTGCTCCATTTGCACAATCTACAACAATCTTTAAACCATTCAACTTATCACGACCTGAATAGGTGCTTTTACAAAACTCTATATATCTCCCTGCGGCATCTTCTATTCTCTTAGCTTTCCCTAAATTTTCTGATGAAACCATAACAATTTCTTCTTCAAAAACAGATTCAATTTCAAGCTCCATCTCATCCGAGATTTTTTTTCCTGCTGCACCAAAAAACTTAATACCGTTATCACAATGAGGATTATGGGAAGCACTAATCACTACCCCTGCATCACAGCCAAAAGTTTGAGTCAAATAAGCAATCGCAGGTGTGGGCATAGGCCCCAGAAGATACACATCAACTCCCGCGGCAATAAAGCCTGCTTCCAAGGCTGATTCAAACATATATCCTGATATTCTAGTGTCTTTACCTATCATGACCGATTTCTCACCATGATTTCTAATCACCTTACCAGTAGCCCAACCTAGCTTTAAGATATTATCTGCTTTAATCATGCCATGACCAACACGACTTCTTATACCATCAGTACCAAAGTGTTTTTTTTTCATTATTATTGATATTTCCTTAATGAAGAGCTTAATAACTAAGGTTAGAATTAGGCTGTGAAAAAAGTGCTGCAAATTTTGTAAAGTGATAAATAATAGCCAAAATTGTACCTAAATTAACAGAAGCTGCAAGGTATTTTAACCAGTATAATATTAGGCGTTTATTCAGAAACTCTTTAAAGCACTGGTAATCTTTAAAGCTTGCACTGTTTCCTTAACATCATGCACTCGTAAGATAGAAGCACCGCTTAGCATTGCTAGAACCGATGCTACGACAGAGCCTACAACACGACTCTCTGTCAAATCTCCACCCTGCAAAGCACCTATCATTGATTTACGTGAAACGCCAATCAACACAGGGCTGCCTATTTGCAAAATCTTATCGAGGCTTTTGAATAATTCTACATTATGCAACAATGTTTTACCAAATCCAAAGCCTGGATCAATTAGAATATTTTCATTTTTAATACCTGCCTTTTTACAAGCTAAAACTCGTTGTTCTAAAAATTGAGCAACCGTTTCTACAACATTATTATAGAGCGGATTATGCTGCATCGTCCTAAAATCGCCTTGCTTGTGCATTAAACATACTAATACACTAGATGAAGAAACAACTTTTATCGCACCCTCTGCTTGCAAGGCATTTACATCATTAATCATATCTATATTTAAATCCAACACGCCGCGCATTACTTCTGTTTTGTAGGTATCAACTGATATAGGAATATCTGATACTTCTTTTACCCACTCTATCGCAGAACTTACTCTTTGTAGTTCCTCTTCAATAGAAACTATCTTTGCTCCAGGCCTGGTAGATTCACCGCCAATATCAACAATATCTACTCCTGCAGCAACCATTTTATTAACTTGAACAATGATTGAGCTTTTGCTCATAAACCGACCCCCATCTGAAAAGGAGTCAGGGGTAACATTAAGAACCCCCATTACTAAGGGGACGGTACGATCAACATTATTTAATTTTTCAAAAAACTGCATGATTTACCTCCTCATAAAAAAACCCCTATCAAGTGGGGTTTGTTTATGAGAAAAATCTAACCTTTAAGGTGAAGTAGGTTCAGATGAATTCAAATCTGGACTGTCAGAGCTTTCTTTTTTAGAGCTTTCTTCTTTATCAGAAACTACATCTTTAGAAACCACATCCTCTTCTTTTTCTTTCGCATCATTCGAATCTGCATGATTTAACTCACTCCACTCTTTAGGCTCTCCTGGTTCTTTTCTTTCCATTAGATTTTTAACTTGTGCGGCATCAATCGTTTCATACCGCAATAAAGCTTCAGACATTGCATGTAAAATATCAATGTTTTCTTCAAGAAGACTCTGAGCTCTATCATAATTATTATCAATAAACTTACGCATTTCCACATCAATTTGCTTTGAAATTTCTTCCGAAACATTGGCGTTACGAGAAGTTCCTAAAAAGCTTCCGTTGTCTTCTTCTTCATACATTAAAGGCCCTAGAGAATCAGACAAACCCCATTTTGTTACCATATTACGAGCAATTTGAGTTGCTCTCATAATATCATTACTGGCTCCTGTGGTTACGGCATCCGATCCAAACACGATCTCTTCAGCAATACGCCCCCCATATAAACTCGACAATTGGCTTTCGAGCTTTTGTTTAGAGTAACTATAAGCGTCTTCTTCAGGCAAGTACATGGTGACACCCAATGCACGACCTCTAGGCATAATACTAACCTTATAAACAGGGTCGTGCTCTGGAACAAGGCAACCAACAATGGCGTGCCCTGCTTCATGATAAGCGGTGAGTTTTTTCTCGTCATCACTCATAATCATTGATTTGCGTTCAACGCCCATCAATATTTTATCCTTGGCTTTTTCAAAATGAGACTGGGTAATAATTCTGTCATTATTTCTAGCAGCAAACAAGGCCGCTTCATTGACTAAGTTAGCCAAGTCTGCCCCTGAAAACCCTGGCGTTCCACGAGCTATATAGGCAGGCTGAACATCTTCAGACAAAGGAACTTTACGCATATGCACTTTCAAAATTTGTTCACGACCACGAATATCTGGCAGACCAACGGTAACTTGGCGATCAAAACGCCCTGGACGCAGTAAAGCAGGATCTAATACATCAGAACGGTTAGTTGCCGCAATGACAATAACTCCTTCATTGCCCTCAAATCCATCCATTTCAACCAGCATTTGGTTTAAGGTTTGTTCTCTCTCGTCATTACCTCCGCCCATCCCTGAACCACGACTACGACCCACTGCATCTATTTCATCAATAAAAATAATGCAAGGTGCGTGTGCCTTAGCTTGTTCAAACATATCACGAACACGCGAAGCTCCAACCCCTACAAACATTTCTACAAAATCAGAACCAGATATACTAAAGAAGGGCACTTTTGCCTCACCAGCAATGGCTTTTGCTAGCAAAGTTTTACCTGTTCCGGGAGGGCCAACCATAAGCACTCCACGAGGAATTGTTCCGCCTAGGTTTTGATATTTTTCAGGATCTTTTAAGAAGTCAACTACTTCTCCAACTTCTTGCTTGGCTTCATCTGCACCTGCAACATCGTCTAAAGTTACTTTAACTTGGTCGTCTGTCATCATTTTAGCTTTTGATTTACCAAAAGACATCGGACCACCTTTTCCGCCCATTCCGCCACCCATTGAACGCATGAAGAAAATCCACACACCAATTAATAACAACATGGGGAACCAAGAAATAAAAATTTGCATCAGCACACTTTGTCTCTCAGGAGGCTTCCCTTGAACAACAACTCTATTATTAAGTAAATCGCCCATCAAACCAGGGTCGCCTGGGTTAAATGTGGTAAATGCAAGCCCATCACTATAAACACCGCGAATGGTTGAACCCTCAATCGAAACCTGGCTTACTGCACCAGCACGGACTTTATCAATAAAGTCTGAATAAGCGAGCTGGCTACGGTCTGCCGCCTGATTCCCACTGAAATGGTTAAAAATAGACATCATAACGATAGCTGTCACCGTCCAAATTAAGATGTTTTTTAACATATCATTTTTCATTAAAGCCCCTCTTGGAACAAAGTTTGTAAAAATTTTAAACGCATTATTTTAACACAAATACAATATTTTTATACTTCATAAATATTATCCAAAATATTAAATAAAATATTGACCTAATTTTACTAATTTCAGCAAAAAATCATCTCTTCCCTTTTGCCAATAAATAAATTTCTTTACTACGAGGTCGTGAAGCTTTTGGTTTTCGGCTTACGACCGTTTGATACTTACTGCGCAAGACTTTGATTAGCACATCATAGCCTTCGCCTTGAAAAACCTTCACTAATAAATTCCCGCCCACCTTGAGGACTTGATCGGCCAAGTCAACAGAAATATCCACTAAATACATAGCCTTAGGAATATCAACCCTTTTATTACCACTCATATTAGGAGCCATGTCCGACATAACTAAGTCTACATTTTGACCGTCTAAAGCACCCATTAATTGCTGGTAAACTTCATCTTTTTGAAAGTCTCCTTGAATAAAACTTACACCAGCAAAAGGCTCTACTGGCAAAATATCTAAGGCAAACACTTTTCCTGACATCCCTACTTTAGTCGCCGCCCATTGAGACCAACCTCCAGGGGCGGCTCCTAAATCTATGACGACCATGCCAGATTTGAATAAATGGTCTTTTTTATCAATTTCTTGCAATTTATAAATTGCTCGCGAACGATAACCGTCTTGCTTGGCTTTATTAACATAAAAATCATCAAAATGCTCTTTTAACCAACCGGCACTCGATTTACTTCTTGCCATAATATTTCCTAGTAAACTAAAGCTCTACTGAGAAGATGGGTATATAGATCACCATATAAGACTCAAAATACTAAGTAAGAATCTATATTCCACATTATTTCTAACTCTATATAATGATTCGGGTAGAATACAACCCTTTATATAAGCTCAAATTCTGGAAATTCAATGTCAAACTCTAAAAAACTTACTAATACTCAAATAAAATTCTTACGGGGCATCGCTCATGGTCTTAATCCCGTAGTGACAATTGGTAATAACGGCATGAGCGAAAGTTTAATGAAAGAGCTGGAAAGTTCTTTAGAGCACCATGAAATATTAAAAATTAAAATCATGGTGGGAGAACGCAGTGATCGTAAAAAAATCATAGAGAAAATTATTGCCGAAACCCATTCTCAACTGGTTCAAAGTATCGGCAAAATATGTGTCATTTTTAGAGCCAACCCCCAAACTGAAATTCAACTGCCTAAATAAATTTGAGCTTTGGCTTTAGCCACAATCCCTATTTAAAAAATAGATATTAGTGGTTAAACCAACTGAGATAGACCTCTTTCCAAGTCTTGTTTAATATCTTCAATCGATTCTAATCCAACCGAGACTCTTAATAAATTATCAGTAATGCCAGATTTTAATCTATCTTCTAAGGAAACTCGGCTATGCGTTGTGGTTGCTGGATGAGTAATGCTGGTCTTTACATCCCCTAAGTTGGCAGTAATGGACATCATTTCAGTATTATCTAGCACCAACCAGGCTTCTTTTTGTGTTCCTTTTACCCTAAAACTTAACAATCCTCCCGCTGCCTTTTGTTGTTTTTTCATTAATTCATAATCTGGATGAGACTTTAACCCTGGAAAAAATACTTTTTCTATTGATGGGTGCTTTTCTAGCCATTCTGCTAAGACCTGAGTTCGATGGCAGTGTGCTTCCATACGAATGGCTAAGGTCTCTAAACCTTTTAAAAACATCCAAGCATTAAAAGGACTCATTGACGGACCAGCTGTACGCATAAACCCTCGAAGATGCTCTTCAATGAGGTCTTTAGAGCCAACCACTGCTCCGCCGATTCCCCTGCCTTGACCATCTAAAAACTTGGTGGCTGAATGAATAACTATATCTGCCCCTAAATTTAAAGGTTGTTGTAAAATTGGCGTACAAAAGCAGTTATCCACAATTAACAAAATTTTATTTTCTTGCGCTAATTTTGCTAAAGCCCTGATGTCTGCAATTTCTGTTAGCGGGTTAGATGGGCTTTCTAAAAACAGTGCTTTGGTGTTAGGTTGAATTGCATTTTTCCAGGTGCTTAAATCCGTTTGTGATACAAAGGTTGTTTTAATATTAAATTTATCTAAATACTTATTAAACAACACCTTTGTCGTACCAAAAATACTTTGCGATGAAACGATATGATCACCAGATTCCAACAATGCCATAAAAGTTGATAAAATAGCTGACATGCCAGAAGCCGTAGCAACACAGGATTCTCCACCTTCCATTATGGCTAAACGGTTTTCAAACGCCCTTACCGTTGGATTAGTAAAGCGAGAATATACATTACCCTCTTCTGCTCCACTAAAGCGATCAGCTGCTTGTTGGGCGGATTTAAAACGAAAACTAGAAGTTGGAAAAATAGCTTCACTATTTTCTAGTTCTGCTGTTTGTGAATAACCGTGTCTTATCGCTAGAGTTTCAATATCATAATTTTTATTCATTAATAAACACCTCACTAAACTCCATTATAAATTCCAACTGATTCTTCTCCAAGCTCTCTTTTATTTTCTTGAGCTTTTTCGTTGCGATTTTTATTTAAAGAAGCTAAATATTCTTCTGTAATATCTCCCGTAATATAATTTCCACTAAAGCAAGAAGTATCGAATTCTTTGATAGCAGAATTTCCTACACCCACTGCCTCAACTAGATCTTCTAAGTCTTGGTAAAGTAGCTTATCTGCACCGATACAAGCAGAAATCTCTTCTGTTGTACGATTATTTGCAACGAGTTCAGTGACCGACGGCATATCAATGCCATAAACATAAGGATAACGAACTGCGGGTGCTGCCGAGGCAAAATATACTTTTCTTGCTCCTGCATCTCTCGCCATTTGTACAATCTCTCCAGAAGTCGTTCCGCGAACAATGGAGTCATCCACTAGCAAAACATTTTTGCCTTCAAATTCTAGCGGTACGGCATTAAGCTTCTGACGCACAGATTTTTTACGCAAAGTTTGTCCTGGCATAATAAAAGTTCTACCAATATAGCGATTTTTAATAAACCCTTCTCTGTAAGGCTTTTTTAACACTCTGGCTAATTCTAAAGCAGAGGTTCGACTGGTATCAGGAATAGGCATCACCACATCAATATCATTCTTTGACCATTCTCTTAAAATTTTATTCGCGAGTTTATCACCCATTCTTAAACGAGATTTATAAACCGATACCCCGTCTAACAAAGAGTCGGGACGGGCAAAGTAGACATATTCAAAAATACAAGGCGTTAAACGCGGGTTGTCGGCACACTGTTCAAACTGAATATTGCCTTCGTTGGTAATGACGACCGCCTCACCTGGATCTAAATCTTGCATAAATTCATAACCAGATGATTGTAATGCCACGGATTCAGAGGCAACCATATAGTCAACCCCTGTATCAGTCACTCTTTTACCAACCACTACAGGTCGCAATGCGTAAGGGTCTCTAAAAGCAAACACTCCAATACTGGTAATAATGCCCACTGCGGCATAGCCGCCCTTGGCTCGCTTGTGTACTCGACGAATCGCATTAAAAATATCTTCAGGATCAATAAACAATTTTTTTTGTTGCATCAGCTCATGAGCAAAAACATTTAACAAGACTTCAGAATCGGAATTAGTATTTAAATGCCGTAAATCTTGTTCATAAATTTCTTTACTTAAGGCTTCGGCATTGGTTAAATTGCCGTTATGCCCCATAACAATTCCATAGGGAGAGTTTACATAAAAAGGCTGGGCTTCTGCACTGGATGCCGAACCAGCGGTTGGATAACGAACATGACCTATCCCTACATTGCCGTGAAGATCTCGCATGTGCCGAGTTCTAAATACATCTTTTACCATGCCATTATTTTTTCTTTGGTATAGACGGCCTTTATCACAGGTAACAATACCCGCAGCATCTTGCCCTCTATGCTGCAATACCGTTAATGCATCATAAATCTCTTGGTTTACGGAGGTATTGGCAACGACTCCAACGATTCCACACATGGTCTAGCTCTCCAGTTTTTAGGGGGTTTGTATTTTAACTAATTCTGATTGAATGCGTAACAAATGGTCAAGCTCAACTTGATCTCTTTTAGCTTGATCTTTTGATTGATAAGGCCCTATTCGTAATGAATAATATCCCGTTGCAGGGAAATATCTTATCGACACATCATAATCATATTTTAAATTTGCTTTCATCTCTTCAGCCATTTCTTTATTTCTATAAGCAACTAGGCGAATAATCCAAGTTGGAGTAATAATCTCTTCTTGAAAAACTTTATTTTCTTCTCTTTCGGCAAGAGACTTGGCTTTATTTAAGGGTTTATCTAATAATTTCTGGGGGGTGTCCTTTTCAGGTACAACTAAAGGCTTTGTTACCATTTCTTCTGTAATCACTTGCTTGGGTAGCACAAAAGGACTGTTTACAATACTTACTTCCGTATTGTTAAAGGTGTCAAAACTATTTGGCTTAAAATTAACGGGGTTGCTATACCAAACAGGCACAATCACGACCAATAGCACTAACCACACAACCGCACCTATCAGTCGATATTGACTTTGGTCTAAAGCCACTTCTTCAACTTGATTAGCCATTGACACTCTTCATCACTTTAGACACGGTAAAAAAAGATCCCCAAGTTAAAACAGAGGGCGTATTTTCTTTTGTTATTTGAGAAACTGCCAACTCAATTGAATCAAAATTCTTGATATTTTTAGGCTCGACCCCTGCTGAGACTAGCAAATCCCTAAGAGATTTAACCGACATAGAGCGAGCAATATTTAAGTCTGCAATCATCCAGTTTTTAATATAGGGTGAAAGTATTTTAACCATGGGTAAAGATTCTTTATCCTCCAAAACAGAAAATATGGCAAACTCAAAATAAAACTTTTGTTGATACAAATATTCTGCTAAAACACCCGCTGCATGAGGGTTATGAGCCACATCTAGCAACCAGTTTTGTTCCTTAACCAACAAAGATTGTAAACGGCCTGGATTTTTGGTCTTTTTAAGACCTTCAAAAATATGTTGTTCAGAAACAGGAAGTTCTTTTGACAAACTTAAAACCACTGCCACCACACCTGAGGCATTTTGTATTTGAAAATCGCCTTTTAAAGCAGGAAGAGGCAAGTTTTCTAAACAAAAACCTTGTTGCTTAAAAGACCACACCTGGTAATTTTGAGAAGATTTTAGAGCTTTTTTGTCCCATTTAAAGTCCTTGCCTAAACGCTTCAAGGATACTGAGTGCTGCTTAGCATACTGCACTAAAGTATCAGGCACATCAGGGTCAGAGCAAATAGCAACACGACCAGATCTCATAATAGCCGCCTTCTCTAAGGCAGCTTTGTTAATGTCCCTTCCAAGCCATTCGATATGATCAATGTCTATCGCGGTAATCAAGGCAAGGTTAGCATCAATAATGTTAACCGCATCTAAGCGCCCACCTAGACCAACCTCAAGAAGAATAATATCTAAATTTACTTGTTTAAAAATAACTAAAGCGGCTAATGTTGCAAATTCAAAATAGGTTAATTTAGTTTCATCGCGTGCTTGCTCTATTTTACAAAAAGCATCAACAATCAGCTGGTCTTCAATAGGTTTGCCATTAACTTGAATGCGTTCATTAAAGTGCAACAGATGAGGTGAAGTATAAGCACCCACCTGATAACCTGCCGCACGATAAACAGCACTTAACATGGCAACACTTGAACCCTTGCCGTTAGTGCCTGCAACAGAAATAACCTTAGGATTTGGGTTTAGCAATCCCATAACCTGGGCAACTTGCTTTATCCTATCTAGCCCAAGGTCAATCTCCTGAGCATGTAAAGCCAAGAGCCAATCTATCCAAACGGTTAACGAGCTATTATGGTTTGGGTTCACTACTGCTTTCCAAATTTGCAATGTTATCCATACTCTTAATATCCTTTTGAATAACATCCTTTTGAATAATATCCTCTGGAATTTTTTCCTGCTCTAATAATTTAATAGAATCACTTTTATTTAATAGCATGTTACAAATAGAAGAAATTTCTTTCGTTAGCTCATTACGATGCAAAATCATATCTATTGCACCATGCTCCAATAAAAACTCGCTTCTTTGAAAGCCTTCTGGCAAAGTTTCACGAACCGTTTGCTCAATCACTCTAGGGCCGGCAAAACCAATTAAAGCTTTAGGTTCGGCAATATTCACATCGCCTAACATAGCAAAACTTGCAGAAACTCCGCCCATTGTTGGGTCAGTTAACACGGAAATAAAAGGGAGTTTTTTGGCTCGTAAACGCCCAAGAGCAGCTGAAGTTTTAGCCATTTGCATCAAAGAAAATAATGCCTCCTGCATTCTAGCACCACCACTGGCAGAAAACACTATGAGAGGACATTTTAATTCAATGGCTTGATTAACCGCTCGCACGAACTTTTCGCCCATAACTGAACCCATTGAACCGCCCATAAACTTAAACTCAAAAGCCCCTGCAACAACTTCAAGACCTTCAATTTTACCAATCATAGTAATAAAGGAGTCTTTTTCGCCTGTTACTTTTTGTGCTTGAGATATTCTGTTTTTATAAGTTTTAATATCTTTAAATTTTAACCTATCAACAGGCGTTAGTTCTGCTGAAATTTCTTTACTAGAACCCTCATCCAAAAAAGATAATAAACGGGCTCGTCCACCTAAACGCATATGGTGATCACACTTTGGACAGACTTCTTTATTACGCGTAACTTCTGAACGATACAAGGTGTTCTCGCATTTATCACACTTAATCCACAAGCCTTCTGGAACAGAGCTTCTTCGTCCAGTTACTTGCTGCTTAATACTAGGTAATATTTTTTCAAACCAACTCATTATTATCTCCACATAAAAACTTCATATCCCATCCCGTTGTATTACCCAAATCGCTACTTAGAAAAATGGCATATAGCACCAGACCTTGCCCGCTATGTATTCACAAAATAGGCATTCATAAAAAATGCCCACTTAACCGATGGGTGAAACTAAGGTTTTTACAAACGCCTAGCGAACAAGATCTAGCACTCTATATTCAGTTTATAAGTAATAATTAGGGTATTACGAATGTTCAGCATCTGCTTTATCCACTGCTGTTTTAAACTGCTTCATCTTGTTAGAAACAACTTTCTGTATCATTAAATAACCAGCGTCTTTTTGTTCATCTATTAAATTAACCAATGCAGATCCCACAATAATTGCATCAGCTATTTTAGCCATTTGATACGCTGTTTCAGAATCTTTAATCCCAAAACCTACCCCTACAGGTAAAGAAGTTTTAGACTTTAAATGTTCTACATGTTGCTTAACATCTTCTATATCCAAATCTTTAGAGCCAGTAACACCTTTTAAAGACACATAATAAATAAAACCGCTGCCTTGTTCATTAACCGCTGTTAAACGGCTATTAGGTGTAGTGGGTGAAACTAAAAATATTCTATCTAAATTTTCGGCTTGCAATGCTGGCAAGTAATTTTCGGTTTCTTCTGGCGGCATATCAACGGTTAAAACGCCATCTACTCCTGCTAAGTTAGCTTTTTGAGAAAAATCTTTAAACCCTTTAGCTTCAATAGGGTTTAAGTATCCCATTAAAATAACAGGTGTGGTTTGATCTTTTTCTCTAAATGTTTTTACATAATTTAAAACATCACTCAAACTAACATTATGCTCTAAAGCTCTTTCTACTGCTTTTTGAATAACCGGCCCGTCTGCCATAGGGTCAGAAAAGGGTACACCCAACTCAAGTAAGTTTGCTCCTTTTTCAACCAACAAGTGCATTAATTTAACTGTAATATCAGGATGAGGGTCTCCAGCAGTAATATAAGGGATTAAAGCCGTTTTATTTTGGCTTTTTAATTTTTCTAGAGTGACCTGAATTCTACTCATTCTATTCTCCATTAAAAAATTCAAAGCCTTCAATTTTGGCAATTGTGTTCATATCTTTATCACCACGCC
>CAYLXI010000005.1:0-5225 GCA_964387695.1 uncultured Piscirickettsiaceae bacterium
TGCAGCTTTTTCCTTTATCCACAGGGTTATACAATACTTACTAACAAATAATGGAGTATGCATGGACTACTTTTCTTTTTTATCGGAATCAAACCCTTCTTCAACAGTTTTTTTATGATCAACCCTTTTCTTTACTTCCGGCTTTTCTTGCCACTCTGTTTCGTAAACATTTTTTTCTTGATAGTGTCGCGGACTATTGCTTTTTTGCTCTACAAATCTTTTAGCAAAAAACTCTCTAACTGGCTGAATCAAAAAAAGCAGACCTATCGCATCACCTATTAGCCCTGGTACGAATAAAAAGACCCCTCCAACAAAAATTAAAACTCCTTCTAGCATTTCTATCTTAGGTACAACCCCTTCTTCTAGCGAGGACTGCATTTTTTGCATTACCATTAAGCCCTGGGACTTCATCAGCCCTATTCCCAGAAACGCGGTAATAATAATAAGTAAAATCGTTGGAAACCCACCAATAAAACCACCTAACTCTATTAATAGATAAAGCTCGCCTAGAACAACAAGTATAAAAAACAGTAAGAAAGCTTTCATGGTTTGATTCCTAATTATATGAGAAAATCACTTTTTCCTGCTCGAATAAAAACTCTATTCAAACTTCGTTTAGGCTTAAACACCCCCCTAAAGCATTATTTATATAAGGGATTTTTTTCATTTTTCAAGGATTGATTATGAAACAACCTAAATGGTTTATTCAATTTATTGCGATCTTGTTTGCTGGCTATTTTAGCATTGCCACTGTTCATGCTTTTGGTAGCTTGCAAGAACTTGGTGCTTCACTTTTAGGTAACGAGCCTGAACTGTTACAAGCAGATAAAGCCTTTGCCTTTAGTTATGAAATTGACGGACAAGGGCAGTTAATATTAAGCTGGGAAATTGCACCTGAATATTATCTATACCAAGACAAATTTGCCATAAAAGTTATAGAAGGCTCTGCTACGATTGGCTACCTTAGGCTTCCTCCCGCAACAGAAAAAATGGACCCTGTATTTAATAAATATGTTCAGGCCTACTATGATTCTTTTTCTGCCCCTGTTTCCATAACCAACCTTAGCGACACGGTTAAGCTGCAAATTACTTTTCAGGGCTGCGCTAATGTAGGTGTCTGTTACCCTCCCATGCACAAAATAGTTAAGCTTTATGCTGATACCTTTGGCATTTACAACCCCAGCGAGGAGACTACCAGTCTTAATAAAACCATAGAGTCCGCCATCCAAGAATCTCAAGTATTATCAGAAACAGACAAGATAACGGAGGTTTTAATTAACAGCAACATTTGGATTATTGCTGCCAGCTTCTTTTTAATTGGTTTGCTACTGGCTTTTACGCCTTGCGTTTTTCCTATGATTCCAATTTTATCCAGCATAATTATTAGTCAAGGAGATAAAATCTCTACCAAAAAAGCCTTCACTCTATCTTTAGTTTATGTATTGGCTATGGCTGCCACTTATACTACAGCAGGCGTTTTGGCTGGTATGTTTGGTGCCAACCTACAAGTTTTATTCCAAAATCCTTGGATAATTAGTGGGTTTATTCTAGTATTTATTGCGCTTGCTTTTTCAATGTTTGGTTTTTTTGAACTACAACTCCCTAATTCTTTGCAAAATAAAATAATGAAGCTTTCTAATAAACAAGAAGGGGGGACTTTAATTGGAGTAGCGATTATGGGGGTTTTATCCGCTCTTATAATAGGCCCTTGCATGGCCCCTCCCTTAGCTGGCGCTCTTATTTACATTGGGCAAACGGGTGATGCACTACTTGGCGGAATTGCTTTATTTGCAATGAGCATAGGAATGGGAATTCCTTTATTATTGCTAGGTGCTTCAGCAGGAAAAATTCTGCCTCGTGCAGGTGCTTGGATGGACAATATTAAAGCCATTTTTGGGGTATCGATGATTGCCATAGCAATTTGGATGGCTGACCGAATCTTGCCTGAAAGCATTGTTTTGCTTGCATGGGCAGGACTATTAATTGGCTCTGCCGTTTACCTTGGCGCACTAGAACCTATTGGCAATAAGTCTGACTGGCACAAATTATTTAAATCATTAGGCATTCTTTTGCTGGCTGCTGGACTAATGGTTTTACTTGGTCTTGCAGGAGGGAGCAAAAGCTTACTGCAACCCTTAAAAGTTTTTCAATCTGGGGGGTATACTGCTACACAGAGTGAGGATCTTGTTTTTAAACCCATAAAAACTTTTGAAGACTTACAAGCTGAAATAAAAAACAACCCCAAAGTAATGCTTGATTTTTATGCCGATTGGTGCGTAAGCTGCAAAGAAATGGAAATAAGAACTTTTTCTGACTCAGGCGTGCATGATGCACTAGAAGGTGTCGTTTTATTAAAAGCCGATGTGACTGCAAATGATGATGCTGATAAAGCTCTAATGAAAGCCCTAGGAGTGGTTGGGCCTCCTTCTATATTGTTTTTTCAAGATGGTATAGAAACAAGATCGCAACGCGTGGTTGGGTTTCAAAATGCAGAGGATTTCACTATAAATATAAATAAAGCCTTTAATCCATAAGGAATTGCTTAACTCTTATATTTACCAGGCCTGGTAAATATAAGAACCCGAATCTCTATATAGGAATTGGATATAGAGCACCAGAGATTGTTCGCGAGTAGTTTGCAAAAAAGCTTAGTTTCACCCATCGGTTAAGTGGGCATTTTTGTGAATGCATAGCGGGTAAGGGCTGATTTTATATGCCAATTTCCTATGCAGGGACTTGGGAAGAACTAAACAAATCAACAACAAACCCTTTAACTTCGAGTAAAACACTCAAACTTCACAACTGTTCGTGTATTTTCAAGAGCTTTTATCTGTTTTACCTGAACTCTCCCTAAAATTATAGGTATAATTCAAAATAATAAAACAAATATTAGTGAAAATCATATGGCAGATATTTTGGTGTTAAATGGCCCTAACCTAAATATGTTAGGCAAACGAGAACCTGAACACTATGGACGTAAAACGCTTAAAGATATTGTTTTAGAATTAGAAGATCTTGCTGATAGCTATGAAGTTCGCCTACACAGTTTTCAAAGCAACGCCGAACATGAACTAGTAGAAAGAATTCATTCTGCACTAGACGAGGGAATAAATTTTATCATTATCAACCCTGCTGCTTTTACTCATACCAGCGTTGCGATTCGAGACGCTCTCAGCACCGTACAAATTCCATTTATTGAAATCCACCTTTCTAACATCTATAAAAGAGAAGATTTTAGAAGAAAATCTTATTTTTCAGACATTTCTGAAGGCATCATCTCAGGACTGGGTTCAATTGGCTATCAACTGGCACTGGCAGCAGCAGTTGAAAAAATCAAATAAAAAACTTTAAAAAAAACATATAACAAGGATGCAACCATGGATATTCGCTCTATTCGCAAGCTAATCGAAATAGTAGAACAATCAGACATCGCTGAAATTGAAATTAAAGAAGGTGAGCATAATATTCGAATTACCCGCAGCAAAGAGCCCGTTATTATTTCCGCTCCTGCTTCAATGCCATATGCCCCTATGCCAGCAGCACCCGTTGCCATGACACCCGATGCTCCCAGTCCAAATACGGCTCCTGCTCCTGCCGAAATTTCAGGACATCAAGTTAAATCTCCAATGGTAGGCTCTTTTTATGCCTCTCCTTCTCCAGATGCCGATGCCTTTGTAAAAGTGGGTGATAATATTTCCATTGGTGATACTCTTTGCATCATTGAAGCGATGAAAATCATGAATCCTATCGAGGCAGGAGTTTCTGGCGTGGTTAAACAAATCATGGTCAATAATGCAGACCCAATTGAATTTGGGCAAACATTATTTATCATTGAATAAGGACAAATCATGATTGATAAAATACTAATCGCTAACCGCGGCGAAATTGCACTGCGTATTTTGCGTGCTTGCAAAGAAATGGGCATTAAGACCGTTGCAGTTCATTCAACTGCCGACGCCAATCTTAAACATGTTCTACTGGCTGATGAATCCGTTTGTATTGGCCCTGCCTCTTCAACAGACAGCTACTTAAATGTACCTGCTTTAATTGCAGCCGCTGAAATTACTGATGCTGTGGCAATTCATCCTGGATACGGATTTCTCTCTGAAAATGCCGACTTTGCTGAACGCGTTGAAGAAAGTGGCTTTATTTTTATAGGGCCTAAAGCCGAAACCATTAGACTGATGGGCGATAAAGTCTGTGCCATTAAAGCGATGAAAGATGCAGGCGTGCCCACTGTTCCTGGCTCTGGCGGAACCTTAGGAAAAGACGATTCTGAGAACAAACGCATTGCCCTTGAGATTGGTTACCCTATCATAATCAAAGCTTCTGGCGGTGGTGGTGGTAGAGGTATGCGGGTTGTTAATACAGAATCAAACCTCATAAAATCTATTCAATTAACCCAATCTGAAGCGGGTAATTTTTTTGGCAACCCTGAAGTTTACATGGAAAAATTTCTTGAAAATCCACGGCATGTTGAAGTTCAAATACTTTCTGATGGACAAGGAAATGCTGTACATTTAGGTGAACGAGATTGCTCTATGCAACGGCGTCACCAAAAAGTTATTGAAGAAGCTCCTGCCTTTGGCATCACCTTAGAGCAACGCAAAAAAATTGGAGAGTCTTGTGTTAAAGCCTGCATTGATATTAACTATCGAGGTGCAGGAACTTTTGAATTTTTATATGAAAGAGGTGAGTTTTATTTTATCGAAATGAATACCCGCTTACAGGTTGAGCATAGTGTTACCGAACAAGTTACAGGAATAGACTTGGTTCAACAACAAATAAAAATTGCTCGCGGAGAAAAATTGACTCTTAAACAAGAAGATATTAAGCTCACTGGTCATGCTATAGAATGTCGCATTAACGCCGAAAATCCTTCTAAAAACTTCACCCCCTCACCTGGCAAAATTGAACGACTCCATTTGCCTGGTGGTCTTGGTGTTCGCTGGGATTCTCATCTTTATACGGGCTATAGCGTTCCGCCTCATTACGATTCAATGATAGGCAAACTTATTTGCCATGGCACTGATCGCAAAACGGCTATTCGTCGTATGGATGTTGCCTTGCAAGAACTTGTCATAATAGGCATTGAAAACAACATAAATATGCACCGTGAAATAATGAATGATTTTGGCTTTTGCCAAGGTCAACGCAACATTCATTATCTTGAAGAGCGTTTAGAACACTTAGTTTAGAGTTCTTAGTTTAAAGCATAGGTTTAA
>CAYLXI010000005.1:5325-25152 GCA_964387695.1 uncultured Piscirickettsiaceae bacterium
CATAGGTTTAAAATAAATAATGGCTTGGATTCAAATTAATGCCACGGTTGCAGAAAACTTTGCAGAGCCTCTCTCAGATGCTTTTATAGAGGCTGACGCTTCCTCAGTTACTTTTTTAGACGCCAAAAATCAACCTATTTTTGAGCCAGAGATAGGAACAAATCCAGTTTGGCATAACACCAAAGTCATTGCTTTATTTGATGCTGAAGTAAAAACTCAGCCCATTATTGATTGGATTAAAAACGCCCTTCCTGCACTGACTCAAACCACATTTAAAATTGAGCCTTTAGAGGACAAAGACTGGGTAAGAGCATGGATGGATGAATTTAAACCCATGAAGTTTGGCGATAATCTTTGGATTATCCCTAGCCACTGCAAAGCTCCCAATAACAATGCCGTTAATTTATATTTAGATCCAGGCATGGCGTTTGGAACAGGCACTCACCCAACGACCTCTCTTTGCCTAACTTGGCTAGATAAAAACCCACCGCAAAATCTGAAAGTTATTGATTATGGCTGTGGCTCAGGAGTTTTAGCCTTAGCTGCCAATAAACTTGGAGCAAAAACAGTTGCAGGAACCGATATTGACCCCCAAGCCATTATTGCCAGCAAACAAAATGCCCAAGCTAATAAAGCTAAAATAACCTTTAAATTGGTGATTGAATTTAGATCCAAACCTGTAGATTTACTGATAGCAAATATATTAGCAGGCCCTCTTAAAGAGCTTTCAGGAAAATTTAATGATTTACTTTTGCCTCAAGGTACTTTAATCCTATCAGGATTACTTAACAGTCAATCTAGCGAATTGATTGCGTTTTATGAAAGGTTGGGATTTAACTTTATTGCACAAAATGACTTAGAAGAATGGTCGCAATTATGTTTTCAAAAAAACGACCCACTATTGGACTAGCTCCCATGGCAGGGATTAGCGACTTAATATTTAGAAATATTTGTCGCCAATTTGGTGCTGACTACGCCATATCAGAAATGGTCGCATCTAAACAAGAACTTTGGCAATCGGTTAAATCAACGACTCGTAATGCAAATAGCTATGAAGCGACTCCTAGAATAGTTCAATTACTGGGTACTGACCCTCAAGAAATAGCGGCAGCAGCAATATGGCAAACTCAAAAAGGCGCTGAGGCAATTGATTTAAACATGGGTTGTCCTGCTAAAAAAGTCTGTAAGGTCGCGGCAGGTGCTGCATTAATGGCTCATCCAGATAAAGTTAAAGATATTTTTTATGCCCTAAGAGAGGCCACCCAACTTCCTATTAGTGTTAAAATAAGAACGGGTACAAATTCTGTAAATAAAAATGCCCTTGAAATTGCTCTGCTTGCAGAAGAGCATGGCTTTAATTCAATAAGCATTCATGGCAGAACCTCCGAAGATAAATTTAAAGGTCAAGCAGAATATGAAACCATTCGACGGGTAAAACAAGCGGTAAAGATACCTGTTATAGCCAATGGCGATATTTCCTCGCCCGAAAAGGCTAAGTTTGTATTAAAATACACTTCTGCAAATGGGCTTCTTATTGGAAGATCGGCACAAGGTTATCCTTGGATATTTAGAGAAATACAACATTATCTCGCCACAAATACTCATTTAGTGCCACCAACTTTGGTAGAATTTGAAGCCACTATGTTGCAACACTTAGAAGGACTGTACCAAATTTATGGCACAAGACAAGGTGTACGAATTGCTCGCAAACATATTGGCTGGTATAGCAAACACTTACCCAGAAAATCTGGCTCCAAATTACGCAAAGAATTTAATCGGCTTAATGAACATCAAGCCCAAATCAATCTGGTAAAAAACTACTTTAAAAGCCTATGAACAAGCCTAATTCAAACTACCCTTCTTTAAACACCATAATAACCCAAAACCTTGAAAGCTACTTCATCACCCTAGAAGGTGAGCTTCCTACTGAGGTGCATAAGATGGTCATAAGTCAGGTTGAAAAACCCCTAATTGAGTTTATTCTCAAACAAACTGAATACAATAAAAGTAAAGCGGCCGATATGCTAGGAATAAACCGCAATACTCTCAGAAAAAAAATCCAACAATACAATATTTTAATCCCTTAAAAGAGACCCTCAATGAGCATGAAACCTGTAAAAAGAGCTTTAATCAGCGTGTCCGATAAAACTGGGATTTTAGAATTTGCCAAATCTTTAGTTGCAATGAACATCCATATTCTTTCAACTGGAGGTACTTACAAAGCTCTTGTTGCCGCAAAAATAAAAGTAACAGAAGTCTCTGATTATACCGGTTTCCCTGAAATGATGGACGGACGGGTAAAAACTCTGCATCCTAAAATTCATGGCGGACTACTAGGTCGCAGAGGAACGGATGATGACATTATGGCAGAACATGGAATAGACACCATTGATATGGTCGTAGTAAACCTTTATCCTTTTGAAGCGACTATTGCTAAAGATAATTGCTCTTTAGAAGATGCTATTGAAAATATCGACATTGGCGGCCCTACCATGCTCCGTTCTGCAGCTAAAAACCATAAAGATGTTAGTGTCGTAACAGACCCTAATGATTACTCCAAAATTTTAGATGAAATGCAAGCAAACCAAGGACAACTATCTCACGCAACGCGTTTTAACCTTGCTATTAAAGCCTTTGAGCAAACTTCTCGTTATGACGGAGCCATCGCCAATTATTTTGGCACAATGTTCAGCACGGATAAAACTGACCAATTTCCGCGCACTTTTAGTACACAATTTAGTAAAAAACAAACTCTCCGTTATGGTGAAAACCCCCATCAAAAAGCCGCTTTTTATACCGAGCGCCAACTAAATGAATCTTCAATCTCCACTGCCACACAACTACAAGGCAAAGAGCTGTCATTTAACAACATTGCCGACACAGATGCCGCTTTAGAATTGGTTAAGACTTTTAAAGAAACGGCTTGCGTCATAGTTAAACACGCCAACCCCTGCGGTGTTTCCATTGGATCAAGCCAATTTAATGCTTACGACCAAGCCTACAAAACAGACCCAACTTCAGCTTTTGGTGGCATTATCGCTTTCAATACCGAGCTAGATGGCAAAACGGCTCAAGCCATTGTTGATAGACAGTTTGTAGAAGTTATTATTGCTCCTAGCATTTCAACTGACGCTCAAGAAATCATTAAAACTAAAAAAAATCTTCGTCTGCTTTCCTCTGGAATTTTATCCAAACAACTCGCTACTTATGACTATAAAAAAGTAACTGGCGGGTTGCTAATACAAGATAGAGACCTAGGAATGATTGTTGAATCTGACTTAAACATCGTTTCAAAAACAGCTCCTACTGATGAACAAATGCAAGATTTACTCTTTGCTTGGAAAGTTGCCAAATATGTTAAATCTAACGCCATAGTCTATGTTAAAAACGGTATGACTATTGGCGTAGGAGCAGGGCAAATGAGCCGTGTTTATTCTGCTAAAATTGCAGGCATTAAAGCCGCTGATGAAAAACTAGAAGTGACTGGATCGGTTATGGCATCAGATGCTTTCTTTCCATTTCGAGATGGCATTGACGCCGCATCTGCTGCAGGAATTAAGGCTGTTATTCACCCTGGTGGCTCAATGAGAGATCAAGAAGTCATTGATGCGGCAGATGAACATGGCATGGCAATGGTCTTTACTGGTATGCGTCACTTCAAACATTAAGGAAAAAAAATGAAAGTATTAATTATTGGTAGCGGAGGCCGTGAACATGCTTTGGCTTGGAAAACTGCTCAAGCAAAAGAAGTTATCAAAGTGTTTGTCGCCCCAGGAAATACAGGAACTTCTTTAGAAGATAAAGTTGAAAATGTATCTATCCAAGCAACAGATTTACCAGGCCTGGTAAAATTTGCCAAAGAAAACGCCATAGATTTAACCATTGTAGGCCCTGAAGTCCCTCTAGTTCTAGGCGTGGTTGACGACTTTAAAAAAGCAGGACTACCTTGCTTTGGACCCAGTAAAGCCGCTGCACAGTTAGAAGGCTCTAAAGCTTTTTCTAAAGACTTTTTGGCAAAACACCAAATCCCAACTGCCGCTTATGATGTTTTTACTGAAATTGCACCCGCTCATGCTTACCTAGACAAGATTGGAGCACCTATTGTTATAAAAGCCGACGGCCTCGCTGCGGGTAAAGGAGTCATATTAGCAGACACTTTAGAAGAAGCCAAAGCGGCTGTTTCTGACATGCTTTCAGGAAACAAATTTGGCGAGGCAGGTTCTAGAGTGGTGATTGAAGAATTTTTATTTGGAGAAGAAGCCAGCTTTATAGTCATGGCAGATGGTAAAAACATATTACCTATGGCAACCTCCCAAGATCACAAAGCTCGCGATGAAGGCGACACAGGACCCAACACAGGGGGCATGGGGGCTTATTCTCCCGCTCCAGTTGTTACCAGAGAAATTCATAACCGTATTATGACAGAAGTTATTCTGCCCACAATTAAGGGCATGGCAAAAGATGGCATGCCTTATACTGGGTTTTTATACGCAGGAATTATGATTTCTCCTGATGGAGAAATTAAAGTATTAGAATTTAACTGCCGTTTTGGCGACCCTGAAACCCAACCGATTATGATGCGCTTACAATCAGATTTACACACTCTTTGCCTCGCTGCATTAAACAAAAATCTTAACAACATTACAGCAAACTGGAGTTCTCATGCCGCACTGGGGGTTGTTATGGCAGCAGGAGGCTATCCAAATAGCTACCAAAGTGGAGATGTTATTTCTGGACTAGAAAATTTTAATTCTCCTAATATGAAAGTTTTTCATGCAGGAACTAAATTCAACAAAAATAATGAAATTACCACAGCAGGTGGTAGAGTATTGTGCGTGACAGCATTAGAAAACAATATAACCCAAGCTCAAAATGCCGCCTACAAAGGTATCAAGAAAATATCTTGGAATAAGTCTTTTTATCGTTCTGATATTGGATACAAAGCAGTAGACAGAGAAAACTTAAAGTAATGTTTTCATTCAAACTCTACCAATTAATACTTGTGTATCTTTACTGAATCACTATAATCAAGATATAATTGTTTAAAACAAACTGGGAGCAGCTTATGAGCATGTCTGACTTAGAAACGGTACATAATTATTACGAGCGTAAGGTCTTTCAAGAAATTAATGAACATTATCATGATGTAGATTTGGATACTGACCAACTTGCAGATATGGCTTGTATTGCTTTAAATCGTATTGAGCCTAAATATATTCGCTATGATATTGATATGTCATTTTATATGTCAAGTGCAGAGTACCATCAGCACAGGTCTAGAGTTAAAAAAGCTGTTAAAAAGGCTTACAAGAAAATTAAAAAATTTAAGAGTAAAAAAGACCTTTAAATCTATTAAATGCATACTTAAGGAAGAACTTAATAACTACTGTTCTTTTATATTTCTTTCAAAAGATGCCGTAATTCGCACTTCTACTCTTCGGTTAAGTGATTTACCCTCTGGGGTTTCATTATCTGCAATGGGTCTATGTTCACCATATCCCGCCACGGCAAAAATAGATTTTTCTAAGCCGCTATGTTCATACAAAATATTCATGACTGACTGAGCTCTCATGGTGCTTAAAAGCCAATTGTTTTTTAACCCAGAAAAAGTGGCAACAGGAACATTATCAGTATGACCCGCCATGCTCAGCTCGACCCTCCATCTTAAGCTTTCCTGTTGAGCATGCTTGTAAAGTCTTGGGGGCAAAAAGCTAGTATCAATTTTAAAAATTTCCAGATCACCCAAAGAAACCGCTAATTGTTCTAAAGTATGATTAAGCTGGTCAGAAGGATGATAACCCCCTTTTTCAAAAGCTTCATCAGAACTAATTTTTAACCAAATCCCTAGTGAATCTCGCTTAACATCCAAAAACTCAAAATCTACCACCTTTTGAGTAAGATGATAATAAGTTTTATCTAGCTCTGCCTCTGTCCATTTTTGAACTTGGGTTATTTCAGTTTTATTAAGGACTATCATCAATATAAAAAAAGTGATTAATAGCGTGATAACATCCCCAAAACTAAATAACCAATAAGATTTGGCCCTTTGTTCACTGAGCTCTCTAGACATCATTAGCCCTCTGACTAATAACTTGAGGCTGCAAATAAATCTCTACACGACGGTTTTTAGCCGAGGTAGAATCTAGCATCAAAGGGCGAAAGCTGCCATATCCTGAAATACTAAAAAAATAGCTGGGTAATTTTGTATGAGATTGAATTAAATCTTTGACTGCATAGGCTCTAAAAGTACTCAGCTCTACATTATTTACAAATCTTGCTCCCCTTGCTAACCTCAAGGAATCTGTATGACCTTCCACTCTAATTGTCATAAATAATTCAAAACCATGAGCTTCAATTTGCTGAACTAACCTTTGATTTCTTTCCGTAAACTCATCTACCCTTATGGCTTTAATCAATTCAGAAATTTTAATAAGATAAGGGACATGTAAAGCATTAACTTGATCGCTTGCTGACTGAAATAAAGAAACCTGTCTAAAAACATCTGCCGAGATGGTTAACCTAACCCCTTTAGAGAGGGTGTTTTCAACTTCTAACCAATCTAGCCCTTGTTGTTCTTTTTCAGATAAAACTTGCATGTGCAACTGATGCACCAATTTTTGATAATTTCGCTCTGGCGTTGAGCTTTCTAATTCAATCATCCCAATAATTAAAATAAAAAATGCTAATAAAGAAGTAAAAAGTGCAGAATAAACTAACAGCCAAGCATAGTTTCTTCTATGCAGGTTTTTTTCAGTTTGATCTTCAAAATCTTTTAAATAACCTTTTAAATAATCTTCACTTGATAAATCATCAGTTTCTTTAAGAAGTCTCATTCTTTTTACCTAAGTCTTCCTTCTAAATTGTGCTGAGTTTGTTCATTAACATAGGCAAATAAAGTTTCTCTTAATAACAAAGAATTTTCTTTTCTTTGAATCCCTAGCAAGCCTTCAATTAAGATTTCATTTTTTAAAACTTCTGCATCAGAGAGCACCTTAAGCTTACCAGCTATAGGAATAAATAAGAAATTAGCAAATAAAACCCCATAAAAAGTGGTTACCAGAGCTAGACCCATTCCCTGTAACAAAACATCCAGCATATCTTTTCCTTCCCCAACAGGACCTGTATCTACACCAGATACTTGTGTTGTCATCATCATAATAAGTCCCATTACTGTACCCATCATGCCAAAAGCAGGCGCGTAAGAAGCCATGTTATTAAACACATCTTGGCACATTAAATCTCTAGTTCGTTTTGAATTAAGGCTATTAATCAATGCAAGCTTCATTTGCATACCCTCTTTATAAATCATTAGATTTGATAAACCAGAGCGAAGAAAAGTATCATCAACAAGTGCAGCTTCTTTTTCTAAAGCCAAAATCCCTTCTTTTCTTGCTATATTGTTTAAGTATATAACCTGCTCAATCGATTCTTCTATCGAAGCTTCCTCAGTTGAAACCACCGTATAAAAACTTTTAAAAACACAGCCTACTTGCTTAAAGGGGTAATTAATAAGAATAGCGGCTAGAGTCCCGCCTAGAACAATCATCAAACCTTGCCAATTAAAAAATGCGGAGATAATCTTTCCCTGAGAAAAATCGACCATGCTTAAGGATAGAATGATGACGCCAAGTAGAAGGCCTAGTATTGTTGATGCTCTGCTCATTTAGTTATTAGATGAAGAAATTAAATTGTCACGCTAGCCGATAGCCCAAATTACTACTTAGATATTTGAGAATAAAAACCAAGTTAATTCATATTTCTTACAAACCACTCCTTAGTTAATTCGTTAAGTTGTGCAACACTCATATTGGTCACATCAATTGGCTTACTTATATAGACTTTAATTTTTCCTGGGGTTTTAATAAAACTGTTTTTTGGCCAATACTCTCCAGAGTTATGGGCCACTAAATACACGGTAGCTTTAGATTTAATTGCCAGCATCGCACCACCAGAGTTAATTTTCCCTAGTTCTCCAGCTGGCATTCTGGTTCCTTCTGGAAAGATAACCACCCAAACACCTTTATTTAGACGCTCCACACCTTCATTAAGAACTTGCTTTAGAGACCTCATCCCTGCATTTCTATCAATCGCAATAGGGCTTAACATGGCTAAACCCCAGCCAAAAAATGGGATTTTTAACAATTCTTTTTTAAGCACAAAAGATTGACGAGGAAAAAACTTTTGCAATGCAAAAGTTTCCCACGCAGATTCATGCCTAGCAAAAATAATACCAGCTTGTGTTTGATCTATATTTTCAGCTCCATGAACCTCATACGAAACACCACAGGTCCATTTAAGCCAAAACACACAAAACACGCTCCAGCCACGCATAAATTGGTAACGAACTCTAGATGAAAAAGGCCATAGAAGCAAGCCTATCGTAGAAAACAACAGGAGTGATGATATTTGACCTATCGAAAATAAAATCGAACGAAATAAATATATCATTTTCATTGTAAAATAGTCTCTACCGCACAAAGTAAATTAGAATGGATATTTACTTTTTTTAAAAAACAACTGCCATTAGAATCTAATCTATCTAAAATTGATTGTCCCTTACCTGTTTTAACAAAATAAGGAATCATTCCCTTAGACTGAGCAGCCTCTATATCTTTTAATGTATCACCCACCATAGGACAACCTTCTAAGGAAACATTAAACCTGTTTTCAATGGCCTGTAACATGCCCTGTGCAGGCTTACGACAGACAGAACCATGATGTTCAAGATAAGGAGAGAAGCTTATCCAATTGACACCCGCTGTTATTCCCCCTTCTGCTATCAATAATTCTTGTAATTTTTGATGCATAGCACTCAAAATAGCATGATCATACAAACCACGACAAATACCTGATTGGTTGGTTGCAATCGCAACGGTCCACCCAGCTTGCTTGAGTTTAACAATGGCTTGAATAGAGCCTGCTTCTGGATGCCATTCGTTAGGGTGTTTAATATAAGCATCTGAATCTTGATTAATAACCCCATCTCTATCTAACACGATAATTTTCATTTTTTTAATCACCATGCTATAAACGAGAAATATCCGCTATTGCTAAAAACAACTGATAAATTTGCTTTAATAAAGCCAAGCGATTATTTTTAACCGCTTGATTATCTGACATGACCATAACACCATCAAAAAAATCATCGACAGGTTTATGAATTTTGGCTAATTGCGCCATAGCCGTGGTGTAATCTCGTTTTGCCATTAATTCACTAACAGATTCTCGTAAATCGTCTAAGGTTGCAAATAAAACTCTTTCGGCATCCTCTTCAAACAAACTTGTCTCTACAGTATCGACAATATCATCTGAACTCTTTTTTAAGATATTAGCAATGCGTTTATTTGCTGCACTTAAGCTAACTGCTTCAGGCATTTTGCTAAATTGCACGACTGCTGCAAGGCGTTTATCAAAATCTAAAGGGTGAGCAGGAAAGCATACTCTAACTGCCTCAAACTCTTCGGTTGATACACCTTTGTCTGCGTAATAAGACTTTAATCGACTAATTATAAAGCCGTAAATATTATTCACCAATTTACTGGTTATGGTGATAGATTCATGTAAATCTAGACTAAACTTAATTAATAAGTGCAAATCCAAATCCAGCTCTGATTCAATAATAATACGCACTAATCCCAAGGCTGCACGCCTTAACCCAAAAGGATCTTTATCTCCTGTTGGCACTTGCCCTATGCCATAGATACCCGTAATGGTATCAAGCTTGTCGGCAATGGCAAGAGATTGCGACACTGCTGTTTTAGGCAGTGTATCACCTGAGAAACGCGGCTTATATTGTTCATCAATTGCCTCTGCAACGAGAGCATTTTCTTTTTGCTCTGTGGCGTAATAACGCCCCATAATGCCTTGCAAATCTGGAAACTCTCCTACCATTTCAGACATTAGGTCTGACTTGGATAACCTTGCCGCTCTCGTGGCAATTTCTGAAGCCACTCCCAAAGGTTTAGCTATTTTCACCGTTAAACTTTCTAATCTTTCTACTTTATCAAACAAACTCCCCAGTTTTTGTTGAAAAATGACTTTTTTAAGTCGTGGTAAAAAATCATCTAAAGTATGCTTTCTATCTTGATCCCAAAAGAATTTAGCATCTGCTAGCCTTGGACGAATGACTCGCTCATTACCTTCTTTAACTGCCAGTGGATTTGAGCTAACAATATTCGCAATGGTAATAAATTTTGACATTAACTTACCATGCCTATCTAAGACATGAAAGTATTTTTGATGACTTTTCATCGCTGAAATTAGAGCTTCGGCAGGAACAGATAAAAACACCTCATCAAAATCACCCTGCACAGCTTGAGGCCATTCATTAAGAGCGGTTACTTCTTCTAACAAGTCTTCGTCAATCACTGCCTCGCCCCCAAAAGAAGTGGCAATAGCCTTTACTTGTTGACGAATTAAACTTAACCGTTCTTCAAAACTTGCTACAACAAAACCTTGCGTACCTAACTTAAGCGAATAATTACCAGGCCTGGTAATTTTAATTCTTTCTGGCGCATGAAATCTATGCCCTTTCGTAAAATTACTGGCTTGGTGGCCTAATATATTTGCAGGCACAATGCTTTCATCTAACAGCATTAAGACCCAATGCACAGGGCGAACAAATTCAATGTCTGATGACCCCCAGCGCATACGCTTAGGAATAGGGAGATTAGCTAATGACTTATTAACAATGCCTGGCAATAAATCTGCAACGGCTTGCCCCTTTTTTTCTTGATAGTACACCATCCAAGTGCCTTTGCTGGTCTCAATTTCTGACAGCTCATCTGGACTCACTCCACACCCACGAGAAAAACCTTGCAAGGCTTTGCTAGGATTTCCTTCAACATCAAAAGCGGCTTTTTTTGCAGGACCTTTTTTCTCAATTATTTTATCAGCCTGCTGAGATTGCAAACCTTGAATCCTTACGGCTAATCTTCTAGGTGAGGCATAAACACCTACCTCTGCAAAGCTAATTTCAGCTTCTTCTAGCCCTAATTGAATACCAGAAGAAAATGCTTCTGACAGCATTTTAAGTGCTTTTGGGGGTAGCTCTTCCGTGCCAATTTCAACCAAGAAATCATGGGTTATATTAATTAATGAATTCATTATTTATTCCCTCCATCTTTAAGCAGCGGAAAGCCTAGTGTTTCTCTTCCTTCGTAATAAGATTGAGCGATTTGTTTTGACATGGTACGCACTCTACCAATAAATCTGGCTCGTTCTGTCACCGAAATAGCATGACGAGCGTCTAACATATTAAAAGCATGCGAGGCTTTTAGAATTTGCTCATAAGCAGGCAAAGAAAGTTTATCTGCTACCAATGCTTTAAAGGCTTCTTCACATTCATCAAAAGTTCTAAATAAAACCTCAATATCTGCTTTTTCGAAATTATAAGTAGACATCTCTACTTCATTTTGATGAAACACATCACCATAGGTTATCTTGCCATCTGGCCCATTTACCCAGATTAAATCATAAACAGAGTTAACCCCTTGCAGATACATAGCGATTCTTTCTAAGCCATAGGTAATTTCTCCAGTAACAGGGCGGCATTCTAGCCCTCCTACCTGTTGAAAATAGGTAAACTGGGTAACCTCCATGCCATTCATCCAAACTTCCCACCCCAAGCCCCAAGCTCCAAGAGTTGGAGACTCCCAATTGTCTTCAACAAAGCGAATATCATGTTCTAAAGGGTCTACGCCCAATCTTTGTAAAGATTCAAGATACAACTCTTGAATATTATCAGGCGAAGGCTTAAGCATCACCTGAAATTGGTAATAATGTTGCAAACGGTTAGGGTTTTCGCCATAGCGACCATCGGTAGGGCGCCGACAAGGCTGAACATAAGCCGCTCTCCAAGGTTCCGGGCCAATAGAGCGTAAAAAAGTGGCTGGATGAAAAGTACCTGCCCCCATTTCATTATCATAAGGCTGTAAAACCACACAGCCTTGCTCTGCCCAAAACTCTTGTAAGGTTTGAATTAAGCCCTGAAAAGTTGAAATCCCTGTCGCATCGCTCATGCCATTTTTCCCTTAAGGTAAAAACTTTTCCTATAACCCTTTCTTAGCATTTTAAACCTTGTCTCGCTTGGGGTGCTAAAATAAGTATTTGAGTATAAAGTTTGATAAAATTTGCGAAATTATAGCAACTTTAGGAGTACATCATGCCACAAGATTCACAGCAAAGCACCTATATTGATGCAAAAGGGCTGAAATGCCCTATGCCCGTGATTAAACTACAGCAAAGTGTTAGAAATCTTCCTCCAGCAAGCTTAATTACCATTGATTGCAGCGACAAATCCACCGAAAAAGATATTGCCAGTTGGTGCAAGGTAAATAAACATATTTTACAATCCGTAACATCATGTGATTTTGGCTTAAAAATCGTGATTTTAAGTAAGGGTTAAATATATTTTTGGTATAATAATTCCTATGAAGCAACTGAAACAACCTTTACCCTATTTAAAAATAACCTTATTTATAGCCCTTCTATTTTCTATTAGCACTCTGGGATTGCTCTTCGCTGGGCAAACAGATCATGCTACTTCAGAAAAAAAAACAACCACTCTTCCTCTGCCTGAAATAACTGCCCAAGCCCTAGAAAACAATAAAAGCAAGCAAATAAAAACAGAAGAGCATTTAAATAAACACCAAATAACCATTAAGCCCAACGATTCTTTGTCAGTCGTGCTTAGCCGCCTAAACATAAAAAACCGCATATCTTTTCAAATAGAGTCTCACCCAAAAAGTGATTTAGTTACTCGGTTAAAAGCGGGCGACCAGCTATATATTTGGACAGATCAAAACAATCAATTACAAAGAATTGTTTACCCTAAAACTTCACAAATTCATCATGAAGTTTTACGCACCGAAGAAGGGTTTAATATTCAAAAAATAGAACACCCTGTAGAAATTAACATTGTCAGCACCTATGGCATTATTAAGGACTCTTTTTATCTAAGCGGTAAACGAGCAGGCCTTAACTCAAAAACCATTATGGATTTAGCTGATATTTTTGCTTGGGAAATTGATTTTATTCGCCAGATAAGAGATGGCAACCGCTTTAAAGTCATTTATGAACAAAAATTTATCAATGGCAACTATATTGGCAATGGTAAAATTTTAGCTGCTAAAATAATAACATCGGGTAATCAAGTGCATACTGCATTCTTACTCAGAGATAAAAACAATAAAAAAATAGGCTACTTTGATGCCAAGAATAGAAACCTTAAAAAAGCTTTTTTACGCAACCCTTTAGATATTGTACGCATTACCTCTGGATTTAACCCTAGACGATTTCATCCTGTATTAAAAAAATATAGAGCTCATAGAGGAATAGACTACGCTGCTCCAATTGGCACGCCTATTAGAGCTACAGGAGACGGTAAAATTATTAGACGCTATTATGACAGAGGTTTTGGTAATGTAATTTTCATTCAACATGCCAATAAAATTACCACTGTTTATGGTCATATGTCTAAATTTGGCCCCTATAAAAAAGGGCAAAGAGTTAGGCAAGGCACAATAATAGGTTATGTTGGTAACACTGGGCTCTCTACAGGACCTCATTTACATTATGAATTTCGTATAGATGGCAAACATGTTGATCCTCTAACAGTAGAATTTGCCTCGGCAGAACCCGTACCAAAACAATATTTAGCACAATTTGAAAGAAAATATTCTTTAATGATGGCAAAAATGAGCCGACTCTCTCCTGAAACTCAACTTGCAAGAAATTTTGAATAAAGATATTAAACCCAACTATTATATTGGAATCATGTCAGGAACCAGCTTAGATGGCGTGGATGCTGCTTTAGTTGAAATAAAACATCAACAGCTTAAACTAAAATCTTTTCTAACTTTTCCAATAGAAGAACGCCTTACCCAGCAACTGTTGCTGCTTAACTCTCAAGCAAATATTAGCCTATCATCTTTAAGCCAGTTAGAACATGACATGGCACAAAATTTTATTCGTGCCACTAAAGCTCTACTAACAAAAAACAACCTTAACGCCAAAGATATTCAAGTCATAGGCAGTCATGGGCAAACTATTTTTCATGACGCTAAAATACCCATGAGCTTACAAATTGGACATCCCGCTTTTATTGCCAAACAAACAGGCATTCCAACGGTGGCAGACTTTAGAGTGGATGACATGGCTTTAGGCGGTCAAGGAGCACCCCTTGCACCTGCATTTCACGCTAAACTATTTCAAAATAATACAAATAGAGTTTTAGTAAATATTGGAGGCATTGCCAACCTAAGCTTTCTGCCAAAAAACAATTCTAATCAAGTGGTTACCGGGCTTGATACTGGCCCTGGCAACGCCTTAATGGACGAATGGTGTCAAACACACTTTAACCGACCTTATGATAAAGATGGCATAATAGCCCTATCAGCACAAGTAAATAAAGACCTCTTAAACCTGCTTCTTAAGCACCCATATTTTAAGCAACGAGCTCCAAAAAGTACAGGAAGAGAGACCTTTAACCTTCAGTGGTTAAATCAGCAAATTAACTTACTTGGCAAGTTTTGCACAACACAATCCATACTCGCAACCCTAACACAGCTTACAGCAACCACGATTGCAAACGACATAAAACAACATAAAATTCACTTTGAAGAAGTGTTAATTTGTGGAGGTGGAGCTAAAAACTTATCTCTTTTCACAAGAATACAAGCAGAACTTTCTAGCTCTAAAGTGATGGTAACAGACACCATTGGAATCAATGGCGATGCCATTGAAGCGATGATGTGTGCCTGGCTAGCAGAGCAAAGAACATTAAAAAACCCTATAAACCTACAACATATTACAGGTGCTAAAAAAACAGGAATTTTAGGAGGAATCTGGCTCCCCTAAAGCTTTATAAACCTCCACAGGCTTTATATTCTGCGCCGCGCTTCTCAACAGGCAAATAGCAAGAGTTTCCAGACCCTTTATAAATTTGAGTTGGGCGAAATATTTTATTATCTTGTAGCTGCTCACGCCAATGCGCCATCCAACCAGCTGAGCGGGCAACTGCAAAAATAGGGGTAAATAGCCCTGAATCAAAGCCCATTTCTTTATAAAGAATGCCCGAATAAAAATCAACATTTGGATAAACGCCTTTATCCCCAAGCAACTCCTCACAAACTTTCTCTACCTCTAAAGCCGTCTCAAACGCTATGCTTAAGTTGCCCGACTTTTTATCAAGCAATTCGTTAGATAATTGTTGCAAAATCTTAGCTCTAGGGTCTTTGGTTTTATATTCTCTATGCCCCATTCCCCAAATAACTTTCTTTTTAGCCAATCTTTTTTCAATATAAGCACGAGCATTTTTTGGAGAACCGATCGTTTCTAACATTTCAATAACCTTCTGATTTGCCCCTCCATGCAAAGGCCCAGAAAGAGAAGCTATGGCAGAAGCAATAACCGAGCAAGGGTTAGCTAAAGTAGAGCCTGCCACCATTGTAGTAAAGGTTGAGGCATTAATGGTATGCTCTGCGTGTAAAATTAAAATTGCATCTAACAAGCGAGACCAAACCTTATCTGGCTCTTCACCCGTTACCATGTATAAAAAATTTTCGGCATAGTTTAAATCTTTGCGCGGTTCAATGGGATCATAACCATTACGCATATGTTCCCACATAGCAACCAAAGTTCCCATGTGGGCTATAATATTAACCGTAACATCATTAATATATTCTTGGTTTTCTGTTCCTCCCTTCATATACTCTGTACTAGGGTAAAAACTTGCCAAGCTCGCCACCACCACTTGCAACATATGCATCGGATGAGTAGTGGTTGGCAAATTTTTCATAATCTCACGAATGTTATACTTTACCCGTCGAGAATTGCGAAGTTTTTTATCAAAGATTTCCAGCTCTTTTTTGGTAGGTAAATCGCCAAACAAAAGTAGTAAGGTCGTTTCTTCAAAAGAAGAATATTGTGCCAGCTCGGTAATATCATAACCTCGGTAAGACAAAATACCCTTTTGTCCGTCGATATGAGAAATTTTAGATTCTGTAGCAGGAACACCTGCTAAACCGGGAATATATTGCATAACTCTCTCTTTTTAAACACTAAATGAAGAACCACAACCACAAGTTGTAGAAGCGTTAGGGTTTTCTATCACAAATCTTGCACCTTGCAAATCTTCAAGGTAGTCAATTTTTGCCCCCATTAAATACTGAAAACTCATAGGGTCAATTAACAGACTAACGCCATTTCTTTCAACCTTAGTATCATCTTCTGCTTGTTCTTCATCAAAAGTAAACCCATACTGAAACCCAGAGCAACCTCCACCAGTAATATAAACCCGCAATTTAAGCTCAGGATTCCCTTCATCATCAATTAAACCGCTTACCTTATTAGCGGCCGATTCCGTAAAATTAACGGGGGTTGGCATTTCAGACATAACTCACCTAATTATTCCAATAACTTTTAAAGATACCATTTTAACATCTAACAAAATTTTCTGTAAAATTCATTAACCTACCAAATCTCTACTTAGAAACTGGGGATAGAGTGCTAGAGATTGTTTGCTAGGGATTTGGAATTAAGGTAATAAAGCAACCTGCTTTAAACCTGTGTCTTCAGGCAGACTAAACATGATATTCATGTTTTGAATAGCTTGACCCGACGCTCCTTTTACTAGGTTATCTATCACTGATGTTACAACAACCTGGTTAGTTCCTTCTGGACGATAAACTGCCATACGACACATATTTGAACCTTTAACCATTCTTGTTTCTGGTAAACTTCCTGCTGGCATGACATCAACAAAAGGCTCATTAGCATAAGCTTCTTCAAAAATCTGTTGCAATTCAAATTGAGACTTATCCTCAATTAAAGTTGCATAAATGGTGGATTCCATGCCTCTAATCATTGGTAAAAGATGAGGCACAAAAGTTAATCCAATTTTTTGCCCTGTTTGCTCTGTAAACTTCTCTGTCATTTCTGGTAAATGTCTATGGCCTGCAACGCTATATGCTTTAAAGCTTTCACTCATTTCTGCCGCTAGCATGGTAACATTTGCTCCCTTACCTGCCCCACTTACTCCAGACTTTCCATCGGCAATAATTGAATCTGTTTTCACTAGACCTGAGTTTAATAAAGGCAACAAACCTAATAAAATACTGGTTGGGTAACAACCAGGGTTGGCGATGACTTTAGCTGATTTTATTTTCTCTCGATAATATTCTGGCAGACCATAAACCACATGATTCATTAAGTCTTTAGCTGTATGCTCCATTCCATACCATTTTTTCCATATTTTTAGGTCTTCTATACGAAAATCAGCGGCTAAATCTATTACTTTAACGCCGTGCTTTAACAAATTTGCTGTCATGCTCATGGCAACACCGTGAGGTGTGGCAAAAAACACTACATCACATTGTTTTAGCTGTTCAACATCGGGCATTGAAAACTTTAAGTCATAAATACCGCGTAAATTAGGGTACATATCTGCAACAGCAACCCCTGCTTCGCTTCGTGAAGTAATCATAATAATTTCTGCTAAAGAATGGCTCGCAAGCAGCCTCAGTAGCTCAACCCCTGTATAACCCGTTCCACCTACAATTCCAATTTTTACTTTATTCATGTTTTTCTCAAATATCTTAATTTGTTTTTACCACACCTGGTAAAAATAAGCATCAAAAAAGCCCGCATAAAGCGGGCTTTAGAAATAAGCATTAGTGAGGTTTATACCTTACATCATACCGCCCATTCCTCCCATACCGCCCATTCCACCACCACCGCCGCCAGCAGCAGGAGAAGAATCACCGTCTTTAGAAGGCAAATCTGCAATAGCAGCTCCTGTAGTTAGAACTAAACCTGCAACCGAAGCCGCATTTTGTAATGCTGTACGAGTAACTTTAGTCGGATCAATGATACCAGCTTCTAGCATATCGCAATAAACTTCTTTCGCTGCATCAAAACCATAGTTTCCTTCGCCTTCCATTACCTTGTTTACGATAACAGAACCTTCTAAACCACAATTTTCTGCAATTTGACGCATTGGCTCTTGCATGGCTCGCATAGCAATTTGAATCCCTACATCTTGGTCATCATTGTCACCCTTTGGAGAGACTTTAGATACGGCACGAACCAGCGCAACACCACCACCTGCAACAATACCTTCTTCAACCGCTGCACGAGTAGCGTGAAGAGCGTCATCAACACGGTCTTTTTTCTCTTTCATTTCAACTTCTGTGGCTGCTCCTAGTTTAACAACAGCAACACCACCAGCTAGCTTGGCTAGACGCTCGGTTAGCTTTTCTATATCATAATCTGAAGTTGTATTAGCAATTTGAGCTTTAATTTGTGAGCAACGCCCATTTATATCTTCTTTAGAGCCACTTCCGTCAATAATTTTAGTGGTGTCTTTACCAACTAGAATGGTTTTTGTTCCACCCAACATATCAAGAGTTACATCTTCAAGGCTTAAACCAACTTCTTCAGAAATAACGGTTGCCCCTGTTAATACAGCAATGTCTTGTAGCATAGCTTTACGGCGTTCACCAAAACCTGGTGCTTTAACCGCAGAAACTTTAACGATACCACGCATGTTGTTAATGACTAAAGTGGCTAGAGCTTCGCCGTCAACATCTTCTGCAATAATGAGTAACGGACGACCTGCTTTAGAAACCGCTTCTAGGGTTGGTAAAAGATCACGAATATTAGAGATTTTCTTGTCGTGTAATAAAACAAAAGGGTCATCTAGCTCTGCAATCATTTTCTCTTGATTGTTAACAAAGTAAGGCGACAAGTAACCACGATCAAACTCCATTCCTTCTACAACAACCAACTCATCTTGTAGTGAAGAACCTTCTTCAACGGTGATAACACCTTCGGTAGTAACTCGTTCCATCGCTTCAGCAATCATGTTACCGATTGTTTGGTCAGAGTTAGCCGAGATAGTTCCTACTTGGGCAATAGCTTCGGAGGTTGTACAAGGTTGAGACATTTCCTGAAGGGTTATGACAACGGCATCTACTGCTTTATGGATACCACGGTTTAAATCCATTGGGTTCATGCCCGCTGCAACAGACTTCATGCCTTCTCTAACAATAGACTGAGCTAACACGGTTGCGGTTGTTGTTCCGTCTCCAGCAACATCATTGGTTTGCGAAGAAACTTCTTTAACCATTTGTGCACCCATGTTCATAAACTTGTCTTCAAGTTCAACTTCACGCGCAACGGTTACACCATCTTTAGTTACAATTGGAGCACCAAAAGATCTTTCTAGTACAACATTACGCCCTTTAGGGCCTAAAGTTACTTTAACCGCGTCTGCTAGAACATTAATTCCATCTACCATTTTTTCGCTAGCGTCTAAACCAAATTTAACTTCTTTTGCCATTTTTAAATTCCTTGTTTCTTAAATTGTTTTAAGCTCTTAAAGATTATTCTACAATTGCGACTATGTCATCTTCACGCATAATCATCAGAGCATTGCCTGCGTCATCTTTAACTTCTTGACCAGAGTATTGTCCAAACATAACTTTATCGCCAACAGATACTATCATGGCAACCTCTGCTCCTGAATCAGATACACGACCTGTTCCTACGGCAACAACTTCACCCATGTTTTGTTTTTCTTGAGCGGAGCCAGGAAGAATAATCCCCCCTGCTGATTCTTTTTCTTCTTCAACTTGACGAATGATAACACGATCGCGTAATGGTTTAATATTCATAATAACTCCTTAAAGATAAATAAGTTTTAATCAGAGGTTTTTACACAAATTAGCAAAAACATTTCAATAAGATTACTCTGTTGGTAACTACATAAGGGTAGGTTTTTTTTATTCAAGAGAGGCTAAGTAAAAAAGTATAAAACTCTAATTT
>CAYLXI010000005.1:25252-28577 GCA_964387695.1 uncultured Piscirickettsiaceae bacterium
ATTATCACAATGAATTAAAAATCTTCCTCCAGAATAGCCAAGTACTTCTTCTATTTTTTTTGAAGATTTCCCAATAATTTTTTTAGTCTCTTGCGACGAATAATTCACTAATCCTCTAGCAATTTCTTTACCTTGAGAATCTACACAAACCACCATTTCTCCTCGTTGAAAATCTCCAGAAACAGAAGTAACCCCAACTGGCAAGAGACTCTTACCCTTGCAAGAAAGGACACGAGATGCACCCAGATCTAATACCAGCGTACCTTTGGCTTGCAAATGCCCAGCCAACCATTGCTTTCTTGCGGTCATCGGCTCAAGGTCTGGCATTAATAAAGTTCCTAAGGACTCTCCTTTTTGCAGTCGCAATAAAACATCGTCCTCAAAACCAGAAGCAATAAGGGTTGCTGTTCCTGAACGAGAGGCTCGCTTGGCTGCCATAACTTTAGTATACATCCCCCCTCTTCCCAAAGCCCCTCCTTCTGAACTTGCCATAGATTCAAGGTCTTTCCTGCTAACCAAAGCTTCAGAAATTAATGTGGCATTAGGATTATAACGAGGATTTTCGCTATACAAACCTTTTTGGTCGGTTAATATAACTAGAACATCGGCAGATATTAAATTTGCGGTTAAGGCGGCTAGAGTATCATTATCACCAAAACGAATTTCATCGGTCACTACGGTATCATTTTCATTAATAATGGGAACAACCCCGTGATCTAATAAAGTCTGGATAGTATTAGAAGCATTAAGATAACGGGCCCGATTAGAAAGATCATCGTGTGTTATTAGAATTTGAGCCGTACGAGAATTATGCTTAGAAAATTCCGACTCATAAGATTGAATTAGCCCCATTTGACCTACCGCGGCGGCGGCTTGAAGCTCGCTAATTTCTGTAGGGCGTTTTGACCAGCCTAAACGCTGCATTCCTTCTGCTACCGAACCAGAAGAGACAATTATCAGCTCAATACCCATATTTTTTAAGACCCGCATCTGCCTTATCCAATCTGCCATTGCCTGCTTATTTAACCCCCGACCATTATCGGTTAATAAAGCACTGCCTATTTTAATAACCCAACGCTTCGTATTGGGAATAGAAGAACGATTCATAATATTAGTTATCTTGCAAATCCTGCTTTTTAGATTTTTCTTTAGCTTGATAAACTTCTTCCACAAAGGCCAGTCTATTTTGCTCTAATGCAAAGGCGATATCTTTAACAAGTTTGTCTGTTCCAGTTCTATTAACAGCAGAAGTTCGATAAACAGGCCCTTGCCAACCAAGGTCTTCAACAATAAAATCACACAACTCGTCTGCCTCTTCACTCATGACCAAGTCAAGCTTGTTTAAAACCAGCCAACGCTCTTTGCTCACTAGCTCATCATCATACTTTGCCAGCTCTCTTTGAATAATTCGTATATTTTCTGCAGGATCAGATTCATCAATTGGAGCCACATCAACTACATGCAACAATAGGCCTGTGCGAGAAAGGTGCTTTAAAAACTGAATGCCTAGCCCAGCACCTTCTGCGGCACCTTCTATCAACCCAGGAATATCAGCAATGACAAAGCTAGATTCTGGAGAAACCCGTACCACACCTAAATTGGGATACAAGGTAGTAAAGGGATAATCAGCAACCTTAGGGCGAGCAGAAGATACCGCGGTAATTAAGCTAGATTTACCCGCGTTTGGCATTCCTAGTAAACCCACATCGGCTAAAACAGAAAGCTCTAAAACTAAACTTCTTTCATCGCCTGTTTCACCTAAAGTACACTGTCGTGGGGTACGATTACGGGAACTTTTAAAGTGAATGTTTCCTAGTCCATGCCGCCCTCCTTCTGCCACCATCAACCGTTGCTCGTGCTCGGTTAAATCACCAATGACTTCATCGGTATCGTCGTCTTTAACCAAGGTACCAACTGGTACGGCAATTAACAGTTCTTCGCCACCTCGCCCTGTTTTTTGTTGCCCCATTCCAGCTTGACCATTTTGAGCTTTGTAATCTCGTACAAAACGAAAATCTACCAAGGTATTTAAGTTACGGTCGGCCACCAGATAAACACTTCCGCCATCTCCGCCATCTCCGCCATTAGGCCCTCCAAAAGGAATATATTTTTCGCGGCGAAAACTCACGACACCATTACCACCTCGCCCTGCGGCAACACGAATTGTTACTTCATCAACAAACTGCATACTTTTTTCCATTGTTTTTGAGGGGATTTAAAGCGGAGCTTTTTAAAAAGTCGCGGGCTAAGCTATTTATTAAGCAGGGATTTGGGAAACAAAAACGCCCCGTCAAGCGGGGCGTTTTACCCAATTTTCTGCCTAGAAACTAGGTACATAGCACCAAACCCTTACTCGTTAAGCATTTTTTATAAATACATAACAAATAGCAGGAAACAGTCCGAAGCACCAACTTTATAAACAGAGATTTGGGTTTTAAATAAACAAAAGCTCTAAACTTTATTCGGGAACAATTGTTACATACATACGAACAGGCTTACCTTTTTGAGCAAAAGTAACTTTACCGTTAGACTTTGCAAAAAGCGTATCATCTTTACCGCGCCCAACATTGTCACCAGGGTGAAACTTAGTCCCTCGTTGACGAACAATGATGTTTCCTGCCAACACTTGCTCACCACCAAAGCGTTTTACGCCTAGTCGCTTTGCATTGGAGTCGCGACCGTTTTTAGTACTACCTGCAGCTTTCTTATGAGCCATGGGATAACCTCTTCTTAACCAAGGCAGCCCCTATTCAGAAGCAACTTAGTTTTTTAAAATTTAATTTCTCTTCTGCCTATTTATCATTCTTAACTGGCAATAAAGATAACCTTATGCTGAAATCTTACCGATTTCAATTTCTGTAAAGTTTTGACGATGGCCTTGCTTAGACTTAGATCTGTTCTTACGGCGGCGAAACTTGATGATAGTCACTTTCTTACCACGACCGTTTGAAACGACTGTCGCGGCAACTTTAGCGCCTTCAACGATAGGCGCACCTATCTTAACCTCTGCACCTTCACCAACCATTAACACTTCATCAAATTCAACCGCTTCACCTGTTTCTGCACTCAGTGATTCTACACGCAAAACTTGACCTTCACGAACTCTATATTGCTTACCACCGGTTTTAATTACCGCATACATTTGTAAAATCTCCGGATTTCAAAAAATTCTGTTTAAACACCGTCAAAAACGGCAAAGAAAGAATTATATAGCCAATTCAAAGAAAGGTCAAACTCAATTTCTAACCTTTTACCCAAATCCCGATATAGGGATTCGTATTTTACCAAAAACTTGCTATTTTCATCAATCCTTTTTACTTTTTAC
>CAYLXI010000006.1:0-25901 GCA_964387695.1 uncultured Piscirickettsiaceae bacterium
GTAAGGCTGATAGAGTGAGATCATATCTTATTTTAATCAATAAATTATCTGGTACAAAAAGGCTTACTTTATTGTTCTTAAAGAGAGATTAAAAATGAAGCGTAAATTATTAGTTGCAATGGGTTTGGCTACAGCATTATTTTCAGGTATGGCTACTGCCGCAACAGCTGAGCTGGATCCTGATTTAAAGGATTATCAAAAAGTATCTGGTATTTCAGGCAGTTTGACTTCGGTAGGGTCTGATTCACTGGCCAACCTAATGACGCTTTGGGCTGAAGAGTTCAAGCGTATTTATCCTAATGTTAACATTCAGATTCAAGCGGCAGGTTCTTCTACAGCGCCACCAGCTTTAACTCAAGGAACTTCTGATATTGGTCCGATGAGCCGTGTCATGAGATCTAGTGAAATTGCCAGCTTTGAAAAAGAGCATGGTTACAAGCCAACTAAAGTAGGAGTCGCCATTGATGCTTTAGCTGTTTATGTTCATAAAGACAGTCCAATTAAAGGCTTGTCTATTTCTCAAGTAGATGCCATTTTCTCTTCCACGCGTAAGTGTGGTGGTAAAGAAGATATCAATTCTTGGGGACAAGTGGGCGTTGCTGGAGCTTTAGGAGATAGAACAATTCAGGTTTTTGGTCGTAATTCAGTTTCTGGAACTTACGGTTTCTTTAAAAAGAAAGCTCTTTGTGGAGGAGACTTTAAGTCTTCGGTTAATGAACAGCCAGGTTCGGCTTCTGTTGTTCAATCTGTTTCAGCATCTTTAAATGGTATTGGTTATTCGGGTATTGCTTATAAAACAGCAGGTGTCCGCACTCTTCCATTATCTAAAAGAGAAGGAGGAGAGTTTATTTACCCTACTACTGTAAATGCCTTAAGTGGTGCTTATCCACTTGCACGAGTATTATATGTTTATGTAAATAAAGCACCTAATAAGCCCCTAGAGCCTGTCGTTTTAGAGTTTCTTAAGCTAGTTCTTTCTAAGCAAGGACAAGCATCCGTTGCTAAAGATGGTTATATCCCACTTCCAGCCGCAGCTGCACAAAGATATCTTGACGCGATTATGTAATCATTTGTGTTCAATAAACAAAAAAGCCAGCAATTGCTGGCTTTTTTGTTTTAGTTGTTAAGAGATTTCTGGAGAAAGTAGTGGTTGTTTGGGGTGTCAACACTTTTTGAGACTTAGATACTCTTCCATTTGAGATAAATGCTCCTTTCTCTTGTTTTCAAACTGAACAGACGACAAGTACCCATTTGTACTGTGTGGTCGAATATAATTGTGGTGCCCAATATATTCAGAAATGACAAGCTTCATCTCTTTTGGAGAGAGTCGTTTTTGGGTGATGATAAATCGTTTCTGCTTTAAGCGTTTTAAAGAAGATTTTAATGGCGGAATTACCACAGGAGTTCCACCTTTTTGTGTAATAGCTAGCTATTAGCCTCATTTCATCGCAAATAGGGGTGCTTTGTTTACAGCCTGATTTTAGCTTAATTGTTAAGCTATTCCTTAGATCTGACAAGTAAAAGACTAAGCTTAATCGCACCTGCTGAAGCAACTTGTTGCTTTAAAATCTCCTTAAAAAAATAAAGAATAAACTGGCAACAACGACAATACTAGGGCCTGTTGGAATATCCCATAATGCTGAGGCAATAATACCTAATATAACAGATGAAGTTCCAATTAGAAGAGTATAGCTCAACATTTGTTCTGGTGTTTTAGATAGTTTTCTTGCCGCAGCGGCAGGAATAATTAGAAGAGAGGTTACAAGTAAAACCCCCACTATTTTCATGGCAAGGGCAATCATTAGGGCGAGCAAAAGGATATAGGTTAGCTGAACTTGTTTGGTCTTAACGCCTTCCACTGCCGCAAGCTCTTGGTTAAGGGTAATGTTTAATAGGTCTTGCCAGTGAAATTTAAAAAAGATGCTAACCAGTAGGGCAAGAATTGCTATAAGCCATAGGTCAGTTTTATTTATGCTTAGAATGTCGCCAAATAAATATGCCATAAAATCAATTTGTACATTGGTTTGTAAGCTTAAAATAACCAATCCCAAAGCAAGTGTTGAATGAGCAAGCAACCCTAATAGAGTGTCTGATGAAAGCTTAATTTTGTCTTGAATAAAAAAAATGCTTAAAGCGATTATGAGCGTGGTTATCAGAACACTTAAAGTCAAATTAAGCTCTAAAAACACCCCAAGGCTGATACCAAGAAGAGCAGAATGAGCTAAGGTTGCACCAAAATAAGATTGTTTTTGCCAAACCATAAACACCCCAAGTGGAGCAGAAATCATTGCAATGCCAAGCCCCCCTAAAAGAGCCATAATTAAAAATGCAGGAGGAGAAGCTATAAGTTCTAACAACATTAATAAACCTTTCCGTGAGTTTTTTTACAAGTGGTTTCGTCATGTTGATGCTCATACAGAGCAATTTCTTTTGTTTGGGAGCCAAAGAGTTCCAAAAAAGCGGGGTTGTTGTTAACTGACTGAGGAGTTCCTGAGCAACAAATATGTCGGTTTAAGCATAAAACTTGATCGGTATTTTTCATCACAATATTTAAATCATGACTGACCATGAGAATGCCACAGTGATATTGATTGCGTATGTCATTAATATAATGATATAGCTCTGTTTGCCCTTTAATATCTACACCTTGAACAGGTTCATCTAAAACGAGTAGTTCTGGTTTGTTCATCAACGCTCTGGCTAATAAAATGCGTTGCATCTCTCCCCCAGATACTTTTTGAATAGGTTGTTTTAACAGGCCTTGAATTTTCAGGTCATTAGAAACTTTTTTTAAATGCTCTCGTGTTTTACGGTTACTTTGTGGAGTGCCAAGTTGTAAGAATCGCAAAACAGTGATGGGAAAAGTGGGATCAATTTGTATTTTTTGTGGCATAAAGCCAATTTTAAGGTTTGTTTTTTGTTGCACAGTGCCTTTAGTTGGCGATATTAATTTTAGTATAATTTTAAGCAGCGTGGACTTTCCAGCCCCATTAGGGCCAACAAGAGTGATAATTTCATTTTTATGTAATATAAAAGAAATATTTTCAAGTATAATTTTATCTTCATAAGAATGATAAATGTTATGAACTTGAGCTAAGATGGTATTGTTTTGAGTCATTACGGTATTTTACTTGTTTGTTATTAAAAGGATATTAAAATGTTATTAAAGTTTTTGTTAACCAGTATTTTATTGTTAGTTATGCCATCCGTTATGGCGTTAAATATTGTTGCGACCATTCCACCACTTGCTAGCATGGTTAATCCGTTATTAACCGATAGAGATGATATGACGGTTTTATTAACACCAGGGCATACTCCGCATGGTTTTCAGCTAAAACCTTCTCATATGATAGCCTTAGAGAAAGCGGATGTTATTTTGGCAGTTGGAACGGGTGTAGATGGTTGGGCAGCTAAAGCTCTAGAAAGGTGGCCAGAAAAAGTCATTACAATGACGGAATTACCAGGCCTGGTAAAACTAAAAATGCGTCATCATTCTGATTGGAAAATAAATTTAATCGAAGAAGGGCATAAGCATAAACCCAGCCATTTTATTGACCCTCATGTTTGGTTGTTACCCGACAATGCTCGTTTATTAATTAAAGCCTTTGAGAAGTCTTATTTAAAAACCCTCAATACAGAGTCCTCTCGAGCAGAATTTAAATTGAGATCTCAGGAATATTTAACGCAGTTGAAAGAGGTTGATTTGAACATTAAGCAACAACTTGCATCTGTATCTATGAAGCCTTTTGTTGTATTGCATGATGCTTTTCAATATTTTCAATTGCATTATCAGTTAAATGGAGTTGGAGCAATTCAAGTGAGTCCAAAACTTAAACCTAGCTTAAATAGAGTTATCGCTATGCAGAAATTGATTAAAGAAAGGGGAGTGGTTTGTGTTTTTAAAGAGCCACAATTCCCCGACAATCAAATAGATTATTTAGTTAGGGGTTTGGATGTACGGATTGGGTCATTAGATCCTCTAGGTGGCCGAGTAGAAAATGAACGATATGATGTTTTTATTCAAGATTTAGCCAATCAATTTAAGTCCTGTTTGAGATAATGATTCTGATTGGTTTACCTGGTTGCGGAATATCAAGCCTTGAACCTATTTTGCTTGCGGAATTAAAAAAACAGGGATTACAACAACTGGGGTCTCAAAAAGATGCTTGCTTTTTAGGAGAAGAAATTTGGACGGTAATTAATGTTTCTGAAAGATTGCCTGATAGTGTTTGGGTAGAGGATTACTTGTCTCAGTGTTTGGCCTGTTCTAATGCAGTTGTTTTTATGTTTATTGAGCAGGCGGACTTAAATAAACAAATGGCTTGGCAGGGTTGGATTAAAAATCGCATTGAGGCGTTAAGCTTGAATAAATTACCGTGCCTTAGATGTTTAAATGGGCAGTTTTCACAAAACTGGTGTCCTCGTTATATGAAAGCACGGCTGGAATCTAAACATGTTTTGGGCGAGGAGTCTTTGCCCTCTTTAGAGACTTTTGAGTTTTCAGTTTCCCATCTTCACTTAGAGCATTTTTTTTCTAGTTTAGATGCCTTAAGACAAAATATGGGCGTTAATATTGTTAGAGTTTCTGGTAAGGTGCAAATTACAGAAAGTTTAGAGCCTGTTGCCATTGAAGTGACCGCTTTAGAAATGAAAACCTACCCTCTTAAATTGAGAGAGATGTTGACCCATAAAATTAAAATTCAAGGGGTAAATTTAGAAAGGGAAGTTTTACAAGATGTCATTAAAGCTTGTCAGCTAGTCTGAGATTCTAAATTTCTGCTTAAAAAATATAGCATGTAATATTTTGCCCCTATTTTCTAAATAGGAGATTGGGTCATAGACATTTATATAATTTCCGACTAAAATAGTCTGGATTTAAAAAACAAGTTAAAAAATATTATGTCTGATGTTCCACAGTATCAAGAAATTAATGATCTTTTAAGTAAAAATATAGATTACAAAGAAGGTTTTGTAACCAAAACAGCCGTTGAAACTTTTGAAAAAGGTTTGAATGAATCTGTTGTTAGAGCTATTTCTGCGAAAAAAAATGAACCGCAATGGATGCTAGATTTTCGTTTAAAAGCTTTTAAGCACTGGCTAACAATGAAAGAGCCTCATTGGGCAAAAGCTGATTATGAACCCTTAGACTATCAAGATTATAGTTATTATTCAGCTCCAGAATGCGGCAGTTGTGAAAATGATTCTAATGAAGATGGTTTAGGAGCAATTGACCCAGAAGTTGCTAAAGCTTTTGCAGCTTTAGGGGTGCCCATTTCTGATGAGGGTGATTCTCCTAATATTGCAGTAGATGCCATTTTTGATTCTATTTCTGTTTCTACTACCAAGCGAGAAGATTTAGCCAAGTTAGGAATTATTTTTTGTTCCTTTTCAGAAGCAGTGCAAGACTATCCTGATCTAGTAAAAAAATATATTGGGACAGTCGTGCCTCCTCGTGATAACTACTTTGCGGCCTTAAATTCTGCTGTCGCTTCTGATGGTACATTTGTTTATATCCCCGAAAATGTACGTTGTCCCATTGACCTATCTACTTATTTTCGTATAAATGAAGCCAAAACAGGGCAGTTTGAACGCACTATTTTAGTTGCCGAAAAAGGCAGTTATGTTAGTTATTTAGAGGGCTGTTCAGCACCCGTTAGAGATAGCTATCAATTACATGCTGCAGTGGTTGAAGTGATTGTTATGGAAGATGCAGAAGTTAAGTATTCTACCGTACAAAATTGGTACGCAGGAGATGAAGATTCTAAGGGTGGTATCTTAAATTTTGTCACTAAACGCGGTATTTGCGAAGGAAGGAGTGCTAAGCTGTCTTGGACTCAAGCAGAAACAGGTTCAGCCATTACTTGGAAGTATCCAAGCTGTATTTTAAAAGGTGATAACTCTATTGGTGAGTTCTATTCTGTTGCCTTAACTAAAAACCGTCAACAAGCAGATACGGGTACTAAAATCATTCATATAGGTAAAAATACTCGCAGTACCATTATTGCTAAAGGTATTTCGGCAGGTAAAAGTGACAATACTTATCGTGGTTTAGTTAAAGTTGCACCTTCTGCCGGGGGGGCAAGAAACTTTACTCAGTGCGATTCTATGTTAATTGGTGATAAATGTGGTGCTCACACTTTTCCTTATATAGAAGTGGCTGACCCAACTGCCAGAATGGAGCATGAAGCGACAACCTCTCGTATTGGAGAAGACCAATTATTCTATTGTAAACAACGCGGAATTAGCGAGCAAGATGCAATTTCAATAATTGTAAATGGTTTTTGTAAAGATGTGTTTAAAGAATTACCATTAGAATTTGCTCAAGAAGCAGAAGAATTATTAGCGATTAGCTTAGAAGGCTCAGTCGGTTAATTTCGAATACTATTAAAGACCGAGTCCCTGCGTAGAAAATGAACATATATTGCTAGAGCTTGTTTGCTAAGCGTTTGCAAAATAACAATTGCTTCACTAGGCGTTAGCCGTAGGTTAAGCGGGCATTTTTGTGAATAGATAGCGGGCAAGGGCTGGTGCTATATGTCAGTTTTATAAGTAGAAATTGGGTTAAAGGATTTAAAATGTTAGAAGTATCAAATTTACGAGCAGAAGTCGATGAAAAAGAAATTTTAAAGGGCTTAACATTAAGTGTAAACTCTGGAGAAATTCATGCCATTATGGGACCAAATGGTTCGGGTAAAAGTACCTTGGCTAATGCTTTAGCTGGACGAGATGACTATGAAGTAACATCTGGTAGTGCCACTTTAGATGAAGAAGACCTGCTGGATATGTCGCCTGAAGATAGAGCCCGTAAAGGACTGTTTTTAGCTTTTCAATATCCAGTAGAAATTCCTGGAGTGAGTAATAAGTTGTTTATGCAGGCTTCAGTCAATGCTATTCGTGAAGAAAAAGGTTTACCTGCTTTAGACATGTTTGATTTTGATGAATATGCTCAATCTAAAATTGAATTACTTGATATGCGAAAAGATTTATTAGAACGATCGGTAAATGTTGGTTTTTCTGGTGGTGAAAAAAAACGCAATGATATTTTTCAAATGTCCCTGTTAGAGCCAAAGCTGTGTATTTTAGATGAAACCGATTCTGGCTTAGATATTGATGCTTTAAAAATAGTTGCTAATGGTGTTAATTCACTTAGAAGTAAAAGCCGTAGTTTTGTGGTGATTACTCATTATCAGCGCTTGCTAGATTACATTAAGCCAGATTTTGTTCATGTTCTTTATGACGGTAAAATTATAAAATCTGGTGGTTTTGAGTTAGCACATGAATTAGAAGAAAAAGGCTACGATGACATTATCAAAGCTTATCAGTCAATTTAAGGAGAGATAGAATGAATCAGGTTTCTAATTCTCCGCATCGTATGAGCTTGTCTGCGCAAAAAGCGATAGATTTTTATGTTTCTGAATCTCAAAATTTAAATAAAAATTGTAAAAATGAAGTAGTAAAGTCTGAGCGTTTAAAAGCACAGAAACATTTTATGCAACAAGGACTGCCCTCTCGTCGTGATGAAAACTGGCAATACACCCCTTTAACTCAATTCTTAAAACAAAAGTTTTCTATTAAAGGTGTGAGCCATATTTCTTTAGATCAGATTAAAGGTTTTTTTCCTAGTTTTGTAGTTATTCACCTAGTATTTGTAGACGGAGCTTTTAGTGATGAGTTGTCTGATAGCCTTTCTAGCTTACCCAAAGGCCTTGTTATTGAAACCACCGCAGATTTACTTGAAATGTCTGATGATGCATTACAAGTCTCTTTAGATTCCGAATCTTTAGAAAAAGAACCTTTTGCCGTGTTAAATACTATGTTTGTAAAAGATGGTTTTAATATTGATGTGGCTAAACATGCAGACATTGAAATTCCAATATTTGTTTTACATGTTCAGACACAGCAAGGCCATGCCTCTGTATTACGAAATAGAGTGAGAGTGGGTGAAAATGCTGCTTTAACTTTAATAGAACATTCTGTTTCTATAGAAGAAGACACGGTGGGTTTTACTAATTTTGTAACAGAATTTGATTTAGCCGCTTCTTCCAGAATGAAACAATTAATTATTCAAGAAGAAAATTTAGCTTCTTATCACTTTTCTAATCAATTTATTAAGCAAGGAGAAAAAAGTTTATTTGAAACGCTTTATATTAATTTAGGCGGACAGTTATCTCGCCATCAAAATTCGGTTGTTTTAGTGGGTGAGCATTGTGAAACTTCACAAAACTCCCTTTGTCATGGTCAGGGCAATCAAATCATTGACTCCAGAACAGAAGTTAACCATGCCTTGCCTCATGGACAAAGTAATCAGCTTCATAAGTTTGTATTGAGAGATAAATCTCGGGGAGTCTTTAATGGAATGATTAAGGTCGCTAAAGATGCCCAAAAAACTGACGGTCAAATGGATAATAAAAACATTCTGTTATCCACTGAAGCAAGAATGGATGTTAAGCCACAATTAGAAATTTATGCAGATGATGTTAAATGCTCGCATGGTTCTGCATCAGGTCAAATTGATGATAATCAGGTGTTTTATTTACAAGCTAGGGGAATACGCAAAGCAGATGCAATTAAGTTAATTACCCAGGCATTTTTATTAGAACCTTTGCAATCAATTTCTAATAAAAAAATTCGCGACTGGGCAGAAATTAAAGTTAAACAAAGTTTAGAAGTATTTGCATAGAATAATATGACAGACTTAACTCAAATTAGAAAAGAATTTCCCATTTTAAATCAAACTGAAAATGGGCAGCCACTGGTTTATTTAGATAGTGGAGCAACCTCACAAAAACCTCAATGTGTTATTGACGCGATGACTCGTTATTATACCCATGAAAATGCCAATGTTCACCGTGGGGTTTACGGGCTAAGTGAAAGAGCAACTGAGTCCTATGAAGGAGCAAGAGAAAAAGTTCGCCAATTATTAAATGCAAAATCAATTCGTGAAATTGTGTTTGTTCGTGGTACAACTGAAGCCATTAATTTGGTGGCAAACTCTTGGGGGCGAGATAACTTGCAATCTGGTGATGAAGTCATTATTACTGAAATGGAACATCATTCAAATATTGTGCCTTGGCAAATATTAAGAGACGAGATAGGTATTGTACTAACCATATTGAGAATGAACTCTAAGGGAGAAGTTTGCTTAAAGGATTTGAAAAGACTGTTATCTAAAAAAACCAAATTGCTTTCTCTCACGCAAATGTCCAATGCTTTGGGTACAATTAACCCTGTAAAAGAAATGACAGTTTTAGCTCACGATGTTGGAGCTAAAGTAATGGTAGATGGTGCGCAAGCCATTCCTCATATGTCTGTTGATGTTGAAGATTTAGGTTGCGATTTCTATGCTTTTTCTGGTCACAAAGCTTATGGTCCAACAGGCGTTGGCGTACTCTATGCAAAAGAATCTATTTTAGAAGCAATGTCTCCTTATCAAACAGGGGGGGATATGATTTATTCGGTGACCTTTGATAAAACACAATACAATGTTTTACCCTATAAGTTTGAAGCAGGTACGCCTAATATTGCAGGAGTTATCGCTCTTGGTGTGGCAATTGATTTTTTACAAAGAGTTGGGCCAGATAATATTGGTTATTATGAAGCAGAGTTATTGTCTTATGCAACGACGGAGTTAAAAAAAATAGTAGGGTTAAAAATTATTGGTGAAGCAAAGCATAAAGGTGGCGTAGTTTCTTTTGTGGTTGACGGCGTTCATCCCCATGATGTTGCTATGCTAATGGATCAAGATGGAGTTGCAGTGCGTGCCAGCCATCATTGTGCCATGCCAGTCATGCAACACTTTAATGTCCCATCCACCATCCGAGCCTCCTTTGGCGTTTATAATAATAAACAGGATATTGATTGCTTAATTGTTTCACTAAAAGATGCTTTGCATATGTTGCTATAGAATTTCTGGTCTAAACACGACTTTATATTAGGCTTTAAATTAAAATTTTTTTAAAGATCTCATTTTATGCCTTCTAAATCAAGGTATCATATCCTTAACGCCCATTTAAAAAGTTAGCATATATAATTGCCACTTACTTACGATGAGTTTTATTTTTAATCCTAAAATTGACCAGAGAAGTTAGATGAAAGAACAAGTTAAGAAAATTCATTTTGTGGGAATCGGTGGCGTGGGTATGGCGGGCATTGCTGAAGTTTGTCTGAGCATGGGATATATTGTTTCAGGATCTGATTTAAAGCAGACCTCTACAATATTACGACTTATTTCATTAGGGGCTTTGATTCAAATTGGTCATAATGCAGAGCATGTTTCCAAAGCTGATGTGATTGTAGCTTCAACCGCTATTGCCAAAGATAATCCTGAAATAGAATGGGCTAGCAAGCAAAGAATCCCCATTATTCCACGAGCAGAAATGTTAGCAGAGCTGATGAGGTTACAGTATGGTATTGCCATTGCAGGTACGCATGGTAAAACCACCACCACCAGTTTAACCGCAGCGGTTTTAACTCAGGGAGGGGTGGATCCAACCTATGTTATAGGAGGTAAGTTAAAACAACCTGGTACAAATGCTCGTTTAGGAACCAGTCGTTATTTGGTGGCAGAAGCAGATGAATCAGATGCTTCTTTTTTGCATTTAATGCCTATGATGTCGGTCGTTACTAATGTCGATGAAGATCATATGCAGACCTATCAAGGAGATTATCAAAATCTTGAAAATACTTTTGTTCAATTTATCCATAGGTTGCCCTTTTATGGCTTGGTTATCTTATGTTTAGAAGATGAAAATATTCGCAACCTCATGCCAAAATTAACGCGTAAAATTACAACCTATGGTTTTGGAGAAGATGCCGATATAAAAGCCTACGATATTATCCCAAGCGGATTGCAAACGCTTTTTAAGGTACAAGCATTTGATTTGCCTGTTTTTGAAATATGCTTAAATCTTCCTGGAAAGCACAATGTTTTAAATGCTCTAGCCGCTATAACGGTAAGTTTAGAGCTAGATGTTGGTATAGTGGATATTCAAAAAGGCTTGCAAGAGTTTTCTGGAGTTAGTCGGCGATTTGAGGTTTATAAAGACAAAATAGTAGGTTCATCAAAGGTAACCATTGTTGATGACTATGGACATCATCCTACAGAGTTAGAAGCAACTGTTTCAGCAACTCGCACAGCCTTTTCTGATAAGAGAATTGTGTTAGTTTTTCAGCCACACCGTTATTCTCGAACCCGTGATTTGTTTGATGGTTTTGTTAATGCTCTTATGAAAGCAGATATGCTCATTATTTTAGATGTTTATGCGGCTGGAGAAGTACCTCTAACCGCTTTTGATTCTAAATCTTTATTGCAGGCGATGCGTTTACGAGGTTATAAAGAAAGCATTCATGTTAAAGATTTTCAGCAGTTAGAAGAAGTGATTGAAAATGTTTTATTGGATGATGATTTGCTGTTGGTGATGGGGGCAGGAGATATTGGTCAGGTTGTTAAGAATTGGGTTGAACCCGCTAAGGCTGAGCTAAAGTGAAGTTAAAACAAAACAACGGCTTTGGACAAGTTGCCGTTTTAATGGGAGGTATTTCTGCAGAAAGAGAAGTTTCGCTGAAAAGTGGTTTAGCCATCACCCAGGCTCTTAAAGCGGAAGGTATTCATGCTTCGGCGTGTGATGTTAAGTCTATAACAGATTTAATAGAAGTTTCTAAGAAGTACGACAGGGCTTTTATTGCTCTACATGGTCGTTGGGGAGAAGACGGTACGGTTCAAGGCGTTCTTGAATCATTAAACTTTCCTTTTACAGGAAGTAAAATGGCTGCTTCAGCTCTTGCGATGGACAAACTTAGAACTAAGTGGCTGTGGCAAGGAGCAGGTTTAGCAACCCCAAAATTTATTAGAGTTGATAATTCTCTCCCTTTTAATGAGCGAGATTTTTCATTAGGTTTTCCCGTTATAGTTAAGCCAATTCATGAAGGATCAAGCATTGGCATGGCTAAAGCAGGGGATATGAAGGCTTTAAAGTCTGCGATTATTATTGCCCAGCAATATGATTCTGAAATTTTAATTGAACAGTGGATTACAGGCAGGGAGTTTACCTGTGCAATTCTAAATTCTAAAGCTTTGCCGTTAATTGAGTTAAAAACAACGCATGAGTTTTATGATTATGATGCCAAATATAAGTCGAATGATACACAATATATTTGCCCAGTTGACTTAACCGCTAAACAACAAGAAATAATACAAACTCAAGCCTTGCAAGCCTTTGATGTCGTTGGGGCTGAAACTTGGGGGAGAGTTGATTTTATGTTAGATGAAAATGACCAGGCCTGGTTAATTGAGCTTAACAGCACTCCAGGAATGACGCATCAGAGCTTAGTTCCTATGGCAGTGCAAGCTTCAGGGAGTTCTTTTAACAATTTGGTGGTTAAGATTTTAAAATCAACATTATGAAAGTTTTTAGCTGGATTAAACGCCCGAGTATTATTTTAGGAATAATACTGTTTTTTTTAAGCAGCTTAGGAGGGCTTTTATTTTTAAAAAAAGACTCTTCTTTTCACCCTATTACAGAATATCACTTGCTTTCATCCATAAAAGAAATTAATCAGTCTGAAGTTGATGAAGTCATGAAAGGATATTTAGGGTATTCCTTTTGGAAGGTAGATTTAAATAAAATACGCTCAGAGCTAATTAAATTGGATTGGATTTATACGGCTAAAGTTAAAAGGCAGTGGCCAGGGCGTTTATTGATAAGTATTCAAGAACAAAAGCCTGTTGTATTATGGGGGGAATCGGCATTATTAAATAGGTTTGGAGATGTGTTTTACCCTAAAGATATTCAGCTTTTTCAACATCTGGTAACCTTGCATGGATCACAACAAAACTCTCGGGAATTATTGGAGAAGCTTTCAAAGTTACAAGAGCAGTTTTTAGTGCTAAATTGGAATATTAAAAGGTTAACAGAGCAAGTAGATGGGGTTTGGAAAATTGAATTTGTTCAGGCTCCCACTGTCTTACTTGGTCAAAAATACTGGAAGGACAAGTTAAACCGTTTTATTGTTGTTTATCCTTTGATGAGTTCAGAGATAAGAAAAACCGCACAACAAATTGATTTACGATATAGTAATGGGTTGGTTATAAAGAAAAAGAGTAACGAGAACTCTGTTGAAGTATTAAATAATATGTCTCTGAGTTAAGCGGGTTTGGTATAAAGAGACCTCATAAGAATAAATAAGGTAATTTTCTGTTATGGTGCGTAAGCAAGTTTCAAATGATAAAATTGTCATAGGGTTAGATATTGGAACCTCTAAAGTTGCCGCCATTATCGGTAAGATAAAATCTGACGGAAGTATTGAAGTTGTTGGATTGGGTAGCCACGCTTCAAAAGGTTTGAAAAAAGGGGTAGTGGTTAATATTGACTCAACAGTGGAGTCTATTCAGCGTGCAATTGATGAAGCTGAAAGGATGTCTGGTTGTACTGCAAAATCGGTTTATGTTGGTATAGCAGGCAGTCATATTTCAAGCTTTAATTCCAATGGAATGGTTGCTGTAAGTCAACAAGAAGTACAAAAAGAAGATGTTGAGCGAGTTATAGATGCAGCTAAAACACTAGCCATTCCAGGGGATCAAGAAGTTTTACATATCCTGCCACAAGAGTTTATGATTGATAATCAAGGCGGAATCCGTGAACCGATTGGAATGTCTGGGGTGCGTTTAGAAGCCAAAGTACATATGGTTACTGGCTCCGTCAGTGCGGCACAAAATATTGTTAAATGTGTTGAAAGATGTGGGCTTGAAGTCGCTGATTTGATTCTTGAACAACTGGCTTCTAGTGATGCCGTCTTATCTGAAGACGAAAAAGAACTAGGGGTTTGTTTGGTTGATATAGGTGGCGGGACAACGGATATTGCGGTTTTTCAAAATGGTGCTATTAGCCATACAGCGGTTATTCCTATTGCGGGTGATCAAGCAACTAACGATATTGCCCATGCTTTTCGTACACCGACCAGTGCAGCAGAAAATATTAAAAAAAATTATGCTTGTGCCATTCCGCAGTTAATTGCAAATGATGAAGAAATTGAAGTTCCTAGTGTAGGAGACAGGCCTGCAAGATGTCTATCGCGCCACTCTTTGGTAGATGTTGTCGCACCTCGTTATGAAGAGCTTTTTCAATTAATTCAAGCAGAGTTAAGGCGAGCAAATTTTGAAAATAAATTGGCAGCAGGCATTGTCTTAACGGGCGGAAGCTCTTTGTTGGTTGGAGCTGTTGAGCTGGCAGAAGAAGTTTTTCATATGCCTGTTCGCTTAGGATATCCACAAGAGGTAGTGGGTTTGTCTGATGAAGTGAACAGCCCTGGATTTGCAACAACTGTTGGATTGTTGTCCTTTGCAAGAGATCACCAAGGAAGTGCTTCGGGTATTCAAAATACACAGAAAGAGATTAAACCAAATCGTGATGCAGCATCAGTGTTAAAGAGTATGAAAAGCTGGTTTAAAAAAAGCTTTTAAGATATTACTTTAAGCGATTCCTTAAATATCTAAACTACATAAGAGAGTTTTTTTTGCGTAACAATTTTTTTAAATAGCCGCCTGTATGAGAATCAGGGTGTTTGGCTATGTCCTCTGGTGTTCCTGTGGCAATAATTTTGCCTCCTCCTGAACCCCCTTCTGGTCCTAAGTCTATTACCCAGTCAGCGGTTTTTATAACATCTAAATTATGTTCAATAATAACAATGGTATTGCCTTGATCTCTAAGGTTGAAAATAACTTTTAGTAGCAGATCTATATCATGAAAGTGTAGTCCTGTTGTGGGTTCGTCCAAGATGTAAAGTGTGTTGCCTGTGTCTCGTTTAGAAAGCTCTTTACCAAGCTTCACTCTTTGGGCTTCACCCCCTGAAAGAGTGGTGGCACTTTGACCAAGTTTTATATAACCAAGACCCACTTCCATTAGCATTTGTAGTTTTCTGGCAATAACAGGAATGGCATCAAAAAAAGCACGAGCATCTTCAACGGTCATACTTAAAATTTGGTGAATATTTTTACCTTTATAAGTAATCTGTAAAGTTTCGCGATTATAGCGCGCCCCTTTGCAAAGATCGCAAGCGACATAAACATCAGGCAAAAAGTGCATTTCAACTTTTATCATGCCGTCGCCTTGGCAAGACTCGCAACGCCCCCCTTTTACATTAAAGCTAAATCTACCAGGTGTGTACCCCCTGATTCTAGCTTCAGGGGTTGCAGACAAAAGTTCACGAATAGGAGTAAAAAGCCCCGTATAGGTAGCAGGGTTAGATCTAGGAGTGCGTCCTATAGGGCTTTGGTCGATATTAACTAATTTATCAAAATACTCTATTCCTTCAAGCTTTTTGTAAGGTGCTGGCTCTAGCATAGCCCTGTTTAGCTCGTTGGCAGCTATTTTAGATAAGGTGGCATTGATTAAAGTGGATTTTCCTGAGCCTGATACGCCAGTCACACAGGTAAGCAATCGTGCAGGAATGGCAAGGTCTACTTCTTGAAGATTATTGCCTGATGCCCCATATATTTTTAGCCACTCTTTAGGTGGAGCAAGGCGTTCTTTTGGAATGCTAATGCTGTGCTGTCCATTTAGATACTGTCCAGTTAGAGATGCGGGGGTGTTTAGGATATCCTCTGGAGTGCCTTGTGCCATAATGCGTCCGCCGTGAATACCAGCTCCAGGCCCAATATCAAGAACATAGTCGGCAGCTCGAATGGCATCTTCATCATGCTCTACGACGATGACAGTGTTACCCAAGTCTCTTAAGTGGGTAAGGGTGCCAAGCAGGCGGTCGTTGTCTCGTTGATGCAGTCCAATGGACGGCTCATCTAATACATACATTACCCCAACTAGCCCAGCTCCAATTTGACTGGCTAGTCTAATGCGTTGGGACTCGCCACCAGATAGAGTGTCAGCACTGCGATTTAGAGTTAGGTAGTTGAGTCCAACATTAACTAGAAAGGAGAGGCGTTGCCTAACTTCTTTAATAATGCTACTGGCAATTTTGCCTTTTGCCCCTTCAAGATAAAAATCAATAAAAAGTTGGTGTAACTCTCCTACCGCTAAGTTAGTTATTTCAGGCAAGGTATGCTCAGCAATAAAAACATTACGAGCGATTTCATTTAACCTAGTTCCTTTACAGGATTTACATGTTTGAGAGATGCGATACTTATTGAGTTCATCTCGTACAGTTTTACTATCGGTTTCTGCATGGCGGCGTTCCATATTAGGAATAACACCCTCAAAGCGACGAATGTCACTGTAACGACCGTGAGGCAAGGGAAGTTTTTCTTTACCAGAACCAAATAAAATGATTTTTTGTTGTTGTTCGGTTAGGTCTTGCCAAGGTTTTTCAATATCAAATTGGTAGTGATCTGTTACCGCTTTTAAAATATCGTAATAGTATTTATGTCGTCTATCCCAGCCTCTAATCGCACCGCCAGCTAGACTTAGTTCTGGGTGGACTATAATGCGGGTTGCTTCAAAAGTTTCTTTTACTCCTAATCCATCACAAGTTGGACAAGCTCCGTTAGGGTTATTGAAAGAGAATATTCGAGGCTCAAGTTCAGCAATGGAATAACCACAGCTTGGGCAAGCATATTTTTCAGAAAACACCAGATGAAATGAGTCTTCTTTGTTTATAGGAACTATTTCTGCGGTACCATCTGCTAGATGCAGTGCGGTTTCAAAAGATTCTGCTAGCCGTTGTTTTAGATCTTCTCTAACTTTGAATCTATCAACAACAACTTCGATGGTATGTTTTTTGTTTTTTTCTAGTACAATCGTACCGTCTAACTCTTTGAGTTCGCCGTCAATGATTGCTCTAATATATCCTTGAGCTTGCAGCTCATCAAGCAGGTTAACATGCTCACCTTTTTTTTCGCGAATAACAGGAGATAAAAGCAGGCACTTTGAACCATCAGGTAGTTCTAGAGTGCGATCAACCATTTGACTCACAGTTTGAGAAGTTAAATCAATGTTGTGAGAAGGGCATCTTGGAGTGCCTGCTCTGGCGTAAAGCAGTCGTAAGTAATCATAAATTTCAGTGACAGTACCAACGGTTGAACGCGGGTTGTGAGAAGTGGCTTTTTGCTCAATAGAAATGGCAGGAGAGAGTCCTTCTATATGGTCAATATCAGGCTTTTCCATGACCGATAAAAATTGCCGTGCGTAAGAAGATAAAGACTCCACATAGCGGCGTTGCCCTTCGGCATAAATTGTATCAAATGCTAAAGAAGATTTTCCTGATCCAGATAATCCAGTGATCACAATAAGTTTATCTCTAGGTAAGGTAACATCAATGTTTTTTAAATTGTGAGTGCGGGCTCCGCGAACGATAATTTCTTCAAGCATAATAGGACCAATTTTGGCAAAAGAGATATTATACTCGCATCCCTGTTTAGAAATTGGATATAGAGTGCTATCGCTTGCTAACTATGCATTTATTGCAAATGCATAGTGGGCAAGGGGTGGTGCTATATGCCAACTGTATAAGCAGGGATGCGGGTTATACCAAAGCAAGCAAATAACTTAAGTTTTTTATTTTTGTGCCGATAGAATAATTTAACTCAAGCTCCTAAGTAGGGGCTTGAGATTAACGATAAATGAAAAAATATTTCTTCAAAAAAAGGTTTTGCTATGAGTAATATAATTAATAACAATTCTAGCGTCCACCATGCACCGTTGCTTGCAAATATTGAAGCTAAAAAGAACCCAAGCAATATAACCAGTTCGGTCGATGTTCAGCAACAAATTCAGAAACAGGTGAATGATAAATCTCAAGAATGGCAAAATAAAGTAACACATCAAGATGAGTTTTCTCCCACCGCAAAGGGTTTGCAAGCAGCGGCTTCCGTTGAGAATAGTCAAAGTCTTTATTCTTATAGTCAAACGATGAGCATGGAATTAACCACCAGAGAGGGCGATGTTGTAAAGTTAGATTTTCGCCAGCTTTATGCGCAATATCAAGAGAGTAAGCACGAAAGGTTGCAAGAGCAGGGCCCGCAAGGTGTGCGAATGTTTGACTCTAAACAAGCCATGGAGGCTACAGCCTTTGAAGAAAGATTTGCCTTTTCTGTAGAAGGTCATCTAAATGAAGATGAATTGCAAGCGATATTGAATGTTTTTGAAAAAGTTGACGATTTGGCAAGAAGTTTCTTTGGCGGAAATATTGAAGAGGCTTTTCAAAAAGCAGTTTCAATGGATATTGATATGGAACAGTTGCAAAGTTTTAATTTAGACTTACAAAGAACAGAGATTCAAGCCACTTCTTATCAGCAAGTGGCAGCTTATCAGGGTGTAGAGCAGCAAAGTTTAAAAGGGGATGTGGCAGCAGCTAAAGATGCTGATAATGAGGGGAAAGTGTCCGATTTACCGCCTTATCTGCAAAAAATGCAAGATGTTATTGCCAGTCTTGATGAACAGTTTGAAATGGCAAGACAAACTTTTGAAGAGCTTATGTCGGGGGTTTTATTTCAACAACATCCAGAAACACCACAATCTTCTTGGTTTGACAGATTGCAAAATTTTCATAACCAATTATCTGAAGCAGCTAATTTAAATAAAACCACCTTAGCCCCTAGCGGGCTTGAAGTAACGCCTCTACAAGTTGCTGATGAGTCTCTCTCCCCACCCGATAGCTCAACAAAGCCATCTTAATTTTTTTAGGGTGGTGATAGGTGTTTTTTAAATTAGGGGTTTTAGGTCTAAGGTCTTTTTGCCCCAAAAATATCTGTGCCTATTCTTACCATCGTTGCTCCTTCAGCAATGGCGGCCTCTAGGTCGTTAGACATGCCCATGGATAAAGTGTCTAATGATTCGTTAGGATAGATTGCTTGTAGTTGGTTTAATAGGTTTTTCATGGTTTTAAAAGGCAGTCGTTGGCTATTAAAATCATGAGTCTGTTTTGGAATCGCCATTAACCCTTTAAGCCGTAGATTGGTTAATTTTAATATATCAGGGATGACTGCCAAAACCTCTTCTTTTAAAAAACCCGCTTTAGTTTTTTCCTCACTTATATTTATAGATAATAAAATATTTAACTTATCTAAGTTTTTAGGTCGTTGATTATTAAGACGCTCTGCAATTTTTAAGCGATCAACGCTATGTACCCAATTAAAGTTTTCGGCAATGGACTTGGTTTTATTGCTCTGAATAGGTCCAATAAAGTGCCAATCTAAGTCAGGGCGAATAGCCATCTTTTCAATTGCCTCTTGCACATAGTTTTCACCAAATGCCGTTTGCCCTTGTTCTGCGATAATGTTGATTTCTGCAATGGTTTTAGTTTTGCTTACAGCAATTAAGGCAATGTTTTCTTGCCGATTAAATTTTTTTTTGGCCAAAAAAATGCGTTGTTGAACAGATTTATACTGTTGAATCGTTGGTTTTGTCATAGGATATGTATTAAATTGTCATAGTCACTAATTATTTTAAGTATTGAAAGTGTCTCATAATTTATATGCAATTTGGATAATAGTTAGCGATTATTTCTTATTTACCCAGTTTTATAAACAGGGATTAAGAGTATTATTTTTTCTTATTTTAATGATTAGTTTTTTTAATTACTAAATTGATTATAACAGGAGTAGAATAAGTGGGAGGAGTAAACATTACACTTAATTAAAGGAGAGAGGATGAAAAAAATTAAATCGAGCGATGTAAACTACCCTTATAGTACAAAGATTTTAACGCCAGAATATGAACAAACTAAACAACAGTTGCAAATAGAATTATTGAAGTTGCAAAAGTGGGTTAAGTTAAATGGTAAGCGAGTGGTTATAATTTTTGAGGGCAGAGACGCTGCAGGAAAGGGCGGGACGATTAAGAGAATTATGGAGCATCTTAATCCTCGTGGAGCAAGAATTGTTGCTTTAGATAAGCCCTCCGCTACCGAAGCAGGTCAGTGGTATTTTCAGCGATATGTTCAGCATTTACCTACGGCAGGGGAAATAGTTTTATTTGATAGATCTTGGTACAACCGAGCTGGAGTTGAACGGGTTATGGGGTTTTGCACGCCACCAGAGTATAACCAGTTTATGCATCAAGCACCAGAGTTTGAACGAATGCTGGTTTCAAGCGGAATTTCGGTGATTAAGTTTTGGTTTTCAGTGGGTCAAAAAGAACAACTACGTCGATTTAATGCCCGTAAGAATGATCCATTAAAACAATGGAAATTAAGTCCTATGGATTTAGCCTCTTTAGACCGCTGGGAAGATTACACTAAAGCCAAAGAAGATATGTTTTTTTATACCAATACTTCGGAATGTCCTTGGACAGTTGTGAAATCTAATGATAAAAAACGAGCTCGCTTAGAGTCCATAAAGTTTGTACTTAGCTCTTTTTCATATGATGAAAAAAACAATGAAGTTATTGGTTGTGTTGACCCTCTTATCGTTAGTAGTGGAGAAGAGGTTTTTAAAGAAGATTAAAGCCCTTGTGCCAACTTTATAAGTAAGTATTTGGGAATAAATAAGGAGTAATATTATGCATTATGAACTTCATGCCACAGAAGTGGTCAATAGATTTAAAGAAATGCTATCAGACGAGGCCTTAAAATCAGTGTCAGAAGAGCACTTTTCAGAGCTAGAAACTTTGCTTGCTGCGGCATTAGGAGTCGTTGATTCTCAAGCTAAACACGACTTTGCTAAACGAGTTGAAGCCTTAGCACATGAGTTAAGGCTAAAATCAAGTAATGTGGGTTAGGGATCTATAAATTAATAATTAACCAATCCACAGGTGGTTGCCAGATGTTTTCAAAAGCATCTAGATCACCGTCAAAACATCCCGGAATTCCTGTTTGGCTGCAAAGTCGGTTAGGGATTTTCCAGTCTTCTAGTAAAGAACAAGCCCCTATCATTCCTGCCGCCTTAATGGGTAAGTTTTTAAACATAAATTTAGCAGGCTTTATTTGAAAAGGGAACTCGGATTTTGCTTCCATAATTAAAGCTAATGAATAGTTTCGCCCAAATTTTTTACTTAGATAAAAACCTTGTGCTATATTTTGTTCAGGAACAAGAATACAGTGTGTTTTCTTAGAATCTAGTTTTTTTTCAAATTCATCTAAAAAACGCCAATCGGAGTTTCGTTTAAGATTAATTGTAAAGCTTGTTGTCTGGTTAAGAGATTGTTTAGCTAAAAACTGTGCTTGTTTGTTAGAAGAGTCTTGAGAAAAAAGTTTAAGCTCTATCCCTTCCACCTCTACAAAAAAATTAACAGGAAGCTCTATTTCTTTATCTAAGTTAAGATAGATAAGCCAATATTGATTAGGTTGTTCAGTTTGCCGTATAAGTTGTGCATTAATTTGTGCATTGATAACCATTTTTAATCTTTGATACGAAAAACAGAGCGACCTTGAAAATAGGTGGTTTCTATTTTGGTAGAAAAATGCCAGCCTGTAAATGGAGTATATTTTCCTTCGCTAATAAGATTGTTATCGGTGAGTTGCCAGTCTTCATTGGGATTGATTATACTAAAGTCGGCAGAATGTTTTTCTGTTAGGCTTCCTGTTTTAACATTTAAAATATTTGCTGGATTTTTAGTCACACATTTAATTGCTGTTGCAAGGTCTAAGGTATTTTCTTCTGCCAATTTAAGCAATAGAGGAAGCAAGGTTTCTAGTCCGCTAACGCCAGGAGAAGATTCTCCAAACGGCAGAAGTTTGTCATCTCGTCCCAGAGGGGTGTGATCACTGACTATGGCATCAATGACACCTGATTTAATTCCTGCAATTAAAGCATCTCTGTCTGCATGGCTTCTAAAAGGTGGCGAGACATGAAACTGTGATCCAAAGCCTACGACATCATATTCAGTTAAAATAAGTTGGTGAATGGCAACATCACAAGTAACAGGAAGCTTGTGTTTTTTTGCCTCTTCAATCATGTCAACAGAACGGGCAGTTGAAAGCTTTGAAAAGTGTGCTCTAACTCCTGTTTCTTCCACTAACAGCAAATCTCTTGCTAGGGCAGTGGTTTCTGCTGACGCTGGAATGTCTGACAGTCCTAGCCTTGAAGAAATGGTGCCACTGTGTGCAACACCATTATTTTTTAGTAAAATATCTTCGCAACGAATCATAAGCAGAATATCTTGGCTTGCCGCGTAGTTCATTGCATTTTTAAGAGTGAGAGGATTTTGAATGGGTAGATCCGCTTGACTCATCGCAATACAGCCTGCCTGTTTAAGAGATGCCATGTTGCTGAGTCTTTCGCCTTTTAACCCTTGAGTTAAGGCTCCTATGGGCAATACAAATGCAGTAGCTGCTTGGCGTGCACGGCGTTGAATCAGCTCTGTAACCGCTTGGGTATCATTGACTGGTTGAGTATCAGGCAAGCAACAGATTGTTGTGATACCTCCAGCAACAGCAGCTTGTGTTTCAGTGCGAATACTTCCTTGATATTTATTGCCAGGTTCTCCTAAACGGGTTGCTAAATCTACCAGGCCTGGTAAAATCCATTTGCCAGAAGCATCTATTTCTTGATCTGGAAAAAAACCTTCTGGAGCGTTATTTCCTGTGCCTGCAAATTTTCCTCTGGCAATATATAGACTGGTTATTTTATCAAGATTTTGAGAAGGGTCGATAATGCGAGCATTATTAATTTGAAGTCTCATAATAACTCCGCAGCATTTTTAATTAAGATTGACATGATTGCCATACGCACTGCAATACCGTAGGTGACTTGTTCTAATATGACTGACTGAGAGCCATCAGCAACTTCTGAAGATATTTCTACCCCACGGTTAATCGGCCCTGGGTGCATGACAATAGCATCAGGCTTGGCTAGGGCAAGGCGTTTTTCAGTTAAGCCATATTGATTAAAAAATTCTTTTTCGCTGGGTAGCAAGGCGCTATCCATGCGTTCATTTTGTAATCGCACCATAATGATAACATCGACACCTTCAAGACCTGACTCAATATCGTCATACACATGCACGCCTAAAGCTTCTGGATGAGAAGGTAGAAGTGTTTTTGGACCAACAATACGAATTTCTCTGGATTCTAAAATGCTTAATGCTTGAATTTGTGAACGCACCACGCGAGAGTGAAGTACATCACCAATGATGGCAACTTTAAGGTCAAATATATCCCCTTTATGCTTGCGAATTGTGTACATATCTAGCATGGCTTGGGTTGGATGAGAGTGGCGACCGTCGCCAGCATTAATAACATGAACATGTGGAGCAACATGTTGAGCAAAAAAATGTGCTGCACCACTTTCACCGTGGCGAATGACAAACATATCTGCCATCATCGCTTCTAAGTTCCACAGGGTATCGAGTAGTGTTTCGCCTTTTTTGGTAGAGGAGGTTTCAATGTTAAGATTAACAACATCGGCAGAAAGGCGTTTTTCAGCAATTTCAAAGGTGGTTAAGGTTCTGGTGCTGTCCTCAAAAAAAAGGTTCATAATTGTCTTGCCATGCAAGTCATTTCGTTTTTTTATCTCGCCAGTGTTTTGGTCAACAAAACTCTCAGCAACTTCTAATATTTCAAGAAGATGGGGTTGTTTTAAGCCCTCTAAAGTTAAAAAATGGTGTAATTTACCTTTTTTATTCAGTTGAATGTTGGGGTTGGAAAGCTTCATCGGCAGTTTAACCAGTTTTCTAAAATAATTTGGGCGGCATGGTCGTCAATTGCCTTACCTTGTTTGGGTTTTACACGGTTGTGGGCTTCAACCGAAGTTAATTGTTCTGATATGTAAAAAACATTTTTATTGTAGCGACCTGCCAATCGTTGACCAAATTTTCTAGCAGGTTGAGTAAGAGCTTGTTCTTCGCCATTAAGTCGAAAGGGTAAGCCCACAACAATGGCACTAGGTTGCCATTGTTTAAATAGTTGAGTGATATGTTGCCAATCTGGTTTACCGTCTTTACTGTTGACAATGGCTTGAGGGGTTGCACTTTGAGTAATGGTTTGCCCTATGGCAACGCCAATGCGTTTTAGTCCAAAATCAAATCCAATAACAACGCCAGAGACTTCTTTAGCGGTCGTTTTTTGGTGTGCAGGGCTATGCAAAGAGTTCATTAACTATAACCAGCTTCCATGCTTAATGTTTCAGGTGAAACACCTAGCGTTTTTAGGGCAACATTCCATTTTTTTTCAAAGGGGATATCAAACACCAAAGACTCGTTATAGGGAATAGTGAGCCAGCTGTTGCCTTTAATTTCTTCTGTTAATTGCCCTGCATTCCATCCTGCGAATCCTAAACAAACAATAAATTGTGAGGGTCCTGTTCCATCAGCAATAGATTTCAATAAATCTTCTGAAACCGACATGGCAAGCCCATCTTTTAAGGGCAAAGATCTTTTCCAAAGTTCACCAGAATGCTTGTGTAATACAAATCCATGTTCCATATCAACAGGACCACCTAATAAAACTTTATCTTTAATATACGGAAGATCCGAATTAACCTTTAGCTTAAAATGTTCTAAAAGTTCTTTTATGTTAAAGGAATGCGGTAGGGTTAAAGTTAATCCCATAGTTCCGTCTTCAGTGTCTTCTATAATATAAATTAAAGTTTTTTCAAACCAAGATCCATTTAAGCTAGGCATGGCGATAAGAAGATGGTGTTCTAAAGAATGTGCGTTTGTCATAGGCAGTAATTATACCCTAATGATTGTTAGATATTATGGTAATGCGTGGTTGCATTTTGGCAGAAGTAATTATTTGTTGGTTTTGATCAATAATAAAGATTTTTTCAATACCCATTTGTGTAGCGACTTCTTGCCAATGTTTTTTGCCTGCAATCATAATAGCCGTGGCAGCCGTATCTGCTATTGTGGCATTGTTATGAATGATTGTTACGGATGCAAAGGTATCTGCTGGCCATGCCGTGTTTGGGTTTATTATGTGACTATACCGTTTATCTTTCCACATAAAGTAACGCTGATAATTGCCAGAGGTAACAATGGTTTCGTTACCTTGTAGTTGAATTCTGGCGACAGGTTTGTTGGGTGAGAAAGGGCTTTTAATGCCAATATTCCAAGGTCTGTTTTTATCCCCGCCTTTATTGCCAATAACGCTCATATCTCCCCCAATATTAATAAGAGCATTTTCAATTTGGTGTTGTTTTAGGATATTAATAGCTTTGTCTAAAGCAAGGCCTTTGGCATTGCCACCAAAGTCTAGCGAAACATTTGGGTTGGTTGATGTAAGTATTAAGCCGTTAAATTCTAAATCAGCAATGCTTGGACGAGATTCTAGCCAAGTTTGGCGTTTTTCTTTACTAGGAGGAGGGCCTTGCCAGTTTTCTGAATGAAACCCCCAAAGTCTAATAAGCTGTCCAATTCCAGGGTCAAATAAATAATTAGATTGTTTAGATAAAACTTGCGACTTAAGAATAAAGTTTTTTACCTCTAGTGGTACTTTGATTGCTTGTTGATATTTGATGGCTTGGTTTATTTGGCTCAAAATGCCGTTTTCTTCCCACGCATGCCAATCTAAGTGTAGTTGGTAGAATTGAGACTGTATGTTTTCTAACGCCTTTTGAGATTGAGGTGCTTTTTGACTATAAATGATTAAATTAATTTCTGTGCCAAAAGCGATAAATTGGCTTAAGTGAGGGGTATAATGATTTTTGTCTGAGCAGCCGATACTTGCAATTAAAAAAAATGAAAATAAAGAACCTAATAGTATTTGTTTTGTTAACATGTTCTTCATATTTTTGTAATGTAATATAATGTAATATAAAAATGTTCTGAGAACGCCCAGTTTCTAAGCAGGCATTTGGGTAGTATGATAAGCTGACAATTTAGTATATTTTAGTGTTTACGAGTTTTAGTTTTTGCGATAAATAAAAGCCAAGATTATAACAGAGTTAGAAAGGAAATAATATAATAAGCATGGTAGATCAGCACAAATTGTTAATACGACAATATCAACAAGTTGATGTTTTTTTGTTGCGTTCAATGCGTGGGTCTTTTAATTTAGCGAAGTGTTCTATGATA
>CAYLXI010000007.1:0-25234 GCA_964387695.1 uncultured Piscirickettsiaceae bacterium
ATAGCTTGGTAGAGTAACTCGTGTAGAGGTTCTTCCTACCCCAGCTGTTGACTTTTGTTCACCAATATGCTGAACATTTACTCCTCCTGTTAGAGTATTATCGGGGCTTGTCCATCCAAGACGAAGATTCGCGGTCATATCTGGTCGTTGTAGTAAAGATAGTCCTGTTGTAAGGTTCTCGGTATCAAGCTTGGTTAAGTTTATCTTGGTATTAAACCCTGCAGGAAGGTTGGCAGACAGTTCCATCTCAGCACCTTCTATAAGAGTGGTACCTTCTACATTCACTCTGTGCATGGTTCTGGTTCTGCCAACCACAGAAAGAGTTTCCCAAGCCATTAAGTCTTTAACATTTGTTCTAAATAAGGTAAGACCACCAGACATGTTTTGAGATGAATACTGCACTCCAATTTCTGCTGTATTACTACTTTCTGGTCTAACGTTAGGGTTGCCAACAAAATTATGCGCAGGACGAGTAAATCTATAGTGAGGGGATATTTCTTTAATGGTAGGAGCTTTAAAGCCTTCACCATAACCACCTTTTATAGAAAACTGTTCATTGAGGTGATGAATTAAATAGACGCGAGGACTATATTCAGTCGCAAACATTTCGGGATCATCGGCTCTTATGCCCAGTGTTAATAAAGTGTTTTCAGTTAGGTCAATTTGATTTTGTACAAAAACCGCTTGATTGCTTAAGGTTTCCGTGCCTCCCCGTACCATTCTATGTTCTAGGGTTTCATCGCGTAGCTCGGCTCCAAAGGTCAAAAAGTGTCGCTCACCCATGGGCATATTAACTGATCCATCAACAATACGGTCTATTAATTTTTGTGGCGTATTAGGCCTTTGCCCTAGTGTTCTGGTGTTGCTAGAGTCAATGCTTGATTCATAAATGCGTAGACTGGTATCTATTGCGTCAAAAGTTCCTTTATGTTCTAAGGAGGTCATAATGCGCTCTATTTCTTGGGTACTCTGGTGGTATACAGGTGTCGCTGGAGGTCTAACACGGCTTCGAGTGTCTCTATCGCGTTCTTCATAAGCTCTAGAGTGGGATAGCTCTACCGAGTGTTGTTGATTAATTTCATAATCCAAACTAAATCTTAACGATTTTAGGTTTTTGCCTTCTGCTTCAGATAAGTTTGGGCTGTCTTTTTCTGGGGTAGCCTCTTGATCTGCTAGTTCAACTGTAAAACTTAAACCCAGTTGATCTGTAATAGGACCTGTAGAAGTTAAAGCGATACTTTTTTCTGCTCCTCCTCTATCATCCGTGCGCTTTCCTGCCATAACGCTCACTTTATGACGCCACTTATCCTGTGCTTCTTTGGTAATAATGTTAATAGTTCCCCCCATTGCATCTGAGCCATATAGGCTAGAAAGAGGGCCTCGTACTATCTCTATACGGTCAATAGCTTCAAGAGGAATCCAGCTATTTTCAAAGTCAGAGTGCCCGATAACATTGTCAGAGGCGTTGACTCTACGACCATCAATAAGTATTAAAGTATGGCGACTTTCCATGCCTCTAATATTAATGACTTGCCTATTCATTCCAGTACCTGCAATTGAAATTCCTGTAGTAAGGCGAATTACATCAGCAATGTTTCTGGCAGGAGTTTGCTTGATTTGTTCTGCGGTGATCACAGTTACCGAAGCAGGAACATCTTTTAGGTCTAAAGCTCCACCTTTTGCCGTAACAAAAACAGGGTCTAGAGCATCTACCGTAGCGGCCACGACAGGTGTCGCAATAGCTAAAGCAATCGCACTAACGAGCGCTGTAAAGGGCAGGTAAACGCCTTTCTTATAAATGATTTTTTTCATAATATTAAACTCCTTCAGCCTTATCCCAAATATTTAGCTATTAAAACTAATATTTGTAATTATTATTACAATGGTTAAAAAACACAATCTAAACCAGAACGAGAATCCCTGGTAATAATCATAGCGTTAATCTTAATGGTAATAATTACTAATGTCAATTAACAATTAACTCAAATGGAGGAGTATCTAGGTCTCAAAAAGTGTTGACACTCCATTAATTAACTTCATTGCCTCTATTCTTGGGGCAGCGTTATTACTTTTTATTATTATCGCCGCACTTAATCAACTAAGTGCGGTTGATACTACATCTTTAGTCGCCTTAATTGCAATGGCTGGCTTAGCTGTAGGCTTGGCGTTAAAAAATTCTTTACAAAACTTTGCAGCAGGTGTTATGTTGATTGTCTTTAAGCCTTTTAAAATAGGAGATTTTGTTGATATAGCGGGTGAAGAAGGTATTATAGAAACGGTAGGAGTTTTTAGCACCACCATGAAAAGCCTTGACAATAAAAGCATAATTATTCCTAATGGAGGAATTTATCAAGGGACAATTACCAGTTATTCAGCCAAAGAAACTCGCCGTGTTGATATGGTTTTTGGCATAGGCTATGACGATGATATTAAGCCAGCTAAAGAAATATTGACTAAACTTGTGAAAGAAGATGATCGAGTTTTACCAGAGCCAAAAGCAGTGATAGCTCGCAGTGATAGCTCTTTGTGACCTTGGAGACTCTAGCATTAATTTTGTGGTGCATCCTTGGGTTAAATCTGCTGATTATTGGGGTGTTAAATGGGAAATGAACGAGAAAGTAAAAGAAGCTTTTGATGCCGCTAATATATCTATTCCATACCCACAAATGGATGTACATTTAAATCAAACCTCTATAGGTCAAGAACAGTAAGTTTATTTTTTAAGTCTCTGCCCAATGGTTCAATGGTTAAACGATTACTTAAGTACAAAGATCGTCGTTAATTTCTTTTGGGGTAGTTTCCTCTGGCAATGAGACCTCCGTCAGAGGTTAATATTGAACCGGTCATCCATTCAGAGACTTCTGAAAGTAAAAATGCACTGGCATAACCCATGTCTTCTGTTGTGCCATAACGACCTGCTGGCATATTACCCACCCATTTTTTTTGCATGTCTAGTTGTTTTAACACCTCAAAGGTTCTCTCAACTGGCACGACTCCTGGTGCGAGTACATTTACCCTGATACCATGCTCACCCCATTCTACTGCTTGCACCTTGCTCATGGCATCCATTGCCGCTTTAGAAGCAGCATAGGCGGAAAACCATTCACAAGTGGCTTGCCCATGAATGCTAGAGTTGTTAACGATATTACCCTTTTGCTTGGATTCAATACATAACTTAGCAAAAGCGGTGCTTAATAAATAAGGGGCTTGACAATTTACGGCTAGAGTTTCATTAAATTGTTGGGCATTTTCATCTTTTAAGCTCAGTGATTTAGCAATCACCCCTGCATTATTTATAAGTCCATCTAGGCCGTCAAAAAATGACCAGGCCTGGTAAAAACATTCTTGCACTTTATCTAGTTCTTTAAAATCCGCTTGTAGCGTAGCCACTTTAATTTTAAATGGTTTTAAACTTTCTAAAGTTTTTTTGATACCTGTTTCATTTTGATGCCAGTGTAAAACTAAATGACAGCCTTGAGCTGCTAGCACTTTTGCCATGCCCGCTCCAATACCGCTGGAAGCTCCTGTTATAAAAATGCGTTTATCTTTTAAATCTGGGAAATGTGCTTTCATTTTTGACCCTGTTTTAATTCTTGCAATATTATATGGGTTATTTTATCGGTCGCTTTAAAAACAGCTCCTTTGCGAATGCTTTTGGAAGCTGATTTTAGTTTAATTTCATCTAACCAGTAAGTTAATTTTTGAGCTAATATCTGGGGGGTTAATTCTGTTTGTTTAATAATTTCTCCTCCTTGTAATTCAACTAAAACTTTAGCATTCTTGGTTTGATGGTCGTCCACAGCATAAGGATAGGGAATCATAATGGCTGGTCGTGCAACGGCCATCAACTCACTAATTGTTAAAGCCCCAGAGCGACAAATAACTAAATCTGCCCGAGAATAGGCTTTAGCCATGTCATCAATAAAAGGAACTATCTGGGCTTTAACTTTTGCTTTATAATAAAAATCTTGAGCTTGTTTTAGCGTTTTTTGACCCGTTTGGTGAACAATTTTGGGACGTTGTTCAGCAGAAAGCAAAGCAAGAGCTTGGGGAACTTTCTCGTTTAATATCAAAGCACCACGACTGCCGCCAATGACCAAGATATTAAATGGTTTTTGCGAAGTTGGTGTTGCTAAACCTTCTAAACCTGCTCTGATTGGATTGCCTATTTGACATACTTTTTTGCCCGTTATTTTTTTTTGCGGGAAAGCTGTAATGATTTTGTTGGCAAAAATAGCAAGCCATTTATTGGTCATGCCTGGAATAGCATTTTGTTCGTGCAATACCAAAGAAATGCCAAGTGATTTTGCTGCAAGACCACCTGGCCCGCAAACAAACCCGCCCATTCCTAAAACCAAATTTGGTTTTAGGGATTGCATTATTTTTCTAGCTTGCCAAAATGCTGTCATAATATTAAACGGAGATTTTAACCACCCTACTAAACCATTACCCCTAAGCCCTGCAATTGAGATTTTATAAAAAGGTATCTTGGATTTTTCAACCCATTTTTGCTCCATGCCATTTGGCGTACCTAACCAGATAACTTTTATGTCTTTTTTAGTTAAACTTTCTGCCAGAGCTAGACCCGGAAAAACATGCCCGCCAGTGCCTGCTGCCATAATCATAATTGTTTGTTTAGTTGACATTTATTATTGATTCTTTTTTATGAACCGAGGTGGTTTTTATACCATTACGAATTTCATAATCTACCCTTAATGCCAAGCCAAGTGCCATGCAAAAAATCAAAGCACTGGATCCTCCGTAACTCATAAGTGGCAAGGTCAGCCCTTTAGTTGGGAAAAGACCTAAATTTACGCCCATATTAATGATAACTTGTAAAATAATCCAGACTCCTACACCGTAGGCAATTAAGCCGCCAAAAAATTCTGATTTAACAAATGCTTTTCGACCTATTCTAAACAAGCGATAACAGATAAGTGTATAAAGCAAAACCAAAAAAGTCACGCCAATTAAACCAAACTCTTCTGCATAAATGGAGAATAAAAAGTCAGTATGGGCATCGGGCAAATAAAGTAATTTTTGGACACTTTCTCCAATTCCAACACCAAACCACTCCCCTCTTCCCGAGGCAATAAGAGCTTGTGTAAGTTGGTAGCCGTGACCAAAAGGGTCTGCCCAAGGGTCGAGAAAACTGGTTACTCTAGCTATTCTATAAGGTTCGATTATAACCAAAACTATCAACAAACTAGCTAAAGGTAAAACTGTAATCGCAAAGTATCGCCAAGGTGCTCCCGCTATTAACAGCATACCTGTAATAATGACGGCAATAACAAAAGTACTGCCAAAATCAGGTTGCATCAATAATAAAATTGCCATGATACCAAAGGGTAAAGATAAGCGCATCACAGCAGATAAGCTTTCTTTTACTGCCTCTGAATGGCGCTCTAAATATCCTGCCATAAAAACAATTATGGCCATTTTCATAAATTCTGCTACTTGAAAGTTCATCACAATTAAAGGCAACCAGCGTTGGCTGCCTTTAATTTCTCGCCCAAAAATAAGCACTGCAATAAGAAGAACAATACCCAGTAAAAAAATGGCAGCACGATTTTTTTCCCAAAGACCTAAAGGAATTTTAAGAATAATTAGGGCAACAAATATACCTAATCCAATAGCAAGGGTTTGACGAATCAAAAAATGGTAAGGGGTATCAAAAACTTTCTCGCTAAAAGTGACTGAACTAGAAATGACCATGGTTAAGCCAATAACAATTAAAACTGCAACAAGACCAATCAACCAATAGTCTATTGGCCAATGCTCAGATTCTAGCCTCCATTCTTTAATCTTATTCATGCCTGCTCTTTAACCAATTTTTCAAACTTTTCTCCTCGTATAATATAGTTAGAAAACTGGTCAAAACTTGCACAGGCAGGAGAAAACAATACCACATCACCTGCTTGTACAATTTGTAGTGCCTGACTCATTGCATCTTGTAAGTTTTTAACTTGGGTGAAATCTTTTTCTGGTAAAACCTTGGCTATTTTAGCTCTATCTTTACCAAATAAAATACTATGGCGAACATATTTAGCAATAACAGGAGTCAACTCAGAAAAATCGGCATCTTTACTTACGCCCCCTGCAATCAAAACAATCTTGCTCTGACCAGCACTTTGTATTTCTTTGCCAATAGATTCAAGAGCGGTCACAGTTGCCCCCACATTCGTTCCTTTAGAATCATTAATCCACTGTACTCCTGATTTTTCTAAAACCAATTGTGTCCTATGGGGCAAGCCTTTAAACCGAGAAAACACTTGCTGATAAACTTCTGCTTTAATATTAAACGGTGAGCACAGTGCAATGGTTGCGAGTGCATTCAAATAATGATGTGTGCCTTGTAAAGACATATCTGCCACGGGCATGATTTTTTTTGTACCCTGCATAAGCCATTTTTGAGAGTTGTGTTCTTGTAGCCCGCACTCAGATGACTCTAAATCAAAGTTAATAACTTTTTGTACTGAATTTTTTTGAGGTTTGTGCTCGGACACCACCGCTAATTTTGCACCATTAAAAATAGTCATTTTAGTTTGCAAATATTCTTCCATTGATGAATAGCGATCCATGTGATCTTCAGAAATATTAAGCACTGTTGCGGCAACACTTTGTAAAGAAAAAGTAGTTTCTAACTGAAAACTAGATACTTCTAAGACAAAAACATCATAATCAGACTGATCTTTTGCTAACAAATCCAGTACGGGTAAACCAATATTACCTCCTACTACTGCTTGTAAACCTGATGATTTCAAGACCTCTCCCACTAAGGTGGTAACCGTGCTTTTTCCATTTGAACCCGTAATGGATATCACAGGTTTTTTTACTACTCTAGCAAACAATTCAATGTCACCAATAATAGCAATGCCATGCTGAGAAAACTCTTTCACCCAAGGCTGAGATTTTGCTATTCCAGGGCTTAGTACGATTTGAGTTATTTTATCTTGCCAACTTTTAGGAATTTTTCCTGTTGCAAAACTAACTTTAGGAAAGGTTTTCTCTAAATCTTTGGTATTAAATTCTTTTCGAGTATCAAATGCTAAACATGCTTGATTAGAACCGTCTAAATAACGCAAAACAGATTGCCCTGTTACCCCTAAACCTGCTACTAGATACATAAATATTCCTCACTAACGAAGTTTTAAACTTGCCAGACCTATCAATACTAAAATAATGGTGATGACCCAAAACCGTACAATAACTTGTGATTCATGCCAGCCTTTTTGTTCATAGTGATGATGCAAAGGAGCCATAAGAAAAATTCGCTTGCCCTTTCTTAACTTATAAGAGCCTACTTGAAAAATAACCGAGAGGGTTTCGACTACAAAAATTCCCGCCATAATAAAAAAAACCAACTCTTGCTTTACCGAAATTGCAACCGTACCTAAAGCAGCTCCTATAGATAAAGATCCAACATCTCCCATAAAAACCTGAGCAGGGTGGGCGTTGTACCATAAAAATCCTAGGCCAGCTCCAACAAAGGCTGCACAGAAAATCATTAATTCGCCAACTCCAGGAATATGCGAAATACCTAGGTAGCTTGCAAAATAAGCATGTCCACTTAAATATGCAAACAAAGCCAAAGCTCCTGCGATCATCACCGCTGGCATAATGGCTAAGCCGTCTAAGCCATCCGTTAAATTTACCGCATTGGAGGTGCCTACTATCACAAAGTAACTTAAAACAATTGTCCAAGCTCCTAAGACAATAAAGGTGTCTTTCATATAGGGAATTAGTAGTTGAGTTTCTGCTGGTACGGTTGACAAAGCAAACAGGCTATAGGCTGCAGTTAACCCAAAAATAGATTGCCATAAATATTTAGTGCGTGAACGCATTCCTTTGGGGTCTTTATACACCACCTTCATATAATCATCTACAAATCCTATTGCCCCAAAAGCAAACATAGTTAAGGTGACAATGATCAGGTAATGATTCTTAAGGTCTCCCCATAGAAAAATAGAAACGCCAATGGAAAACAAAATAATAACCCCACCCATAGTGGGTGTGCCATGTTTTACTAAATGGGTTTGGGGGCCGTCTGTTCTAACTTCTTGCCCTATTTTTAATTTAATTAACCAACGAATAACTCGTGGTGCGATTATAAATGAAATGGCTAAAGCAGTTAAAACTGCCATAATCGTACGCATGGTAATAAAATTAAATACGCTAAAACCAGAATGAAACTGTTGTAAATATTCTGTTAAATAAATTAACACTTTATACTGCCTCTAAAAGTTTTTGCACCACTCTATCCATTTTAGCACTACGAGATCCTTTCACTAAAATATTAAAAACTTGCTCAGAATTTTGCTGTAAATTAGTTATGACTTCTTTTGTAAGAACTTCATAATCTTCATACCAAACTGCCCCTTCACCAAAAGTTGTTGCCATAGATTTAGTAAGATCTCCTAATAAATAAAGTTTCTTAATCCCTTGCTGTTTAGCATGTAGGGCAATGTCTTGATGAGCAGGGGTTGCCTCTTCTCCTAACTCCGCCATGCCTCCAAAACAAAATATTGCCTGACCTGATAAACTAGCCAGCGTGTCTATTCCCGCCTTAACTGAGGCTGGGTTGGCATTATAAGCATCGTCGATTAAAACACCTTTTTTGTAAGAAAGTGTATTCAAACGACCCTCAACCCCTGTAAATTTTACCAGGCCTGGTAAAATCAATTCCATAGAAAAACCTGCCGCTAAACAAGAAGCAACAACACTGGCTGCATTCATCGCGTTATGACGACCCAATACTGACATTTTAATAAGGTAACTAGGTTCTTTTTGCTTCAAAGAAGGATTTAAAGCAAGATTAAATTGAACCCCCTTTTGAGTGGTTTCAATATCATCTATCTGCACATCAGAATCTGGGTGTTCTCCAAAAGTTAAAATAGATTTTTGTAAGCCATTACAAATTTTTAGCCAATCTTTATATCCAACCGAATCTCTATTTAAAATAGCAACACCATTTGGCATTAACCCTTCATAAATTTCGCCTTTAGTTTTAATAATGCCTTGTAAACTACCAAAGCCCTCTAAATGTGCCGCAGAAGCATTGGTTATTAAAGCTACATCTGGTTGTGCGAGTTGGGTTAAATAACGAATTTCTTCTAAGCCACTCGCCCCCATTTCAATAATGGCATATTCATCCGTTGGTTTAATATTAAGCAAACTTTTAGGCACACCAAGGTCATTATTTAAATTTCCTTGCGTTGCCAGCGTTGGAGCAATATTAGATATAACACTATATGCCATCATTTTAACGGTGGTTTTTCCGTTAGAACCTGTAATGCCTAACAGCTTTTTTAGTGGCATTTGTTGACGATGCCACAGTGCAAATTGCCCCAAAGCTATGCGAGTATCTGCAACTTTTATAACGGGAATATTACAACTGCCAACATCTTCTGAAACCAATAAAGCAACCGCTCCTTTGGCAATGGCTTCTGCAATAAATTCATGTCCATTAAAATTTTTTCCTTTAATGGCTAAATAGCAATCTCCTGACTGTAAATCTCTGGTATCACTCCATAGCCTATTAAATGTCATTGTGTTTTTATTTTTTGTATCTTCTAGGCTTAAAGCCTGCGTTAAATCATTTAAAGTCCAGCTCATAATTTTTTACCTTTTTTGTCTTGTTTGCCAATCCAAAATTATTTGGTGATCACTAAAATCGCTACGCACTCCCATTATTTCTTGATAATTTTCATGCCCTTTACCTGCAATCATTACAATATCGAAAGGCCCTGCTTGTTGCAAAGCTTTTTCAATTGCTTGCTTTCTATCTAAAATAATCTGAACATTTTCAATGTTTTTTTTCATCCCCTCCATAATTTGTTCCACAATTTCTTCTGCTGATTCATTTCGTGGATTGTCATTCGTAATAATTATCTTATCTGCATAATTTGCTGCGACTTTCCCCATCAAAGGGCGTTTCCCTTGATCTCTATCTCCACCACAGCCAAATACTAGAATTAAACTGGAATTTTTAGCATGAAATTTTGCTGATTTTAACACGGCTTCTAAAGCATCAGAAGTATGAGCATAATCAATGATAACAGAAGGTTTTTCCTGTACCTTTTCCATACGCCCAGCAACGGGTTTTAATTGGGTTATTAATGTTGTAATAGAAGATAAAGAAAAACCATTAATTAAAATTATATTCATTGCACATAATATGTTTTCAATATTAAACTGTCCCATAAGGCTGCTTTGAAGGGTTTTTTCTTCACCCTTAAAACTTACTTTAAAATTAATTCCAGTATCATCGAGTTTTAAATTAAAAGCATTTAACATCGCAGCCGAATTTTCAATACCATAGCTTAATAAATGAGAGGTTTTAGTGGTTTTTTGAATCAATCGTCCTTGCTTATCATCAATATTAATTACGGTGTTGTTTGAGGGGTATTCTAAAAATAACTGGCGTTTTGCGGCATGATAGGCTTCAATAGAACCATGAAAATCTAGATGGTCACGAGTCACTTGAGTTAAGGCTACCGTTTGAAAATTGACCCCTGCAATACGTTGCAAAACAATGGCATGCGAAGACACTTCCATAACACACCACTCTATTCCCTTTGCAATAAATTGATTTAAAGTTCTATTTAAACTCACCACATCTAAAGTGGTATTAAGGCTTGGTTCAAGCTCTCCTAATAAGCCATTACCTAGCGTCCCCATTATGGCAACTTTTTTACCTAAACTTTGTAACAACTGTGCGGTATAAAAAGCCGTTGAAGTTTTACCGTTTGTTCCTGTTATACCTACAATCTTAATATGACTACTCGGAGAATGATAAAACCAACTAGAAAAATCTCCCAATTTGACTGCCAAGTCAGGTAAATATAAAACTGTAATTTCTTTTAAATTCTCCTCAACAATGACATCGGTAAGAATTAATTTTGCTCCCTGTTCAATCGCTTTATCAATAAACTGATTACCATGAGACTGATAACCTTGAATGGCAATAAATACACTATTATTTTTTACTTGTCGAGAATCTAAAAATAAATCTATTAAATTAAGTTTTGATATTTTTTCACTGCAACACAATGAGTAATCAAAATATTGACAAATCTCTTCAAGTAACATATCACTTTTCCTTAACATCCCGCTCAAGTGCGTCGGCAGGAACATTATATAAACGCAAAACCTCTTGCATTACCTCTTTAAAAACTGGTGCGGCAACGCTTCCGCCAAAATATACTCCCCTACTAGGTTCATTAACAAGCACTACCATAATAAACCTTGGGTTAGAAACAGGAACGATACCAGCAAACATAGAGTTATACTTGTTATAGTAATAAACTCCTGCCTTTGTCTTATGGGTTGTGCCTGTTTTGCCCGCAACACGATACCCTTCAATCTGAGCCAAAGAAGCCGTTCCATATGGTGAAACCACTGACTCCATCATCAATAAAGTTTTTTGGGCTGTTTCTGAAGATATTATCGTCTTTTGCGGATCTAATTTAACCACTATATCAGGTGATTTTTTGATGACACTAAGAGGCAATAATTTTCCATCATTAGTAAAAATAGTATAAGAACGAGCCAGTTGCAATAAATTTACATTAAATCCGTAGCCAAATGAAGCAGAGGCTTGCTCTACTTTTTGCCAACTTTCATGACGTTGCATAAACCCCATGGACTCCCCAGGAAGATGAAGTCCTAAATCCTGCCCAAAACCCAAATCTTGATAAAACTGCCAAAGTTGTTCAGCGGGCATTCGCAAGGCTATTTCAGTCATGGCAACATTGCTAGATATTCTTATAATGTCTTCAGGTGTCAATACTCCTTTATTTCTCAAATCGCTAATGCGATGTCCTTGAATATTTACAACGCCGGGATGGGTATCAATTTCTTCAAACTCTCCTAATACGCCAACATCTAACGCCTTAGCAACAACCAATGGCTTTATAACAGAACCAGGCTCTAAAACATCGGTAACAATTCGATTACGCATTCCTTTACCACGCAACTGCGAACGATCGTTAGGGTTAAAGGAAGGAAGATTAATCAAGCCAAGAACTTCACCCGTTCTAGCATCTAAAATCACCGAAGAAACAGATTCAGGCTGATGCTCAATCATCACTCTTTTTAAAGCTCTTTCCAAAAAGAATTGAATGTTTTTATCAATACTTAAATACAAAGATCCTCCAGGATTGGCAATATTAACATCCTTAACAAAGTCTATCACTCGTCCAGTACGATCTTTAATTACTTGTTTTTTTCCCGCTTCTCCAGACAACCAATCATCATAAGCTCTTTCAATACCAGACAAACCTTTACCATCAATATCAGTAAAACCAACCAAGTGTGCTGCTGTTTTTCCTGCGGGATAATAACGCTTATACTCATCTTTTATATACACACCTGGTAAATTAAGAGATTCTATTTCTGCCGCCAAATCTGGCAAAATAGTGCGCCTTAAATAAAGAAATCGCCTGTTTGGCCGAGAAAAAATCTTACCAGACACACTGGTTTTTGAAAGACCCAACAAAGACATTAGCTGCTGATAGTTAGCAAGGTGTTTTTTTAACCTTTCAACCTCTTTAGGAGTGCGACCCTCTAATACTGCTATACTTCCTCCAAGCATTTTTTTTTCTATCTCTAAATAAGGAATCCATATTTTTGGATCAACCCATACGGAAGCCACCAAAGTACTTAAAGCCAGTAATGCACCGTTACGATCAAATATTTCTCCTCTAGGAGCGGGGATTTCTACCATCCGTATTTGACGCTTATTACCCTCTGACTGTAGAAAACCTGACTCTATTACCTGAACATAAAAAGCTCTAGCTAAAATCATTAACATGCCAAACACAATTAAACCAAACAACAAGGTATCTCGTTTAAAACGGCTATGGGGTTGATACAAGCTCACTTATAACCTCTTTCCGCTTCTGGTAACATTAACTCTTGAGAAAAATTTTCTAAAAAAATAATTTGACGATTATCTGGTTCTTTAGATGCTTCAATCGACATGCCAAGTTTTTCTCTTGCTATTTGTTCAACTCGTGCGGGTGCAGATAAGTGGTGCTTTTCAAGACTTAATTTACCCCACTCTTCATGTTGTTGACTTTGCGTTGTTATTTTTTCTGCATAAATAGTTTCTAAGCCTCTAATATTATGCTGCACTATAACAATAGCAATCATAGTAACAAGAATGAGACTTAAGAGTCCTAATGCAAAAAGCCCAGGCAGATTCCAATGATTCTGACTAGGCTTAAAAGGGGTGGGTATTGGCATGAGAGAATCTAATATAGCCTCTTAGGACTATCTTCAGTCCTGTTGACGGCGTAAAAAAGACGGAATATCTAAATAGTCTGATTTTGAATCAACACTGCTTGCAGCACTGCCATTTATTGCTATTTGAGGGCGAACCACTTCTGGCTTCACCATGCTTGGTGTCACATCTATTTTTTTCTCTTCAAGTGATATATCAAGAGCCATTTCCTCTGCCTTTACTGCTTTAACAGCGGCTAGATTAGGCTTAACAACTTGTGGCTTGTTAATTTCTTTTGATACCTCAGACAAGCCAGTTGCAACAATCGTTACTCTAATCTCATCTTCCATAGTTTCATCAATTGAAGTACCAATAATAACTTTAGCATCAGCAGAAGCAATCTTATCAATCACATCCCCTACTTCACTAAAATCTCCTAAAGTAAAATCCAAACCACTGGTTATATTAACCAATAATCCTCGGGCTCCCGAAATAGAAATATCCTCTAACAAAGGATTTGCAATGGCTTTTTCTGTTGCCTTGACTGCACGATCTTCGCCCGTTGCATGACCTACACCCATCATCGCAATACCTCTCTCGGACATCACTGTACGCAAATCTTCAAAATCCACATTAATCACACCAGGGCAGGTTACCACCTCAGCAATACCTTGTACTGCACCATGTAACACCTCATTAGCATAGTCAAATGCCTTAGCCATCACAAAATCTTTTCCTAAAACTTTCAATAACTTATCATTAGGCACGGTAATTAAAGAGTCAACATGTTCTGCAAGGGCAGCAACGCCCAAATCAGCCGTTTTTCCGCGGCGTTCAAACCCAAAAGGCTTGCTCACAACACCCACGGTTAAAATACCCATTTCACGAGCAACTTGAGCAACAACAGGTGCAGCACCCGTACCTGTTCCTCCACCCATTCCTGCTGCAATAAACAACATATCCGCTCCCTTAAGAGCCTCTTTTACTTGATCAATATTTTCTTTAGCTGCTTGAGCCCCCTTTTCAGGGTCGGCACCTGCACCTAGCCCATTAGCTCCTAGTTGTATACAGTTTTTAACTAATGAATTATTTAAAGCCTGTACATCGGTATTAGCACACAAAAACTCAACGCTGTCTATTTGTGAACGCACCATATAATCGACAGCATTACCACCACCGCCACCTAAACCTATAACTTTAATTGTTGGCATACCCGAATCCACTGGCGATGCTTCTTCTAATGTAAATTTCATGATAACTCCCTAGCACCCATAAAAAATATTTAATCCAGTTTATAATAAGCCCCAAACTCCTACTTAGGAATTTGGGTAAGCATTATAAATTGAAACTTTTAAATCCTTACTTCTACACTTAATAATCTACAGCTACGGCTGTTTATTCTTATTTATACTCAATTCTTGCCTTCTATATCCAGCATCTAAATGAGGCATGGAACTAATAAAAACTTTAACTAAATTTTTTCTGCAATCCTTAACACCGCACTTCTAGAACGAGTATTTTCAATAGACTCTTTTTTTGTTGGAAAAACAGCCTTGCCTACTCTTTTTAATACAGGCTCAACCACCTCTAACAAAATGGGAGAATCTGGAAACAAATCTTTAATAACAGACTGATCTCTCATAAAGCGTTTTACAATCCTATCTTCAAGAGAGTGAAAGCTTATTACACTTAAACGCCCCCCTAAACCCAGAACGGCTATACTGGCTTCCAAAACCTTTTTAAGAGCATCTAACTCTCCATTTACCGCAATTCTAATCGCCTGAAAAGTACGCGTTGCAGGATGTTTATTTTTATCTACTTTAGGCGATGCTTTCTTAACCGCTTCTGCTAAATCTAGCGTGGTATGCAAAGCATCTTTTTCCGACAGCTCTTTAATTACCCTTGCAATGCGACCAGAAAACTTTTCTTCACCGTATTGTCTTAAAACTAAAGATAAAACCTTCTCATCTACTTGCTTAATCCAATCTTTTGCACTCAGCCCTGCACTAGAATCCATTCTCATATCTAAAGGACCTGAACGCATAAAACTAAATCCGCGTTCTGCATCATCTAGCTGGGGGGACGACACACCTAAGTCCATCAAAATTCCATCTACCTTACCAAGCCAGCCTAGCTCTTCACAATAACTTTCAATTTCATCAAAGCTACCGTGTTTTATTTCAAAGCCAGGGTGATGAATTTTCTCATCCGCATAAGCAATTGCCTCTGGGTCTAGGTCAATGGCCAACAGCCTTCCTTTATCACTAAGTTTTTCTAAAATTTTTTGACTATGCCCACCTCGTCCAAAAGTACAATCTATATACTTACCATCAGGCTTAATAGCCAAGCCCTCAACAGACTCTGACAACAAAACAGAGTAATGTAAATCTTCTGAACTCTCTACACGACTCATCTACAAACTTAAACTCGCTAAAGCATCAGAAACCTCACCTTTTGATGCAGAAGCCAACATTGCTGGACGATGTTCGCCCCAAGTAGATTGAGACCAAAGCTCAAACTTATTACCCTGCCCTAGCAAAATGACCTCCTTTTTTAACTCGGCATGATCTCGTAACAAACCTGGCAAAAGCACTCTTCCATTAGAGTCCATTTCCATTTCCGAAGCATGGCCTAGCAATAGCCTCTGATATTCACGGGTTTTTAAATCCACATTCGGTAAAGATATGAGCTTTCTTTCTATAATCTCCCACTCATCAAGCGTATATATAAGCAAACAAGGGCTATGAATATCAATCGTAGCAATAAGTTGATTTTCACTGGCTTCAAATATAGAGTCACGATAACGCTTTGGAATAGCTAAGCGCCCCTTAACATCCATATTAATTGAATTAATCCCACGAAAAAACAACACTATTCAAATCACCCCCACTTGACGCCACTTATTTCCACTTACCTCCACCAGACCCCACTATATTGCAAACACTTATCAGTGTCAAGCAGTTCTAACAGAAAATAAAGGGATATTTATATTAGAGATTAATAACTTAGAAAAGAATCTAAAAAGAGAATACTCAATAATCCACAACATATTATTAAATGTTTTCAATAAATTAAAACCAACATCAAAACTTTAATTTAACTATCGTCTCTATCAAGATAAATTAGACCAAACAAGAGAGCAAAATCAAGTCGCACCACCAGATACAACAGAAAAATAGGCATACATAGAAAAAAGAAGTCAATTTTTTAGAAAAACTAGGGAAAAGCAAAAAAACAGAAAAAACGAGAATACTTTTAAAAAAAGAAAAAGTGGATATATAAGCCGGGTTCTGTACTCCAAAGAGCAACAATCATTCATCTGGACAACATATCACTATGTGCCTCAAGCAACCTACCCGAAAACCAGGTGCGAGCAACACCCTGTTTAGCCTAAACTAAACCTGTTTTCCTATTTGGTCTTGCACCGATTAGGGTTTACCAAGCGACAAACTGTTACCAGCTGCCCGGTGCGCTCTTACCGCACCATTTCAACCTTACCTGTTCCATAGAAACTATAGCCATCGGCGGTTTATTTTCTGCTGCACTTTCCGTCGGCTTACACCGCCCAGCCGTTAACTGGTAATCTGCTCTAAGGTGCCCGGACTTTCCTCCAAGTACAAGCGCACTCCGCGATTGTCCAATCCACTTTTGTTAAGCAGTGTATAGAAACAAACCTAAAAAGTCTAGCCGAGTAAGCGTTATTAAGATATTTATTAAGAAAATCTTTCCCGTAAACACTTAATAATCTCATCTGAGTCATACAACCAAGTAACCTTTTCATCTTTTCCTTGTATTCTTAAGCAAGGAACTTGAACTTTACCACCCTTTTCAAGTAGAGTCGCTTTATTAACTTCGTTTTTTTGTGCATCCAGTTTCTCTATGTTAATAGATAATCGCCTCATTTCTTGACGCACTTTAATACAAAAAGGACAAGTTTTATATTGATATAAGATTAGTTCTTTTGTTTGCTGATCCACTTTTTTCTGAGCATCTTCTTCTCGATTAATACCTTTTGGCTTTGTAAGAAGCTCCCACAAAAGGACAAAGGGGCCTAAAATAATTCGCAAACCTCTAAAAAAATATCGTATGACTATTTTCATTTCACTGCCTTCCTTTACTTGCTAAGTTTTTACAAAAAAATTATTTTACCGATTAAGGCAAAAAAATTATTCGTACTTTTATAGTTTTGGTCGCGCTTTCTTTTCCTGTTTTTTAATAAATTATAGGCTTATGAATCACTGTACACAGCTACATTCCAATCTGTAGCCAGCCCATCTTCTGCTAAACAACAGGTTTCAAAAAAAGAAATTATTTCCTCTCTCTGGCAATGATACTCAAAGGCTTGCATATTTTCCCAAATTTCGTTAAAAACGAGAGGCATGCTTTTGCCTTTTGCAAAAGGACTGGTTATTTGTCGTGTAACACGATATTGAATACAACCGTCCTCTCTTAGGGTATTAGGCTCTAATCCTTGCAGAACTTTAAACAGAGCTTCTTCTTTTCCTTCTTTAGGTTGAAACTGGGCAATACAATAAACTCTTGAGGACATTTTTTTCTCCAAATTATGATAGCATTTCTGGCACAGATTCTTCTCTTGTTGCGTAAAACTCGGCAACAAAATCTTCAAATCTGTTTTCAGCAATCGCTTCTCGCATAGATTGCATTAAGAATTGATAATAGTGTAAATTATGAAGGGTATTTAATCGCGCTCCTTGAATTTCTTTACATTTATCAAGGTGATGTAAATAAGCTCGAGTATAGTTTTTGCAAGTATAGCAGTTACATTGTGCATCTAGTGGCTCTAAACTGGTTTTATGTACGGCATTGCGAATTTTAACAACGCCTGTACGGGTAAATAAAAATCCATTTCTGGCATTACGGGTTGGGATAACACAATCAAACATGTCTATTCCTCGCCGTACTGAGTCAACTAAGTCTTCTGGTTTGCCAACCCCCATAAGATACCTAGGTTTGTCTTTTTCCATGTGAGGTTCGGTAAAATCAAGCGTTTTCATCATTTCTTCTTTTGGCTCACCTACGGACAAGCCACCTATTGCATAACCATCAAAACCTATTTCTTTTAAGGATTGAATAGATTCAATGCGTAAATCTTGGTACATGCCTCCTTGCACTATTCCAAATAAGGCAGAGGGGTTGTTGCCGTGAGCAATTTTTGAACGCTTTGCCCAACGCAAAGATAATCGCATAGATTCCGCGGCGGTGCTGTGCTCTGCTGGATACGGTGTGCATTCATCAAAAATCATGACTATATCAGCCCCTAACTTCCGTTGAATTTCCATAGATTCTTCTGGTCCCAGAAAAATTTTAGAGCCATTAATTGGATTTTGAAAGGTAACACCTTCTTCTTTAATTTTGCGCATTTTACCTAAGCTAAAAACTTGAAAACCTCCAGAGTCAGTTAAAATAGGGCCTTTCCAGTGCATAAAACCATGTAGTCCTCCATGCATTTCAATCACTTCTGTTCCTGGGCGAAGCGATAAATGAAAAGTGTTTCCTAGAATAATTTGTGCACCTGTTGCTTGTATTTCTTCGGGTGTCATGCCTTTAACTGTACCGTAAGTACCTACTGGCATAAAGGCAGGGGTTTCTACTGTTCCACGAGAAAACTTTAAACGCCCTCTTCTGGCGCGTCCGTCTGTGTTGTCTAATTCAAATTTCATAAGATTATTTTTCGTTTTCTTTTTTATTTTCTTTTTTATGTATTAACATCGCATCGCCATAACTAAAAAAACGATACCGTTGTTCTACCGCATGTTTATAGGCATTCATAGTAGTCTCGTAACCTGTAAAGGCAGAGACCAGCATAATTAAAGTTGATTCTGGCAAGTGAAAGTTGGTTAGTAATACATCAATGACTTTAAATTCTGATCCTGGAGTAATAAAAATATCCGTTTCACCTTTATAAGGCTCTAGCTCACCAGATTCACTTAGCCAAGCTGCACTTTCTAGGCTTCTAACCGAGGTAGTTCCCACCCCTATCACGCGTCCACCTTTCGCTTTAGTTTGGCGAATGAGTTCAACCGTTTCAGGTAAAACTTCAATGATTTCAGAATGCATTTTGTGCTCACTAATATCATCTACCTGCACTGGCTTAAAAGTACCTGCACCAACATGCAAAGTTACATAGCCAAGCTTTGCTCCTTTTTGCTGTATTTTTTCTAAAAACGCTTCATCGAAATGCAAACCTGCTGTTGGTGCTGCCACCGCTCCTGGCACGCTAGAATAAACGGTTTGGTAACGATCTTTATCTTCTAGTCCATCTTCTCGTTGAATATATGGCGGTAAAGGCATATGACCGTGGGCTTCAATGAGACTTAACGCTCCTTTGTCGGAGAGAACTTTTAGTTCAAACAAGGCTTCAACTCGCCCGATAACTTCTACTTCAAAGGCATCTTCAATGAGTAATTTAGCCCCTGTTTTTGGAGCATTACTAGAGCGAATCTGACTAAGAATGGTATGTTCATCTAACACTCTTTCAATTAACAACTCTACCTTGCCTCCTGTTAGTTTTTGCCCAAACAATCTCGCTGGAATGACTTTGGTGTTATTAAAAATAAGACAGTCATTTTCTTCAATAAAGTCTATTAAATCTAAAAACTTCTTGTCATGACACTCTCCTTTTTCGTCAACCACTAATAAGCGACTTCCAGTACGAGTCTCGGTTGGCTTTTGGGCGATGAGCTCTTCAGGTAGCTCAAAATAAAATTCTTGTAGTTTCACAACATAATTTCCTTTAAATGCAGTCAAGCATCAAATTTTAACTTAAATTTATGATATGATTTTTTAAACTTTTAAGGATATAGCGATGCAAGATTGGTTTAATACGACAGTACAAAATGTACAATCGGGTGATATTGGCACTATTGTCATGATTTTATTAGGTATTTTGATTTTCTTTTTTGTCGTCAAAATATTAATGAACACCATAAAAGCGATATTAATTGTTGTTGCCGTTATAGTCATAGCTTCTTTTCTTATGCCCGAAGTCGGCATTATTGAAAAAGCGACTGAAATAACTAAAAGTACCGCTGATTTTGTTACGGACACCATTGATGAGAAAATATCAAAATAAAATATTTAACCCTTTTATCCTTCTACAAAGAAATAGACCCCTGCTAACAAAATTGCGTAACGCAGCCCTTTGCCGATAAACACCAGTAATAAAAAAAGTGTAAACCTTACTTTCATCACACCCGCAATAAAAGTAAAAACATCACCAACCATAGGGGCCCAAGCAAAGAGCAATGTCCATTTTCCATAACGCTGAAACCAGACTTGGCTGCGTTGCAGTTTCTCTGGCTTAAAAGGAAACCCTGGCCTATCTTGATAGCGTAATAAATAACGCCCAAGACCATAATTAACGACCGACCCTAAAGTATTTCCAAAGGTTGCAACTGCCCATAAGGCCCATGGATTATAGCCAGATACTGCTAAACCTAGCAACATCACTTCTGATGCTGCTGGTAAAATGGTGGCAGCTAATAGTGCCACACCAAAAAGAGCAAGATAAGATTCCAAAACTATTCCTTACCCGAAGGATTATTGGACTTTTTAGGAACTAAAATCATCCAAGCTACCCAAGAAACAAGGGCTAAAAGAATGCCTATTTCTAACAAAAACCACATATCAATTTTTTCCTTGCAGAGCTTTAAACAATCGTTGATGCAACCCTCCAAAACTACCATTTGACATAATAATTACCGTATCATTAGGCTGTAAATTTATTTGTAATTCTACTAATAAATCATCGTAACTAGATTTTTTAATCACTTTTTGATGAAAATCTTCTGTCGATAATTCCCAACCCCAATCTTTATCAATAAAAGCATACACTTCATCTGCATCAATAAAAGCTTTGGCTAATTTGTTTTGATGAATCCCCATTCGCATAGTATTTGATCTAGGTTCAAAAACGGCAATAAGCCGTCCATTTTTTCTTACACCAGCACTACCACACCTGGTAATTTTAATACGGTTTAAAGCCTTTTTAGCTCCCGAAAGAGTGGTTTTTATGGCGGTTGGGTGGTGGGCAAAATCATCATAAATGACAATACCTTCATCGGTCTCTCCAATCCTAGTCATTCTGCGCTTAATGCCTTTAAAGCTAGACAAGGCTTCAACTGCCATAACAGGGGGCACACCACAGTTAACTCCTGCAGCAATAGCACTTAATGCATTACGAACATTATGCAACCCTGTTAAATCCCATTGCACCATACCTAGCTCTTTGCCATGATAAAACACTCTGAAACTTGAGCCATCTTCCTCAACAAGATCATAGTGCCACACACTTTCTGCTTTATCCTCTCCTTGAGTTTCAATAGAAGTCCAACAACCCTGCTTAATCACTTTATCTAAATTATCATCGTCTGAAGGCATCACAATCAAGCCATTATTTGGCACCGTTCTTACCAGATGATGAAACTGTTTTTGAATGGCTTCAAGATTATCAAAAATATCCGCATGATCAAACTCAAGATTGTTTAATACGCAAGTACGCGGATGGTAGTGGACAAACTTAGAGCGTTTATCAAAAAATGCCGTGTCATATTCATCTGCCTCCACCACAAAAAATGGTGAGTGGCCTAAACGAGCAGAAACGCCAAAGTTTTCTGGCACTCCACCGATTAAAAACCCTGGATTTAAATCGGCAAACTCTAAAATCCATGCCACCATTGAAGCTGTTGAGGTTTTACCATGCGTACCTGCCACTGCCACGACCCAACGATCACACAAAACATTCTCTGCCAGCCATTGAGGCCCTGATGTATACACCTGCTGTGCATTTAAAGTATTTTCTACCAAAGAATGACCGCGGCTTAATGCATTGCCAATGACTACGCAGCTAGGTGGGGTGCTTAAGAACTTGTCGGTATCATATTCAACAACCTTAATACCCGCTTGCTCAAGCTGATAGCTCATAGGCGGGTAAATAGCCTTATCTGACCCAGTTACTTCAAAGCCTTTCGCTTTGGCTATTTGTGCAATGCCTCCCATAAAGGTGCCTGCTATGCCTAAAATATGAATTCTATGGTTTTGTTCCAAACTGATTACCTTTCCATGCTACACTTTTGCCATGGATAATTTAATTATAAACAACACTCAATCTTTAACGACTTATTGCCAACATTTACAAACCTGTTCTTGGATGGCTATTGATACTGAATTTATGCGGGTCGATACTTTTTTTGCCGAACTGAGCTTAATTCAAGTGCAAAGCTCAACAGGGCAAATCGCACTCATTGACCCACTTAGCTTTGATGACCCATCAAAAGATTTAGCCCCTTTCTGGGAATGTTTAACCAACGCTAAATTAATAAAAGTTTTTCACTCTGCCAGACAAGATATTGAGGTATTGTATCAAGTTAGTCAAAAAATGCCTGTGTCTATTTTTGATACCCAAATTGCAGGCGTTTTTTTAGGATATGGAAACTTATCTGGACTAACAAAAATAATTTTAGGGGAGCTAAATATCACCCTAGAAAAAGACCAAACCAGAACAAACTGGTCACAACGACCCCTTTCTGAAAAACAACTGCAATATGCTATAAACGATGTGAAGTTTTTAGCTCCGCTATATGAGAAAATTATTTACCAGCTAAGCACTGAACAATTAAACGCCTTAACCGCAGACTTTAATGACTTGCTTTCACCTTCTCTATACGACATTAACTTAGATTTAGCTGGTACAAAAATTAAAAACTTAAAAGGTCTTTCTCCTAAGCAAATTGCGATAACCGATGCTCTAGCATATTGGCGAGAAAGTTTTGCTGTAAATAATAATAAGCCGAGGCGTTGGGTTATTTCTGATGATGCTGTTATTGCGATGGCTAAACGGCCGCCTCAATCTCAAGAAGCCCTTTACAAAGTGCCTAACATTAAAGCCTCTTCAATAAAATTATATGGACAAGAGTGGATTAACATTATTGATAAAGTTTTTACTCAACCTGAGTTATGGCCAAAAAAACCCGTAAAAACACTTAAGCCCAGTATAAATGAAGCAAAATTAATAGATATAAGCCAAGCTTTTCTTACCCAAATCACTCAAGACAACAACTGTTCTGCATCTCACATTGCCAATAAAACCGACTTACTAAATGTTTTGCGACAAGAAAACCCAGTGCTAGAAGGTTGGCGTTATTTTTTATACGAAAAACCCCTTAGAGAATTATTATCTGGTCAAAAAAGTTTAATCATAAAACAAGAAAACATTCAGTTGAAATAATTTAAAATATCCCTAATTTTTTGCTCAAAGAAGTGCAAAAAATTCATCTAATAAAAACAGCAGGAAAACCATGCCTAAGCCATCTAAAAATGTTTTGTATGCTCAAGCAGGCGGAGTTACCGCCGTTATTAATGCCAGTGCCGCTGGCATTATAGAAATGGTTAAGCGACACCCCGAACAATTTAAAAAAATTTATGCTGCTGAGAACGGCATTAAAGGGATTTTAGAAGAAGATTTAATCGACGTCAGCCTAATTTCTGAAAAAAAACTCGACCGCATTAAAAGACAACCTGGTGCGGCGTTTAAAGCTTGTCGCTTTGATCTAGATGAATACCAAGAAAATCCCAAACAATACCAGCGACTTCTTGAAGTTTTTAAAACCTATAAAATTGGCTTTTTCTTTTACAATGGAGGCAATGGCTCAATGCTTACCGCACAAAAAGTCGCTGACTATTGTAGCCAAAATGGTCATCCAATGATTTGTATTGGCGTGCCTAAAACCATTGATAACGACCTCGCACTTTCTCACTGTAGCCCAGGTTTTGGTAGTGCTGCAAAATATATAGCCACCAGTCTATTAGAAGCCACAATAGACTTACACTCTATGCACAACACTTCTACCAAGTTTTTTGTGTTAGAAGCTATGGGCAGAAATACTGGCTGGCTAACCATTGCTGGCGGACTCATAAAAAAAACCATGCCCGATGTCCCTTTATTAATTTTGCCTGCAGAACGCAAGTTTAACCAAGAAAAATTTCTTGCTAAAGTTAAATATTTTTTTGATAAAAAAGGCTACTGTGTCTGTATTACCTCAGAAGGGCTTACCGATGATCAGGGCAAATATCTTATGATTAAAGATACTGAAAAAACCAGCAATAAAAACTACATTCAACTAGGCGGTATTGCCCATAATATTGGAGGGCTGGTGGCAAAACACTTTAACTGCAAAACTCACAGTGCCGTACCAGATTATCTACAACGCTCTGCCAGCCATCTAGTATCTCAAACCGATTGGGAAATGGCCTACCGTGCAGGAAAAGCTGCCGTACAAGCAGCTTTAGATGGAGAACATGGCGTTCTTCCTGTTATTGAGATAATTGACACAAACCCTCTGGTTTGGCGATACAAAAATGTTAGTTTAATGGAGGTCGCTAACCTAGAAAAACTGGTTCCAGATGAGTTTTTAACCGAAGATGGCATGGATATTACCCCCGCTGCTTTAGAGTACCTTCTTCCCCTCGTTAAAGGGGAACGATCACAGCCCTATAAATATGGCATGCCAGATATAAAACCTCTAACATTTAAAACCGTTAAAAAGAAACTCCCTACTTACATTGCTGTGAAATAATGAATTAAGGAGGCATTTAAGGAAGAACTTAATAAGCCTCTGAATAAGTATGATTATTTTATACTGCCTAAATGTTTACTTGTTTAGTTTAGTCCTTGCTTCTTATGCAACCAATATTTTACAAATAGTTAACGATTAGGGGTGCGATTAGGGTTAAGAAATTAGACTAAAATCTTGGGTGAGAAAATTCATAAACAATTAAAACATTAAAATTAAACACATTTTTTATGTACAACTTATGGAAGATTATGCAACAATGAAACTATGCTTTTTAATTTTTAAAGGTTTCCGCTATGAATTTAAATTATTTATTACCTTTTAAAGCTTTATTTTTAATGTTTTTTTAACTTTTGGGCTAAGTTCTACCGTGCAGGCAGCGGATGATGGTGCAAAAGTGGTTTATCATGTCGATTTT
>CAYLXI010000008.1:0-20993 GCA_964387695.1 uncultured Piscirickettsiaceae bacterium
GATTGATTAGGCTAGACAAGCAAAAATCAATCCCGTATAATCATTTTCTGATTTGGAGAAGTGTCTGAGTGGCTGAAGGAGCTCGCCTGGAAAGCGTGTATAGGGTTAAACCTATCGGGGGTTCGAATCCCCCTTTCTCCACCAAGATTATTTTGAAGCTTTTTAATGTTTGTACAGAAGCTTCTCTTTGCGGGTATCGTATATTGGCTATTACCTCGGCCTTCCAAGCCGATGAGAGGAGTTCGATTCTCCTTACCCGCTCCATTATGGTGACTCTGTTCGCTCTCTTGCGACGATAGGTTGGAAACCCCGCCAGGTCCGGAAGGAAGCAACGGTACCTTCTGATTCGTGTGCCAAGAATTCGGTGGATGGAGTTGCCACCAAATAACTATATCAACCCGCATCATGCGGGTTTTTTTGTATCTAAAAATCAAAGTATCAAGAGCTGCTGCTGTCATGAGCTATTGCTGTCATATCGCCTTCAAATTTAAGAAAATTAAATACTGTACAGGATTATCTTATACGGGTAAAAATACCAGTATTTTCACTGCATTTCGTGTTAATAGCTAGAGATTACGCCTCATTTCAGCGCAAATAGAGACACTTTTTTACAGTCTGTTCTCTAGCCTTAGTTGTTAAACGATTCCAAGCAGAGGTTAGGGTTGAGCTTGAAGCTAGCAATCTATTTCTTCAATAAGTTGTTCTGTTAGCAGTCTTAAGGTTTCTTTGTCATTAATCGCATTGTTGTTTGTATCACTGATTAAAAAAACATCTTCTGCTTTTTCTCCAATGGTGTGTATTTTGGCGTCATGAACGCGAATATTGCATTTTTTAAAGGCTTGACCTATTTTGGCAAGTAAACCAGGAATATCTTTGGCACTTAGATTTAATTCGGTCAGTTTAGAGTTAACCTTATGAAATGAAATTTCAATAGGAGTGTTAAAGCAACGGATTCTTCTGTTTTGATTTCTGGTAAGGACAGAAGAGGGGATCTTTTCTTTAAGTTTGCTTTTTAAGGTGCTGGTTATGTGTTTAAGGCTGTCTAAATCCTCGACTGGATTATGTTCTTGATTGAGAAAGTAAATAAGAACAAGGGTAATGTCATGGGTTCCTGAGTAGGTTTTTGCTTCAACAATATTGAGGTTAAGGCGTTCGAGTATGTGAGTGAATTGTGCAAATAAAAAGTCTCGACCAGGCATGTAAATAATGAGCTCAGAAGCACCTTTTTGGGATTGACCTTCAATGTGGGTGTAGATATGCTTGGTATTTTCTTGAAACAATAACTTGGTAATGCGTGCAATTTCTCTAGCGGATTGATGACTAAAGAAAAAGGTTGTCGAAAATGTGTCCCAGAAAGGTTGAAAGTCTTGTGTGCTGATACCTTGACCAATGAGGAGTTCACGGGATTTTTCTTTATTTTGCAACGCAAGTATTTTGCGGTTCTTTGGGGTTGAAGATGCTTTGTCTAAAGCTTGAGAGGTGGCATTGTAAAGCTGTAAGAATAGGGCGTTTTTCCATTCATTCCAAACATCTTTTGAGGTGGATAAAACATCTGCTACAGTTAGCAAATATAGGTAATTTAAGTTTTCTTGGGTTTCTACTAAATCGGCAAAATGTTGAATAACTGCTGGATCGCTTAAGTCTTTTTTTTGTGCAACTGAGGAGAAGTCTAGATGTTTAAGCACTAGCCATTGCAGGAGGTGAGTGTCTTTTGCCGATAGATTGTGTTGTTTGCTAAATTCTTTGGCATCTTCTGCTCCCAGCACTTCGTGAAGTCCGCCCCTACCTTTGGCAATGTCATGAAACAATCCAGAAAGAATAAGGATTTCTGGCTTGCATAGGTCTTTAGTTATTTGGTGTGCGGTAGGAAATTCATAAGCAAATTCATTTAAGAAGAAGCGTCGAAGATGGCGTATGACTAAAATTGTATGCTCATCGACTGTGTAGGCGTGGAAAATATTAAATTGCATCAAGCCTGTTATTTTCTGAAAAGCAGGAAGGTAGGCCCCTAAAATGCCATAGCCATGCATTCTCTGTATCGAAGAATGAACGCCTTTAGGTTGACGAAAAATTTCAATGAAGAGGGCTTTATTTATGGGGTCTTTTCTAAACTCATCGTTAATGAGGTGTAGGTGGCTGCGAATGAGTCGAATAGTGCGTGAGCGAATCCCTTTTATGCTATCAGTATAGTTTTCTAAAATTATGAATGTTTCTAGTAGTGCCGTAGGGTTTTTTTGGAATAAGTTTTCTTGATGAACATCGAGATAGTCATTGATGATTCTAAATCGTGGATTAATTTGAATAATAGTATCAGAGCTTTTGTTAAATATTTCTTCTCTAAAGTGCTGAAGTAAAATTTCATTTAGTTTTGCAACAGAGTGTACATTTTGATAGTAGTGGTTCATAAATTTTTCAACGGCTTGCTTTTCATCTGTTCCAGAATAACCAAATAGCTCGGCAACTTTTTGTTGATTATCAAACATAAGACGGTCTTCAGCACGGTTTTTTAATTTGTGTAGTGCAAATCTTACTCTAGCCAGATAATGGTAGGCATCTCTTATTTCATGAAATTCTTTATTGGAGATAAAAGCAGATTTAACCAGATCTTGCAATGAGTTTGCACCAAAGTGGCGTTTTGCCACCCATAGCATAGATTGAATGTCTCTTAGCCCTCCGGGGCTTTCTTTTACATTAGGTTCAAGTTGATAAAGTGCATTATTGAAGCGAGAGTGGCGTTTTTTTTGTTCTTGTTGCTTGGCTTCAAAAAACATCATGCTTGGCCAAAATTGCTTTGAACGCCATAAAAGTTGGAGTTTTTGAAAAGGTTCATAGTTGCCTATTAGCCAGCGAGATTCTAATAAATTTGTTGCGGTGCTAACATCTTCTTTAGCGGCTTTAATGGTCTCTTGAAAGCTTCTAATTGCATGGCCTACTTGAAACCCTAAATCCCATAAAAAGGTTATAAAAACAGAAAGTTCTTCTTGATAATCTTTAGTTGCTTCAGAGATGATGGAAATGTCTATGTCTGAAAAGGGGTGAAGTTCTTCTCGTCCATAACCGCCAACAGCAATTAAAGTAGCTTCTTTTTGAAGTGTTTTTGGGATTAAGGCTCTCCAGGTTTTTTTAAGAATCTGGTCAATATAAGCGCTTCTTTGGTGAAGTAGAAATTCAATTTCAGTCTGTTCATCAAATTGAGCGAATTGTCGGCTATTAAAGTCCTTTAATAAAGTGCGTCCTAGTTGGCTTGCTTTTAAAAGTTCCTTGTTGTCAAGTTGGTGTAAAAAATCTGTAAAGGTAACTTTTGTAAAGTTAGCGGTTGTTGGCTTAATCATTAAATTATTCCTTATTAAGTGATTTTTTATCTAGGGCTAGGGAAGGACAGGCACTTCATTTTCTTTAAGAGTAAAAATCTCATAGCCAGTTTTAGTGACAACTAAAGTGTGTTCCCATTGTGCAGAAAGCTTTCTATCTTTAGTGACTACTGTCCAATTATCAGGTAAGACTTTAACCTCTTCTTTGCCTAAATTAATCATGGGTTCAATAGTAAAAGCCATGCCAGGCTTTAAAATTATTTTTTTGAGTTCAGGAGAAGCATGGTGCAAAACCTGTGGTTCTTCATGAAATTCTGCTCCAATACCGTGTCCGCAAAAATCTTTAACGACAGAGTAGTTATTCTTATGAGCGTGGTTTTCAATGGCTAAAGCAACTTCAAACAAGCTTGTTTTTGGGCGAACTTGTTCTATTCCCTGCCAAAGACACTCTTGAGCTACACGGCATAGTCGTTGTGCAAAAGGCTTAACCTTGCCTATTTGGTACATGCGACTGCTGTCACCATGAAACGCATCTTTAATAACGGTAACATCAATGTTAACAATATCGCCATTTTTTAATATTTTTTTATCGCTAGGAATTCCATGACAGACGACATGGTTAATGGAGATGCAGCTTGAAGATGGGAACCCACGATAATTAAGCGTGGCAGGAATAGTTTTTTGTATATTAACCATGTGTTCATGCATAATTTGATTAAGCTCTCCAGTGGTTATTCCTGCCTTAACAAAGGGCTCAATTAAGCTTAAAACTTCTGATGCGAGTTGCCCAGCGATGCGCATTTTTTGGATTTCAGCAGAAGTTTTTATTTTAATGGACATACAATATTTACCTTAGATAATTTGTTATTTGTAAGACCATGTGGTATAAATGCATCGCCTTTTAAAAGAGGTTAAATTCTAACAAAAAAACTACACGCTTGCTGACACATCAATCGGGGTGCTCTGAACTTTTTAAAAGAGATGAGTTCGTTTGCTGGAGTAAGCGGAAGAATAACCCAAATATTGGAGAAAGAAAAATGGCTAAAGTCACTATGCGTGAAATGCTAGAAGCAGGTGTTCATTTCGGACATCAAACTCGTTATTGGAACCCAAAGATGTCAGAATATATCTTTGGTGCAAGAAATAAAATTCATATTGTAAACTTAGAGAAAACACTTCCTTTGTTTAATGATGCACTTAATTTTGTGGGCGGTGTCGCAGCTCACAAAGGAAGTGTTTTGTTCGTAGGAACAAAAAAGTCAGCAGGTCCATTGGTTGCAGAATATGCAAAAAGCTGCGGAATGCCCTATGTTGACTACCGTTGGTTAGGCGGAATGTTGACAAACTTCAAAACTATAAAGCAATCTATTAAGCGTTTAAAAGAGCTTGAAATGATGGAAAAAGATGGCACTTTTGAAAAGATTACTAAAAAAGAAGCTCTAATGCTATCTCGCCAAAAGACTAAGCTAGAATTATCTTTAGGTGGAATTAAAGATATGAGAGCGATGCCTGATGCTATTTTTATAATTGATACAGGGAATGAGAAAATAGCGATTCAAGAAGCTAAAAATTTAAATATCCCAGTAGTAGGGATTGTAGATACTAATAATGATCCTTGTGATGTTGATTATGTTATCCCTGGTAATGATGATGCAATTCGAGCGATTAAACTTTATCTTTCAGCGGTAGCAGAATCTATTAATGAAGGTAAGGGAACTATTACAACGGCTGTTGCGGGTGATGATTTCGTGGAAGCGAAGGCGGAATAGTTTTTTACCAGGCCTGGTAAAAATATCTGGGTCATTATCAATAAGATCTTTGCTTGAATAAAGTTTGAGCTAAAGATCTTTTAATGTTTGAGGGATTGAATCATGGCAATTACAGCCTCTATGGTTAAAGAACTGCGCCAAGCAACGGGTGCAGGAATGATGGATTGTAAAAAAGCACTGTCTGAAGTAGATGGTGATATGGATGCAGCAATTGAGTTTTTGCGTAAGAAAGGTATGGCTGGTGCAGATAAAAAAGCAGGTCGTGTTGCAGCAGAGGGAATTATCGCGATAGCACTTTCTGGGGACAAAAAGAAAGCCGTTATAGCAGAGGTTAATTGTGAGACGGATTTTGTTGCTAAAGGTGATGAGTTTCAATCCTTTGCAAATGAAATTGCAGCCGTTGCTCTAGAAACTGGTACAGTTGAAATCGAAGATTTAATGAATGAAAACATGGCTTCTGGTGCTTCAATTGACTTAAAGCGTCGTGAACTGATTGCTAAAATCGGTGAAAACATGTCTGTTCGTCGTGTAAAAATGGTAGAGTCTGTTGGTCAAATTGGTCAATATCAACATGGCGAAAAAATTGGAGTTGTAGCCTGTATGGAGGGAGGTGATGAAGCTCTTTCTCGTGACATTGCTATGCATATTGCGGCAGTTAATCCTCAAGCCATTTCTTCTGATGACTTAAATAAGGAAGTCGTTGAAAAAGAGCGTAAATTCCAGATAGAGCAAGCTCAGTCTTCAGGTAAGCCACCAGAAATCATTGAAAAAATGATTGAAGGGCGTATGCGTAAATTTACTCAAGATATTACTTTGCTAGGTCAAGGTTTTGTTAAAAACCCTGATCAAACAGTTGAAAAGTTATTAAAAGCTAATAACGCTTCTGTTTCTGCGTTTACTCGCTTAGTTGTAGGTGAAGGAATTGAAAAAGAAGAGCTAAGTTTTGCCGATGAAGTTGCAGCCGCAGCTGCGGCTGCTAAAGGCTAATTATTGTTAAGTTTGGTTTTTGATTTAAAGCCACGGGGAGCTTCTCCCCGTGGCTTTTTTGTATTTTATCCTGTGTACCCAAATCCCTGCATAGGAGATTGGCATATAGTCCTTTGCTCGCTTAACCTACGGCTAGCGCGGCTTAACGCCTAGCGAGCAAGATCTAGCACTCTATATCCAGTTTCTAAGTAGGGACTTGGGGTGTATAGATTGTTTTTTATAAAAATGTTTTTGGGATAGAATAGCTTTATAATAATCAGTAAGCTTTAAAAAAAGGGCTGTAAAATGGTATTAAAGTACAAACGAGTTTTATTAAAGTTTAGTGGTGAAGCCTTAATGGGCGATGGATCTTTTGGTCTTGAAGCAGCTACGTTGCGTAAAGTAGTGCGTGAAGTTAAAGCCTTAAGAGAGCTGGGAGTTGAAGTCGCCATTGTTGTGGGAGGGGGTAATATTTTTCGCGGTGCTCAAATTGAAGGCTCTGGAATCCAACGCACAACGGGTGATAATATGGGCATGATGGCAACGGTCATTAATGCTTTGGCTTTGCGAGATGTAATTGAAGATATGGGTATGGACGCTAATGTTTTTTCAGCCATGTCAATTGAAGGCGTGTCACATGGCTTTAATTCCAACCAAGTAAAGAAACAATTATCAGAAGGAATGGTTGCTATTTTTGCCGCTGGAACAGGTAGTCCATTTTTTACAACCGATACTGCGGCGGCTTTAAGGGGGATTGAAGTTTCGGCAGATATTGTTTTAAAAGCAACTAAAGTAGATGGTATTTATACGGCAGATCCAATGAAAGATTTAACGGCAACTAGATACAGTCATTTAAGCTATGATGAAGTTATTCAGAAGAACTTACAAGTTATGGACATGACGGCTTTTGTTTTATGTAAAGAACATAGTATGCCTATTAGAGTTTTTGATATGTTTAAAAAAAATGCAGTGATTAGAATTGTTAATGGAGAGGATGAAGGAACTTTAGTTTCTTATAAATCAGAGGGAGAGAAGTAATGATTAATGAAATTCAAGAAGATGCTAAAAGCAGAATGATAAAATCAGTTGAAAATTTAGAAAGCAATTTTTCTAAAATTCGTACAGGACGGGCTCATCCTAGTATTTTAGATTCAGTAATGGTTGATTACTACGGTTCAGAAGTGCCTGTTAGTCAAGTGGCAAATATTAATATAGAAGATGCACGAACCTTAACGGTTCAGCCATGGGAACAGCCTATGATTGCGGTCGTCGAAAAAGCAATTATGACATCTGATTTAGGGATTAATCCAGCAACAACAGGAAACTTAATCCGTCTTCCTATGCCTGCATTAACGGAAGAACGCCGTAAGGAGTATATTAAGCTTGCTAAGTATGAGGCTGAACAAGCTAAGGTCGCTATTCGTAATATTCGCCGCGATGCAAATAGCGATTTTAAATCTTTAAATAAAGATAAAGAAATTACAGATGATGAATTGCGTGGTGCAGAAGATCAAGTACAGAAATTAACTGATAAATTTACCGCTAAGGTAGATCAATTATTCGGTGAAAAAGAAAAAGTATTACTTGAAATATAAAGAAGGCATTAGCAAAAAATGCCTATCTAGCAAGCTTTAGCACGCTATATCCAGTTGCTAATTTGTGATTAAGTGCTTTCTTTAGTTTTTAAATAAATGTTTGATCAATGAAAAGTTTATTGAATTTAAGGTGTTGATTTGTCTGAAAAAAACATAGAAAAACAACATCCAAAGCATATCGCTATTATTCTCGATGGCAATGGTCGTTGGGCTAAAAAACGCTTTATGCCTAGGTTTGTTGGGCATCAGAAGGGCTTGAAAGCGGTAAAGAGAGTTGTTTCTTATTGTGCAAATAATGGCATTGAAGCCTTGACTTTGTTTGCTTTTAGTACCGAAAATTGGAAACGCCCTAAGGAAGAAGTCTCTCAACTGATGGGGTTGTTTTTAAAAGCACTTAAAAAAGAAGTTAATAATTTACATGAAAACAATGTTCGATTAAGAGTCGTAGGTAATAAATCGTCGTTTTCTGAAGAAATCCAATCTTATGTTAGAGATGCCGAAAAATTGACTTCAAAAAACAGTGGCTTAACCTTAAATATTGCTGCCAATTATGGTGGGCGTTGGGATATTTTACAAGCGGTAAAGGCTTGGCAAAAAGTTAACTCGAATGTTTCAATTGATGAGTTAGATGAAGTTGAATTATCAAAATATATGACAACAGCAGATTTACCTGAACCAGACTTGTTAATTCGTACAGGGGGAGAAAAAAGAATTAGTAATTTTTTGATTTGGCAAATGGCTTATGCTGAATTTTATTTTACCGACACTCTCTGGCCAGATTTTAATGAAGATTCATTAGAAAAAGCGATTCACTCTTTTAATGAACGAGAAAGGCGTTTTGGAAAAACCAGTGAGCAGGTTTCTAAGTGTTAAGAGTTCGTTTAGTTACCGCATTCTTTTTATTTACTCTGGTAGGCTATTTTCTTTATTTTGCTTCGGTTGAGGCTTGGAAAATCTTTGTGGTTGCTTCAAGTTTTATTGCCGCTTGGGAGTGGGCTGGGTTTGCAAAATTAACAGGACACCTAAAAAAAGCCGTTTATTCTAGTATAGTCATGGCAGCTTCTTGGGTTGCAACCTATTGGTTTCCAGAGGGTTTATTGTTCATATTAACCCTGTTTGTTGCTGTGATGATGTTGTTTTTTGTTGTTCAATACCAAAGGAGCAAAGGTGTAGGAGTTTACCATTCTCCATTATTAACTTTAGTTTTAGGTTTTATTGCTTTGTTAATATTTTTTCAAGCTCTGGTACAATTTAGACTCGATTTTTCCGCTAATGTTTTATTGCTAAGTTTTCTTGTTGTTTGGATGCTTGATACTGGAGCCTATCTTGTTGGGCGCCGTTTTGGTAAAGTAAAATTAGCAATTTATGTCAGCCCAGGAAAAACTTGGGAGGGTGTTTATGGTGGTATTGTGGTAGCATTTGTTATCGCTTGGGGAGGGCTTAACTGGTTGTCTCCTGATTTAAGCATCCCTTATTTTCTTATGGCAATTTTAATGGCGCTGATTGCTGGTTATTCTATTTTAGGAGATTTATTTGAAAGTCTTTTAAAGCGTCAAGCAGGGCTGAAGGACAGTGGCAATATTTTTCCAGGTCATGGTGGAATGTTAGATAGAGTTGACAGCATGATTATTGCAGCCCCCATGTATTATTTTTTATGGCAATGGGTTTCTAATTAATGGATTTTCTTTGGTCCTTGTTTGGGTTTGTTTTTGCCATAGGTATATTAGTTACTATTCATGAGGCAGGCCATTATCTAATGGCTCGTTACTTTAATATTAAGGTTTTACAGTTTTCATTAGGGTTTGGTAAGCCTTTTTGGGTAAAACAATTTGGAGAAACTGAATTTAGATTATGTCCAATTCTTTTAGGTGGCTATGTAAAGTTTGTTGATGAAAGAGAAGGAGATGTGGCAGAAGAAGATATTGCTAGGGCTTTTAATCGTCAATCAGTTTACAAGCGATTTTTGGTGGTATTAGCAGGGCCCGTAATTAATCTACTTTTTGCTTGGTTGGCTTTTTCACTTATTTACTTTTCTGGAATACCAGGTATTAAACCGATGTTTTCAGATCAAACTATTTCGGGAACTCTTTATGAGCAGATGTCTAATAAGGTATTGATTAAAGAAGAGGAAGCAGTTTGGGAAGTGGTTTCTATTCAAGGAGAAAGGGTTTATTCTTGGCAAGAAGTTCATTTAGAAATAGTTCAAGCTCTGGTGAATGAAGAGACTGTTTTAGAAGCAGAACTTTTATCTTCTAAGGAAGCATTAAAACAGCAAGTTGTATTGTCGCTTGAAGACTTAGATATTAACCAGCCCAATCAAAACTGGTTAGGTATGCTTGGGTTTAGACCTTATCAGCCTACTCTTTTGCCTGTTATTGGACAGGTTCAGGCAAATTCTCCTGCATCGGCAGCTGGCTTAATAACGGGTGATAAGGTTTTAAAGTTAGGTGGCGTGCAGATAAATACTTGGCAAGATTTAGTGCATATTGTACAAGCCAACCCCGAGAATGTTTTAGAGTTGGTTTATGAAAGACAAGGCGTGGCTTTTACGCGTATGATTCATTTAGCGACCAAAAATCATCAAGGAGAATCGGTGGGTTCTTTAGGGGTGGCTGCTTATATCCCTAAAAATATTTTAGCACCCTATGTTGTGACTAAATCTTTTGGCATGGTGGAATCATTACAGAGAGGTTTTTTTCATTCTGTTGATTTAGTTAATATGACCTTAGTCATGATTAAAAGAATGATTGTTGGCGAAGTGTCAGTTCAAAATTTATCAGGCCCTGTGAGTATTGCGCAGTTTTCTGGTCAAGCTCTAGAATCTGGCTGGATACCGTTTTTAAGTTTACTCGGTTTGTTAAGCCTTAGCTTGGGCGTGTTAAACTTATTACCCATTCCAATATTGGATGGTGGACACTTGTTTTTTTATTTAATTGAAATGGTTAAGGGATCTCCTGTTAGCCAAGCAGTTGAATCTGTAGCTCATAAAGTAGGATTGTTGATAATTTTAAGTCTTACTTTTTTTGTTATATTTAATGATATATCTCGAATTATAAATGGTTAGTTAAATGTTTAAAAAAACACTTCTTATTTTGCTGGTATTCACTTTGTTTCCAGTTTTATCTGTTGCTTCTAGTTTTACAATAGAAAAGCTAAAAGTTGAAGGTAATGAGCGCATTAGCTTTGAAACGATTAATAGTTATCTGCCTGTCAGAATCGGTGAAGTGATGTCTGCAGAAGAGGCACAAAAAACCATTCGGGCGCTCCACAAAACGGGATTTTTTAAAGATGTTAGTTTGTGGCAGAGAGACAAGGGTGTTTTGGTTGTTAAAGTTATGGAAAGGCCTTCTATTGCAGAAATAGAGATAGAGGGTAATAGGCTTATCAATACCGAAGAAATGAACCGGGCTTTAGAAGGATTGGGAATTAGAAAAGGGCGTATTTTTAATGAAGCCCAAATGGATAGAGTGATTGTCGATTTGCGTCGTCGTTATCAAAATCAAGGCTATTATGCCGCAGATGTGAGTATTAATGTTGAAGCGTTACCACGAAATCGGGTTGCTGTTAGAGTCAATATAGAAGAGGGAAGTCCCGCAACAATTGGCAGAATTACGCTGGTGGGGAATAAAACGTTTTCTGACAGTCAGTTAAAAAATGAAATGCTGTTGTCAGCGTCAGTATTAACTGGAGATGGAGATAAATATTCAAAGCCTAAACTGCAATCAGACCTGGAAACAATAAAATCTTATTACATGGACAGAGGATTTGCTGAGTTTAGGATAAGATCTTCTCAAGTTAGCTTGTCTTTAGATAAAACAAAAGTTTTTATTACCATTAATTTAGAAGAAGGCCCACAGTACCGTATTTCTAATATTAAATTCTCTGGTGAGACTATTTTAAAAAAAGAAGAGCTTAAAGAACTTTTAAAAATTCAAGAGGGTGATTTATTTAACAGAAGTGCAGTCATTTCAACGGTAGCAGAGCTTAGGGATAAGTTGAGTGAAGAAGCCTTTGCTTTCGCTGAAATTGAACCCATAACAAACATTGATAGAGAAAATCGTTTGATTGAAATAGATTTTAGAATTGATCCTAAAAATCGAATTTATATTCGTAGAGTTATAGTTGAAGGAAATACCCGCACCAGAGACCATGTTATTCGCCGTGAGATGAGGCAGTTTGAGGCAGCTCCTTACTCTTTAAGTTCAATTCGGCGTTCTAATTCTCGTTTAAATGGCTTGGGTTATTTTAAGACCGCCAATATTGAAACCAGAAGGGTTGCTAAAGATAAAGTTGATTTAATCGTCAGCGTAGAAGAACAACCAACAGGTTCTTTTAATGCTGGACTGGGTTATTCTCAGCTAGACGGGGGGAGCTTTCAAGTAGGTGTTACAGAACGCAATTTAATAGGATCTGGGCATTCAGTTTCATTCAATTCTCGCTACAGCTCTTCGACCCAGTCTTTAGATTTGAATATTACCAATCCATATTTCACTAATGATGGAGTATCACTAGGAGGAGGGATTTATTTTAGAAATGTTGATGCAGAGGAGTTAGGTGTAGCAGATTATTCAATTAATAATTTAGGTGCAAGAATGAATTTAGGCTACCCATTAAGCGAATATACCCATATTTCTTATGGCCTTAAGCTGGATAGTCAAGAATTGTTGTGTAATCCTGCTTTTACTGCTTGTACTAATTATACTCGTGAGCACGGGAAAAGATATGATTCAGCTAGAATATCAGTGGGTTGGAATAGTAATACTAAAAATGCATTTCATTTTCCAACAGAGGGTCGTTTAACCAGTTTATCGGGAGAAGTTTCTGTACCTTTAGATCAATCAAATGTTGCTTTTTATAAAGTTCACGCTAGAGATACTTTGTTTGTTCCTCTTTCTGATGCTTTTACCTTAAGACTAAAAGGAGCGGTCTCTTACGGAGATGGTTTGGGTAGTTTTGAGGGATTACCTTTTTATGAAAGGTTTTATACTGGAGGTATAGGCAGTGTAAGGGGTTATGAAGCCAATAGTTTAGGGCCTGTTTATAATTTAGCTCAAGATGGATCTAATCGGCCTAAAGGAGGGCGAGTTGAAATTGTTTCGACCCTCGCCTTAGTTTTTCCTATGCCTATGGTTGATGACTCTACTAATTTAAGATTAAGCTTATTTACAGATGTCGGGAATGTATTTTCAAATGTAGAGGATGTTAAAATGAAAGAAATGAGAGCTTCTGTTGGGCTGGGTATTTCTTGGATTACTCCAATAGGTCCTTTGGCCTTTAGTTTAGCTAGGCCGCTAAATGATAAAGTGGGCGATAGAACCCAAGTGTTTCAGTTTAGTTTAGGCATTCCAATGTAGAGATTTAAGATTATTACATTTCCTAGTTTATTGTAAGTGACTCTTGTGCTATCGTAGAGATTAATATCATTTTTTAATGAAAGGTTTTCAGTAGAATGAAAAATATATTGTTTGTTTATTTGTTGTTTGTTTTATTTTCTGTTTCAACCGTGTCTGTTGCAGAATCAACATTAAAGTTGGGCGTGGTTAATGTGGGCTTATTATTAGAAAAAGCGCCACAAGCCAGACAAGCATCCTCTAACCTAGAAAGAGAGTTTGCACCACAACAAGCAGAATTAAAAAACTCGGCTAAGAGGTTAGAAAAAAAACGAGCAGATTATCAGAAAAATAAAATGTTGCTTACGAATGCACAAAGAACGACTGAAGAGCGAGAAATATCCATGTTAACACGGGAAATACAGCGCAGACAAAATGATATTCAAGAGCTGGTAAATATTAGGCGTAATGAAGAGTTGGCTAAGTTACAGAGTATTGTTAATCAGGCAATTAAAGCGATTGGTCGACAAAATGATTTTGATTTAATTCTTTATGAGGGAATTGCTTTCACAAATAATAGCTTAGATGTTACTCAAGATGTACTGGGATATTTAAAAGAAAATCATGCTAAAAATCGTTCTGGATTTAATAAGTAATGCTTAAATCGGCACAGTCAGGGTCTTTAACCAAAATACTCTTATTTTTAGAGTCAAAATCAGTTGAATATACTTTTGATGGAGAAGCCCCGTCATCAAAAATTACTCAAGTGTCGAGTTTGTCTGGGGCAAGAAAAGAACATGTTTCTTTTTTTTCTGACCCTAAAAGAAAGCAAGAATTACAAGGGTCGGCTGCTGGAGTCGTTATTATTAAGCCAGACCATGCTGACTTAACGAGCTTGCCTAAAATCATTGTGAAAGATCCTTATTACACCTATGCCTTGGTTGCACAGTTTTTAAACCCATTGCCTGTTTCTGATTTTATTTCAGAATTTGCAAAAATTGACTCTACAGCCAATGTAGCTAAAGATGTCTTTATTGCAGATAATGTGGTGATTGGAAAGCATGTTAAAATAGGGGAAGGAGTGCAAATTTCTGCTGGTTGTGTGATAGAAAAAAATGTAATTATTGGCGATTTTACGCACTTGCTTCCTAATGTCACCATTATGTCTGACTGTTGTATCGGGCAGAGATGCATGATTCAAGCAGGCGTAGTGATTGGTGGAGAAGGATTTGGTTTTGCACCCCACTCAAATCAATGGCAGAGGATTCCTCAAATTGGACGCGTATTGATAGGTAACGATGTTTCTATAGGCAATAATACCACGATTGACCGTGGTACAATTGAAGATACCATTATTGAAGATCATTGTATTATTGATAATCTTGTTCATATTGCACATAATGTAACCATTTCTCAAGGAACAGCCATTGCTGCTCAAGTTGGTTTTGCTGGTGGGGTAAAAGTTGGAAAAAACTGCGTTTTTGCAGGACAAGTTGGTGTGGCAGGACATATTTCTTTAGCTTCTGGCGTGTCATTAATGGCTAAAGCGGGGGTAACCAATTCGATTAAAAAGCAAGGCTCCTACTCAGGGTTTCCTGCTCAACCAACAATAGAATGGCAAAAAAACACGATTAGAAAGAGAAATTTAAAAAAAATGGTTGATCAAGTAAAGCATCTTGAAAAAGAACTCTCAAAATTAAAATCTTTAGATAAATTAGGGAAGTCAGATCATGAATGAAATGGAAGTTAAAGATATATTTGAATATTTACCCCACAGATACCCTTTTTTGTTGGTAGATAGAGTCACGGAATTTGTATCTGGTAAATCTTTAAAAGCTTTTAAGAACATTACTTTTAATGAACCTCAGTTTACAGGACATTTTCCTAACAACCCAATAATGCCAGGAGTCATGATTATTGAAGCTATGGCACAATGTACAGGAATTTTAGCCTTCAGAACGCAAGAAATTAAATCTGGTGGAAAAACGATGTATTATTTAGCCGCAGTCGATAATTGTCGCTTTCGACAAAAAGCTGTTCCTGGAGATCGTCTAGATTTTGAAGTAGTGACTAAAGGCAATAAAAGAGGGATCTGGAAGTTTGAATGTGTCACTAAAGTTGACGGAAAAGTGATTGCCTCTGCTGATCTGCTTTGTGCAGAGAGAGAGGTTTAATTTTCGTGAGTTTAATCCATTCTACCGCTATTATTGATGAAAAAGCTATTATTGCAGAGGATGTTGCAATAGGTGCTTATTCGATTATTCAAGGAGAGGTTACAATTGGTTCAGGTTGTGTAATTGAGCCGCATGTGGTGATTTCAGGGCCAACTGAAATTGGAAAAAACAATCGTTTTTTTCAGTTTTGCTCAATTGGTGCAGACCCCCAAGATAAAAAGTTCCAAGCAACGGACATAACAACCCTTGTCATTGGTGACAATAATACTTTTCGTGAAAATGTTACGATTAGTCGTGGAACAATACAAGATCGTGGTGAAACTTTAATTGGTGATGATAATTGGATCATGGCTGGTGTTCATATTGCACATGACTGTATTATCGGAAATCATTGCATTTTTGCAAATGCCTCTGCATTGGCAGGGCATGTTAGAGTGTATGATTGGGCCGTTTTAGGGGGCTATACCTTAGTGCATCAGTTCTGCCAACTAGGAGAACACAGTTTTTGTGGAATGGGAAGTGTCGTGAGTAAAGATGTTCCTAATTTTGTAACCGTTTCTGGAAATTCAGCCATTCCTAGAGGGCTTAATATTGAAGGGTTGAAACGCCGAGGTTATGATCTAGAGCAAGTACTCTTAATTAAAAAAACTTATCGAACTTTATACCGAAAAGGCAAAAGTTTAGAAGCTGCTATTGATGAAATCGAGCAGTTAAATGATAAAAAAGACACGCTTTCTAATTTAGTACAGTTTTTACGAAAATCTAATCGTGGCATTGTCAGATAGTTCTTCGGCTTCGCCCGTTATTGCTTTGGTTGCTGGTGAAACATCTGGCGATACGCTTGGTGCGGGTCTAATTAAATCTTTAAAACTCCGCTACCCAACGGCAAAGTTTGTGGGTATTGGCGGGACTAAAATGATTTATCAAGGGTTAGAATCTTGGTATCCGATGGAGAAATTGTCGGTTATGGGGATTTTTGAAGTCCTTAAATATCTTCCTGAGTTATTAATGCTTCGTCGATCCCTTATTAAAAAGTTACTAAGCATCAATCCAGATGTTTTTATCGGGATTGATGCACCTGATTTTAATTTTAAAGTAGAAAAAAACCTTAAAGAAAAGGGAATAAAATCTATTCACTATGTCAGTCCTTCTATTTGGGCTTGGCGTGAAAGTCGTTTAAAAAACATTAAACAAAGTGTCGATGGTGTCCTAGCCCTTTTCCCTTTTGAAACTTGTTACTATGATAAATATAATATTCCAGTTAAATTTGTTGGTCATCCTCTAGCAAACGAAGTCCCAGAGAATCCACAAAGAGAAATAGCCAAAAAATCTTTAGAGTTAAATAAAAGCCAGTTGATAATTGGTTTATTACCTGGCTCTAGAATGAGTGAAATAACCAAAATGGCTGATGTTTATATTAAAGTAGCCATTAAACTTAAAGAAAATTACCCTGATGCACATTTTTTGGTTCCTTGTGTGCATCAAAAAGCGCGCAGTTTTATTGAAAAGTGTATAAATGAGTTTGGCGAGCAAGATTTGTTTACACTCGTTGATGGCAAAGCTCAACGAGTGATGGAGGCCTCAGATTATTTAGTGGTGACTTCTGGAACGGCAACTTTAGAAGCTGCTCTAATGATGCGACCGATGATTATTGCGATTAAAATAAATGCTGTAAGTTATTGGTTGATGAAAAAAATGTCAACAACGGAATGGATTGGACTGCCTAATGTTTTAGCACAAGATTCAATTGTTCCTGAGTTGATTCAAGAGCAAGCCAGTGTTGATAACATTGTATCGGCTCTAAGGCAGTTAATGTCAGATGATGGTTTAAAGCAGAAGCAATTAGAAGCTTTTAAAAAGCAATATAAAACACTTAAAAAAAATGCTTCTGAGCTTGCTGCAGATGCAGTTGAGCTTTGGGCAGAATTAAAATGAATGTTTTAATGGATATTATTGTTGGGGTTGATGAAGTTGGTAGAGGTCCCCTAATTGGTGATGTGGTTGCCGCGGCAGTTATATTGCCACCAAATTGCAATCTTCCACTTAAAGACTCAAAAAAACTGAGTGAAAGGAAAAGGTTATTGCTCTCAGAAAAGATTAAAGAGCAAGCACTCTGCTACAGCATCAAAGTGTCTTCACCAGAAGAAATAGATAAGTTAAATATATTACATGCTACCATGCTTGCAATGAAAAGAGCGATAGAGTCTTTAAAAATACCTTTTGACAAGGTTCTAGTGGATGGTAATCGTTGTCCTGATATTGAAGGAGCGTGTGAAGCAATTGTTAAGGGTGATGATAAGGTTTTAGAAATTTCTGCAGCTTCAATTTTAGCTAAAGTTTACCGAGATCAGCAAATGGTTGAGCTAGATGCCTTGCACCCAGAGTATGGTTTTGCACAACATAAAGGCTACCCTACTAAATTTCATTTAGAAGCATTAAATAAATTTGGCACGATTGTTGGTTATAGACAGTCATTTAAACCTGTTAGAAAAATTTTAATAAAAAATTAATGAACATTTTTACCAGGTCTGGTGATTTAAGCGATTGATATAAATAAGGTGGGTATTATTAATGAGCACGACACTTGAACAAGTCGAAAAAACAGCACAGTTAAGTAAAAACAATCAAATGAGTCTGATGATTTTTCAGGTTCAATTTCCTAAAATGGATTATCAGCCACCTTATTATGGAACCAATGTCTTCAAGGTGCGAGAAGTTTTAGAGGCCCGTGTTTATGAAGTGGCTCCAATACCAGATTCTAATGATTTGATTGAAGGCATGATTGAATTGCGTGGAGTCTATTTGCCTGTAATTGATTTGCCTAAATGGATGGGCTTTGAAATGACAGCAGAAGAAAAAGAAAAATCCATTATTATTGTTTCAGACTTTAGTCATAATTTTATTGGGATGCGAGTTGCTCATATTCATGGTGTGGAAGAAAAAGACTGGTCAGAAATTCGTCCAGCAAACAATTATAATGTCGATGTTAATACCAATCAAATTGTTAACCACACCTATTTAAATGATGGTGAAACGCTGTGTTTTCTTTTAGATATTGAAAAGTTATTAATTGAATCTATGCCCGCAATGGCAGAAAAGATTTTTGCTTCAGCTAAAGAAATAGGAAAAAGAAATCATGTCTTTAGTGACTACATTAAAAATAGAATGATTTTATTTGCAGAGGACAGCAAAGCAATTCAAAAATATATGGGCATGGTTTTTGATCAACTACATTTAAAGCATAAAGGTTTTGATAATGGGCGTTTAATGTTAGATTATATTGAAGGCCTTGAAAATATGAATGGTGTTTCAATTATTTTTACGGATTTAGAAATGCCAGAAGCCTCGGGGCATACGGTTATTAAAGAGTTGCGTAATGATAAGAAAACAAAAGATATTCCAATCATTGTTCATACATCTATGACAAGTGATAACAATAGTCGTGAAGTACTAAATATGGGAGCCAATTATTTTATTGGTAAGGTTGATACGGATTTAATCGTTAAAACTTTAACTAAGGTTGAAGTAGAAATGTTGGGTATTGATTTGTCTAAGGGAGATAAAGGCCGATATAGGTTTTAATAAATAGATAAACACAAAAAAAGGCACTGATCAGGTGCCTTTTTTATTGCAGAGCTAAAGAAATTATCTTTGGCGAGCTTTAAAGCGAGGATTAGTTTTGTTGATAACATAAACTTTTCCACGGCGCCTTACTATCTGGCAATCTTTATGACGGGATTTAGCTGATTTTAAAGATGATAAAATTTTCATTTTTATATATCCAATTAAGTTCAAATTTGAGGTGCATATTTTACTGATTTTAAATAACATGTCTAGCTTTTAAGTCATTCTTTGTTAAAATTCTTGCATTATTTCTTTAAAACAGAACCATAAGGCTGTAAGTGTCTCTTCTATCCCAAAAAAAACAAGTTCATGAATTATTAAACGAGGGTGGAAAGCTCTCTAAAATGATTGAAGGCTATAAGCCTAGGGTAGCACAAATTGCCTTTTCTGAAATGCTGCTGAGAGTAATAGAAGAAAAGGGAACTTTATTTGCAGAAGCAGGTACAGGCACTGGAAAAACCTTTGCCTATTTAATCCCCGCTCTCTTGTCGGGTAAATCGGTGATTATTTCAACGGCGACTAAAAATTTACAAGAACAATTAGTAGAAAAAGATTTACCTTTACTGTTAAAAATATTAAAAATAAAAGGCACAGTAAAATTATTAAAAGGTCGTGACAATTATTTATGCCCGCAGCGTTTAGAAATAGCAGAAACATCAGAAGCGAATACTAAAGCCGTTTGGAAAAAACTGAGTAAGATTCATGCTTGGTCAGAAAAAACTCAAACAGGAGATAAATCAGAGCTTTCAAGTTTAGATGAAAATGACCCTATTTGGTATCGAGTCTGTTCTAGAATGGAGTTTTGTCAAACAGAGGGTTGTAGTCTTGACAGCGGTTGTTTTTATCCAAAAATAAAGCAACAAGCTAATGAAGCGCAAGTTTTAGTGGTGAATCATCATTTATTCTGCGCAGATTTAGCTTTAAGAGAAAATGGGTTTGGCGAATTGTTACCCGAAGCTGAAATCACTATTTTTGATGAAGCACATAAGTTAGCTGATATTGCCGCCCAATTTTTAGGTTTTAGTCTAAGTAGAAATCAATTAGATGAGCTGTCGCGAGATATTAAGAATGCACAAAAAGTTGACTCTCCAGAGTCCCAAGAGTTAGCAGATCAAGCTAAATTACTAGAAGAGTCAGTTGCTAATTTTTCTGAGGCGTTAGGTAAATGGGAAAAACGCTGGACTTGGAAAGATTTTTCTAGCAGCCTAGTGGCAAATAAAATCATTAAACGAGCTTCAAATCAATTGTCTTATCTAGAGGAGTCTTTAAAGCCTTTAACAGAGCGGGGTAAGTTGATTAGCTCTGTTTACAGGCGTTGCGGGGAGCTTGAGAAGCAATTAACTCGTTGGCTGGAATCACGGAGCGAATTTCAAATCCGCTGGTTAGAATCTTCTCAGGGGCGCTTTAAGTTAAATCTGACTCCTTTAAGTGTTGCAGAACCTTTTAGTCGCCAGAGAAAAGAAATTGGAGGATCATGGATTTTTACCTCAGCAACGCTAAGCGTCAATGGAAAATTTGACTATTTTGCAAATCGACTGGGTTTAGATGATATTGAAACGCAGCAATGGGAAAGCTCTTTTAATTATAATAAACAAGGCGTTATTTATCACCCTATTGGTTTGCCACAGCCTCGTGATTCTGATTATATTAAAATTTGCTTACGCTCAATTTGGCCTTTATTAGTTAAATCAGAAGGCAGAGCTTTTTTACTTTTTACCAGTCATCGAGCCTTGCAAGAAGCACAAGAAATATTACATCTTTACTGGGAAGGAGATTTGTTGGTTCAAGGGGAAGCACCTAAAAGTGCCTTGTTACAAAAATTTAAAATGGCTAATCAAGCTATTTTATTAGGAACCAGTAGTTTTTGGGAAGGTGTAGATGTTAAGGGAGAAGCACTAAAAATTGTGATGATTGATCGTATTCCTTTTGCACCACCTGATGACCCTATTGTACAAGCAAGAGAAGCCTATTTAAAAGAAAAAGGTTTACATGGTTTTGTTAACTTTCAGTTGCCTGAAGCGGTGATTGCAATGAAGCAAGGAGCAGGGAGGTTGATACGAGATACTCAAGATACGGGTGTCCTAGTGCTGTGCGACCCTAGGTTGTCACAAAAGCCTTATGGTAGAGTTATTGCCAATAGCTTGCCAAGCTTTCCATGGGTGTATGATGTTAAAGATGCTTTAAAGATGCTTTAAAGATGCTATGAAACGATTACTTTAGGAGT
>CAYLXI010000008.1:21093-25233 GCA_964387695.1 uncultured Piscirickettsiaceae bacterium
TTAAAGATGCTTTAAAGATGCTTTAAAGATGCTATGAAACGATTACTTTAGGAGTGGTTAGATGAATTTCAGTTCATTTTTTAACACCTTTATAAGGCAAAGATTTTACTGTATTACAAATTTAGTAATAAAAACATCTTCTAAAAGATTGGGGTAGATGCTATGTTCTTCTAAAACCTCCCTTGCCATTTGAAGGATTTCATCACGCATAAGGTCTGGTCCTTCTGGGACTTTTAAGCGAGTATAAGTTTGTTGTCGTAGCACTCTGTCTAGGTAGTTTTTAAGGATAGGGCGCAGATGTTCCATCCAGCCTTCTTCTCCTACGACCTCTTGATAATAAGACATAAATTTTAAATCTACCGCTAGAAATCTAGCCTTACCTTCCCCCCTAAAATTGACAATATTTTTTGTCATAGAAAAATAACCTGGAGGCGTTCCTACAGCAGGTGGAGGAAATTGTTTAAATTGAGGGGAATAAGTTTTTGCAGCAAAATGAGTTTCATCACTAGATATAGCAGGGCTGCTTATTGTAAACAAGAAAATTAGAAAGAAAAAAGAAAATATTTTTAACATGAGGTTTCCTTAGATAAAGACTAAGCTAATTATACAAAAAAACCTTGTTAATACTTAGTATTAACAAGGTTTTTTTAAGTATTTATAGTTTGTCTATTATTTCCCACGATAAGTAATGCGACCTTTGGTTAGATCATAAGGTGTTAATTCTACCTTTACTTGGTCACCCGCAAGTATGCGAATATAGTTTTTTCGCATACGCCCAGAAATGTGAGCTAAAATTTCATGACCGTTTTCCAAGCGAACTTTGAACATGGTGTTGGGTAGGGTATCGATGACTTCGCCATCAAATTCAATAACATCTTGTTTAGACATAAGCGGTTGCCTTTTAGCCCCATATAATAATAAAAAGCGGATTATACCAGTAATATTTAATGAGTCTAGTTTTTTTTATGATTTATCCAGATAAATGCCTGATTATGATTTAGAAAAAAGGAGAATAACACAGCCATTTTCCTAAAAAAGCAAATGCTCTATACCTATGTTTTTAAATAAGGAATTGATATTTATTTTTATTTAGAGCGGGATAGAGTAAAATCTAGTGAGTGAAAAAAAGGTGGCGTATTGAGAGGGTGCATATTTATAAATTCTTTATGTAATAACCCTATTGTTGAATAATTTTAAAAATCTCTTAACCCTAATCCCTGCTTAGAAACTGGATATAGAGTGCTAGAGCTTGTTCGCTAGGCCTTAACCGTAGGTTAGAGTCGCTTAATAACTAAGAGAGAGATAGTCATGTTAAATGAAAAACAGCTAGAAAGTAATTTTGTACCGCTTATCCCAGAAGATCAAGTTTTAAAAGAATTTCATGAGTTTAACCGCTCTCATAGTAGTGTCGTATTAGGTACGGTCAATAAAGAGGGTAATGCAGACACTAGCTACGCTCCAGTTTTGCAAAAAGACAAGTATTTTTATATTTACATCTCTGAGCTGGCTGTACATACGCCAAATTTATTGAGTCATTTAAACCTTAGCTTATTATTTATAGAGCCAGAAGATAAAGCAAGAAATTTATTTAAACGCAAGCGCAGCACCATTCGTGCTACAGCCGAGGTTATTACTCGTGGTTCAGATAAGTTTAATGACATTATGAGTGATTATGCAGAGAGTTTTGGTAAAATCATGAGAAACTTAAGTCAGTCACAAGATTTTCATCTATTTAAGTTAACGCCAGAAAAGGCTACCTTTGTAAGAGGGTTTGGGCAGGCTTATAAGATTATAGGTTCAGAACTCGATCAAATTCAACATATGGGTGATAGAGGGCATGGCAAGGCTAAATTAAATGATGATGGAACACAAAAATAATTTTTCAAATTTTTACTTAGGAAGATATTATGACAGCTCGTTTAACGATTACTCGCCCAGATGATTGGCATGTTCATTTGCGTGATGGCAAAGTTTTAGAAAATACTGTTGCTGATATTAGCCGCTATTTTGGCCGTGCTATTATTATGCCTAACTTAGTTCCTCCTGTTGTTAATGCCGCACTGGCAAAGACTTATTATGAGCGAATTATGGCAGCTGAACCCAGAGCAGAATTTAAGCCCTTAATGGTGTTATATTTAACAGACAACACCCGTGTTGAAGATATTTTGGCAGCAAAAGAATCTGGAATTGTTTATGCGGCTAAACTATATCCAGCAGGGGCAACCACTAACTCTTCTTCTGGCGTAACAAATGTTGACAATTTAAAAGAAGTTTTTGCATCCATGCAATCTGTAGGTATGCCACTATTAATCCACGGTGAAGTGACTCATAGTGATATTGATATATTTGATCGTGAGAAAGTCTTTATTGATACTATTTTAAAGACTTTGGTAGAAAATTATCCAAATTTAAGGGTAGTTTTAGAGCATATTACCACCAAATATGCTGTAGAATTTGTTAAGAGTGCAGGCAAAAATATAGCTGCCACCATCACCGTTCATCATTTATTGTTTAATAGAAATGATATGCTGGCTGGAGGAATTCGTCCACACTATTATTGTTTACCGATTTTAAAACGCAATACCCATCAAAAAGCATTAATTGCTGCTGCCACCAGTGGTGATGCTAAATTCTTTTTGGGAACAGATTCAGCACCTCATGCAAAGGGTGCAAAAGAATCAGATTGTGGGTGTGCTGGCTCTTATACTGCTCATGCAGCCATTGAGTTATATGCTGAAGTATTTGAAGAAGAAGATGCCCTAGATAAATTAGAGAATTTTGCCAGTTTAAATGGTGCTAATTTTTATAAGCTACCTATTAATGCCGATAAAATAACCCTAATAAAAAAATCTTGGGAAGTGCCTGCTACATTAACTTTTGGTGAAGATGAGGTTGTTCCGATAAGAGCTGGCGATACAGTTTTATGGCAGGTAGAATAGCCTAGAAATAGAGTTCTTCAGGCTACTAAACTTGTATTAAGTATTTTGTATGACGATACTTGGAAAAGCATTTGAATAATTTTTACGCTGTAATGCGATACTTGCGGTAATTTTATGTGCAATATTTCTATATTTTTGTGAAATTTCACTGGTTGGGTTGGCGATGACAGTTGGTTTTCCTGCATCTGTTTGTTTGCGAATTTGAGAGCTGAGTGGAAGAGTTTCTAGGAAAGGAACTTGATATTCTTCTGCCATTTTTTTTCCACCATTTTCTCCAAAAATGGCTTCTTCATGACCGCAATTTGAGCAGACATAACCGCTCATATTTTCAATAATGCCTAAAATAGGTATATTAACCTTTTCAAACATCTTTAATCCCTTACGAGCATCTATTAAAGATATTTCTTGTGGCGTGGTGACGATAACAGCACCCGTGACGGGAATTTGTTGTGATAAGGTCAGTTGTACATCGCCAGTTCCTGGCGGAAGGTCAATAACAAGATAGTCAAGTGCTTGCCAATCGGTTTCTTTTAATAGCTGTATCAGTGTCTGAGTGACAATAGGCCCTCGCCAAACCATGGGTGTATCTCCTTCCATTAAAGCACCAATTGACATCACTTGTAGTCCATAGGCAGTGAGTGGCAGCATACTTTTGCCATCTTCAGTTTCAGGTTTTTTGGTAATATTAAGCATGGTTGGAATGCTTGGTCCATAAATGTCAGCATCTAATATTCCGACGCTTGCCCCTTCTTGTTGTAGGGCAAGTGCAAGGTTAACACTGGTGGTTGATTTACCCACGCCTCCTTTACCTGATGAAACGGCAATGATATTTTTAACATTACTAAAAGGGGTGGTATTTCCTTGAGTGTCATGGCTGGTGATATTGCTAATCCAGTTAAACTGTATGGATTCCACTTCATTAATATCTTGCAAAAGGTGGGTTATTTGTTGTTCAAAATATGGAATAAGGCTTTTAGCAGGGTAGGACATTTCAAAAGATAGAGTTAAGATGCCTTTTTTGATAGATATTTCAGAAATAGATTTAGACTTAATAAAATCTTGTTGCAAGTTAGGGTCGGTTACTTGAGAAAGACACTCTTCTATTTGTTGCTGAAGCTCATTGGAAATAGTTTGACCAAATAGTTTTTTAAAAAAGCTCATAAAATGAATCCTGTTTTTCCATGGTTTTTACCAGGCCTGG
>CAYLXI010000009.1:0-25216 GCA_964387695.1 uncultured Piscirickettsiaceae bacterium
TTACGGGCATTTGGAACGATATAGGAACTTTAGAAAGATTAAATTCAGCTCGTGCATTATCTAGTATAAAAAAGTGCTTAGATGGCTAAAAAAATTATTATAAGCCTTAGCTTGCAAAGACTATCTTTTGTTGGAGGCAAAAATATTTTAGATGAATATTCGATTAGTTCTGCTTTAAAAGGCGTAGGGTGTGATAAAAATTCTGGAAAAACGCCCATTGGTACGCACCTTGTTAGAGTAATGATTGGACAAGATGAGCCTTTAAATACTGTATTTGTTGGACGGCGAGCTACTGGAGAAATTTATTCATCAATATTGGCAAAAAAACACCCAAATAGGGATTGGATTTTAACGCGTATTTTGTGGTTGTCAGGTAGTGAAAAAGGTAAAAATAGATTGGGCAGTGTTGACACTATGCAACGCTATATTTATATTCATGGTACACCAGATTCTGAACCGATGGGAATTGCTCTATCGCATGGCTGTATTAGGATGAAAAACGCAGATTTAATTAAATTGTTTAATGAGATAGAAGTGGGAACAGAGGTCATAATCGAAGCATGATTCAGTATTTTTTGCGTCTTATTGCTAATGTTGTTTTTATCTCTTGGGTGGTCGGTACTCTGGTGTTCTTGTTAATTCATCTTGTGCCTGGAGATCCAGTTGCCGTAATGCTAGGAGACTGGGCAAGTCCTGCTGATGAAACAGCTCTTAGACAAAAGCTAGGTTTAGACCTACCTCTTTGGCAACAATATATTAACTATATGTCAGGTATTGTACGTGGAGACTTGGGAGACTCCTTGTTTTTTCAGCAACCCGTCTCTGAGCTCATTGCAGCTCGCTTTCCTTACACTTTACAGTTGGCATTAATGGCATTATTTATTGCCATTTTAATCGCCTTTCCTTTAGGCATGTGGTCTGCTTTAAAAGCAGGAAAATGGCCTGATCACTTAGCCATGTCGGTATCTTTAGTTGGGTTGTCTATTCCCAATTTTTGGTTAGGTCCGATGCTCATATTGGCATTTTCTATTGGTTTGGCTTGGTTTCCTGTAAGTGGTGCAGAACAACCATTTTCTTGGGTTTTGCCAGCGGTAACTTTAGGGACTGCATTGGCAGCAATTTTAGCTAGAATGTTAAGAGCCTCTTTGCTAGAGATTTTTCATGAAGACTATATGCGTACTGCAAAAGCTAAAGGACTTTCTGGAAAAATGATATATGGCAAGCATGCTTTGCGTAACGCCCTGTTACCTGTGGTGACTATTTTAGGGTTGCAACTAGGAACTTTATTAGGAGGAGCTGTTATTACTGAAGTTGTTTTTGACTGGCCTGGTTTAGGGCAATTATTGGTAGATTCAATTCAACGCCGAGATTATCCTGTAGTACAAGCCTGTATTTTGGTGATTAGTGTCGCCTATATTACAATTAATGGTTTAACCGAATTGGTTTATGCTTGGCTAGACCCACGAATTCGTTTGGATAAGCCCGCATGATTAAATACTTTGCTTATGGCATGATAATAGTTTGGGCAATGATGGCTATTGCGGCAATATTTGTTGGCGATTCTGCAACCAATGTTCAACTAGACAATATGCTGGCATCACCTAACTTAGAAAATCCATTAGGAACAGACGAGTTAGGACGACCTGTATTTGAGCGATTACTATTAGGGGCACAAACTTCATTTTTAGTCGCAATAGGCGTGGTTTTTTTTTCTAGCATTATCGGCACAACTATTGGTGTTTATTCAGCCTATATGGGCGGGTGGATAGACAAGATTGTGACTAAAATTATTGATATATTTTTGGCTTTTCCAGGGTTGCTATTAGCGATTGCTTTGGCAGCAATTTTGGGGCCGGGAATTGAAAATGTAGTTTTTGCCTTAGTAATGGTAGGCTGGGTAGGGTATGCTAGGTTGGCTAGAGCCCAAACTTTAAGTTTGCGTAGCAGAGAGCATATTCAAGCGGCAAAAGCTTTAGGTGTGCCAACGCATTTAATTTTATTTAGACATATAGTGCCTTTGCTTACCGCAACACTTGGCGTTGAAGCAACTTTTGGCATTGCAGGGGCGGTTATTTCTGAAGCAGGGCTGTCTTTTTTGGGGCTAGGAGTGCAAGCTCCAGATGCTTCTTGGGGAAGTATGATTCGTGAAGGTACGCGTTATTTATTGGTTGCACCGCATTTAGTGCTTATTCCTGGAATTATGTTAATGCTGGTGGTGTTAGCAGTTAATTTAGCAGGTGATATATGGCGCGATAGTTTAGATGTTAAGTCCCGTAAAAATTAGAGAATAAAATGAATAAAAAACTACTAGGACAAACCATGCCTTTGGGATGTGTAATGGTTGATATTGCAGGAACTCAAATGCAGGATGATGAAAAAGACCGCTTGCTTGATCCTCTAGTGGGAGGAGTGATTTTATTTGCCCGTAACTATGAATCGCCACAACAAATCCAGAATCTATGTAGCCAAATTCATAACCTTCGTCATCCTAGATTATTGATTGCAGTGGATCATGAAGGGGGGCGGGTGCAACGCTTTAAAGAAGGTTTTTCACGGATTCCTCCAATGAGAATATTGGGAAACTTATATCAAAAAAATAAAAATAAAGCGACCGATTTAGCTGAAAAAATTGGTTGGTTAATCGGTACAGAATTGCTATCAGTTGGGGTTGATTTTAGTTTTACACCAGTGGTAGATTTAGATTATGGAGACAGTCGAGTTATTGGTGATAGAGCATTCCATTCAGACCCAGTGGTAGTGGGTAAGTTAGCTTTTCATATAATGAAAGGCTTGCGAAATTCTGGCATGGCAAGTGTGGCAAAGCATTTTCCAGGGCATGGCTATATTCAAGAAGACACGCATATTGAAATAGCCGTAGATGATAGAAGATTTGAAGAGATTTCTCACCAAGATTTACAGCCATTTTTAAAGCTAATAAAAAATGGCATTGATGCCATAATGCCTGCCCATGTTTGTTACCCTAAAATAGATAATTTACCCGCAGGTTTTTCTAAAATTTGGTTGCAAAATATTCTCCGCAAGCAATGCCACTTTGATGGCGTGATTGTAAGCGATGATTTATCTATGCAAGCGGCAACCGCCTATGGAGATATCACCGCAAGAGTTAACCTAGCTTTAAATGCTGGTTGCGACTTAGCTTTAGTTTGCAATGATGCTCAAGCGGCTGACCAAGTTTTATCACAGGTAAATTTTAAAAAAGATAACCTATCACATGCTCGTTTGATTCGTCTGCATGGACACCCCCATTTAAAATATCATCAACTTGCAACCAATCCTTTGTGGCAAGCAGCAAGTCATCAAATTAAACAATCTTTAGATGAATATAATCAACAGGAAATAATGTCATGACCTTTGTTTTTGATAAAATCGCTAATCTGTGGGCAGAATTAATTAGTCTTTTTGGAGATCATTTTTGGCTACTTTGGATTCTGAGTATTTTAACGGTAACTCTAATTATTCATTTAATTGCTAGAAGTATTTTAAGGCGTGTTCACTATTATTTAGTAAAGGAAAATAAAAACCTTTTAGATGCCTTTGTTGATGGAGCTAGGTCGCCCGCGGTATTTTTTATATGGCTAAACGGAATTGCACTGGCACTGACCACTATATTGTTACATTTTCAATTATGGTTAGATTTTATTCCACATTTGCAATCACTTAAGTCTTCTGTTTTAACATTGGCTTTAGGTTGGTATGTTATTCGAGTGGTTAATAATCTTGAGATTGATTTAAAATCTTATGCCAAGAAAGATGAGCGTATTGATGAGGTAACGGTAGAAGCGCTGGTTAAAATAATTAAACTAACCGCCTTTGTCATAACAGGGTTAATTATTTTAACCGCCTTTAATGTGAGCTTAACAGGGTTGTTAGCCTTCGGAGGAATGGGGGGTATTGCTGTTGGTTTTGCTGCCAAAGACTTGTTAGGCAATGTATTTGGTGGGCTAATGATTTATATGGACAAGCCTTTTACCGTTGGTGACTGGATTCGTTCACCAGATAGATCTTTAGAAGGCACGGTAGAAAGAATTGGTTGGCGTATTACTGTAGTGCGCACTTTTGATAAACGACCTTTATATATTCCTAATGGAATTTTTTCAACCATTGCGATTGAAAATCCCTCAAGAATGACAAACCGACGAATTAAAGAGGTCATTGGTGTTCGTTACAGTGATTTACATCAAATAAAAGTTATTTCTGAAGGGATTAGAAATATGCTAAGGCAACATCCAGATATTGATCAAAATCAAACTTTGATTGTTAATTTTTTAGAGTTTTCTGATTCGTCATTGAACTTTCTTATTTATACCTTCACCAAAACAACTAACTGGGTGCAATTTCATCATATTAAAGAAGATGTTTTATTGAAAATAGCAGAGGTCGTCGAAAATAACCAAGCTGAAATGGCATTTCCAACCAGAACATTGCATATTGAGAATAATGCTAATATTGAACCTATGCTTGAAAACGAAGGATTAAAATAGTGTATTTTTACCAGGCCTGGTAAGGAGTTGCTTGATAACCGCGATTAGAATTTTATTGAGAAAAAATGTGCGTCAAGTTTTGTTAAATGAGGCGTAATAGCTAGCTATTACTGCGAAATTAAGCCTTGATGCTGAAAACTTGGAGTTGCCAGAATTTTAATCAGTTGTTAAGTGCCTTCGTAAGAAAGCATAAGAACTTTTTAAATTATGATAACTTCAGGTTCTAGATGAATGCCAAATTTTTGGTCAACATCTTCTTGTATTTTTGTGGAGAGGTCTAGAATATCTTGCCCTGTGGCATTGGCTAAATTAACGATAAATAAAGCATGTTTTTTGGAAACCCCAGCTCTTCTTAATTTTTTACCCTTCCATCCTGCGCTTTGAATAAGCCAAGCCGCAGGAATTTTGTAGTTGTTGTTAACGGTTTTATGGTGAGGAATATCTTTAAATTCTTGTAAAATCTTTTTCATATAGCTAGCTGTGATAATGGGGTTTTTAAAAAAACTTCCAGCATTTCCTTGGATTTTTGGGTCAGGAATTTTTTTTAGGCGAATTTCAATAACTTTTTCATAGATATGCTTGGGTGTAATTTCTGATGTTTTCATGTTTTGAAAACTTTTACCCAGTAAATCATAAATTAAATTAGCTCTGCCTGATTGAAGCTTAGTTAACCTAAAAGTAACACGATGAACGAGCATTTGGTTGTTATATTCTTGTTTAAAAATACTGGTTCGGTAGCCAAAATTACACCCTGCATTACGGAACTCCTTTCGTTCGCCATTAAAAATGTTCAAAGCTTGTACTCGGGTAATGCTATCTCTAGCTTCCGCGCCATAAGCTCCAATGTTTTGTACGGGAGCGGCACCAACGGTACCAGGAATAAGAGCAAGGTTTTCTAAACCCCAGAGGTTGTTATCAACCGTGTAGGTTACCAGATCATGCCAGTTTAATCCTGCACCTACAGACAGCCAGACATTGTCCTTATCCTCTTTAACAAGATTGATTTTATCGTAGCTGCAACGCACAATGACGCAATTCATATCATGGGTAAACAATAGATTACTGCCAGCCCCTATAATGAACCAAGGCATAGATGAAAGTTTAAAGTCGGTACGCAAAATAGGAATGTCAGATTGTCGAGAGATTTCGATAAAATATTTTGCCTGAACATCAATTTGAAATGTGTTATAGGGCTTGAGTGAATAGTTAGCTTGAATATGCATAATTTAATATAAGATTTCAACAGGGAAAAATGTATCAAAAAAAATATTAATACCAAAAACAAACAGCAAAATTAATGTAAATACGACGAGAAGTGAAAAAGCTTGTTTGTTATCAATAAATTTCTCTTTCCAATTTTCGGCTTTAATATGTGGCCATATTAAAAATAAAAAGAGGGCTAAGGCAAGAATAGGCAGAATAATTGAAAGTATTTCCATAGTTATCCTAGCAATAAGTTTTCTAAAGTTCTTTGATAAATAAGGGTGAGTTTATCTAGATCATCAACACTGACACATTCATCTATTTTATGAATAGTTTTGTTTAAAGGACCTATTTCAATCACTTGTGCTCCTGTTGGCGCAATAAAACGCCCATCAGAAGTTCCGCCGCTGGTAGAAAGGGCTGTCTTATAACCTGTCTCAGTTTGAATTGCTTTAGAAACGGCTTTAATTAATGCTCCATTAGCAGGAGTTATAAAGGGTAATCCTGATAAATTCCATTCTATATCGTAATTAAAAGGGTATTGATTTAATACAGCGTGAACACCTTGTTTTAAAGTATCTGGTGAATGCTCTGTTGAAAAACGAAAATTAAATAATACTTCAACGGTTCCTGGGATAACATTGGTTGCCCCTGTACCAGAGTTTATATTGGATATTTGAAGAGAAGTAGGAGGGAAATATTCATTGCCATTGTCCCACTTTAAATTTACTAATTGTTCTAAAGCAGGAGCAAAAGAGTGAATAGGATTATAGGCTAATTGTGGGTAAGCGATATGACCTTGAACTCCTTTAATAATAAGTTTTCCATTAAGAGATCCGCGACGACCATTTTTTATAGAATCTCCTAGTTTTTCACTACTTGAAGGTTCACCAACTAAACAATAGTTTATCTTTTCATTTCTAGCCTCAAGAGCTTCAATGACTTTAACCGTTCCGTTTAGTGCGGGTCCTTCTTCATCGCTAGTAATTAAAAATCCAATAGATCCTTTTGAATTAGGATTTTCGCTTAGAAAGTTTTTACAAGCAACCATAAAGCAAGCAATAGAACTTTTCATATCTGCTGTTCCACGACCCATCATCATGCCTTCTTCTGTGATATGAGCAGAAAAAGGAGGATGAGTCCAATGTTCTTCTGGACCCGTTGGCACAACATCTGTATGGCCAGCAAAGACAATCAATGGTTCCTCTGTTCCGCGTCGTGCCCAAATATTGTCTACTTCTTCAAAAGGCATTTTTTCAATATTGAACCCTAGTGCAGAAATGTAGTCAGCAATTATTTCTTGGCAACCGTTATCATTGGGCGTTACTGAGTTAATTTTAATTAATTTTTGTGCAAGTTGTATGGTTTCAGACATGAATTTAACTCCCTTAATTTACAGATGTTTTTGTAGCGGTTTCATGTTCAGTTTCAAATAATGCTTGATAGTCAGCTTCTTTAAATCCTAAGAGAATATCAGTTTTTGTTTGTAAAATCGGGCGTTTAATAAGTGTCGGGGTGCTTATTAAAATCTCTAGGTTTTGTGAGCTCATTAAATCAAGTTGTTGTGCAGAAGAAAAATCTTTCCATGCTTTACTTCGTTTGTTGACAATGTCTTCAAAAGAGATGGTTGTTAACCAAGATTGAATGTGTTCGGCGTTAAATCTAGGTTTGCGAAAATCAATAAACTCAAATTCTAATGGCTTGTTTTCTAACCATTTTCTTGCTTTTCGTACGGTATCGCACTGGGTAATACCAAATATTTTAATCATACTTAACTTCCCTTGTATCAAAATAAATCCCCCTTACCTTGGGGAGATTTAATTATATGCGTCAATTAGATGTCTCTTAATAAAGCATTAATTCCTACTTTACTTAAGGTTTTTGCATCTACTTTTTTAACGATGACGGCACAATAAAGGCTGTAAGTTCCACATTTAGATGGCAGGTTTCCAGAAACCACTACAGAGCCAGCAGGAACACGACCATAATGAACTTCACCTGTTTCACGGTCAAAAATGCGTGTTGATTGACCTATATAAACACCCATTGAAATAACTGAACCTTCTTCAACAATAACTCCTTCAACGACCTCTGAGCGAGCACCGATGAAGCAGTTATCTTCAATGATGGTTGGAGAAGCTTGTAGAGGTTCTAAAACCCCTCCAATGCCTACACCACCAGAAAGATGAACATTTTTACCAATTTGAGCACATGAGCCTACGGTTGCCCAAGTATCCACCATAGAACCTTCTCCAACATAGGCTCCAATATTTACATAAGAAGGCATTAATACGGTTCTAGGGGCAATAAAAGAGCCACGACGAGCCATGGCAGGGGGAGCGACACGAATGCCTGATTTTTCAAAATCTTCTTGAGACCAGTTTACAAATTTAGACGGCACTTTATCAAAATAACGGGTTTCGCAAGAGTCCATTACGGAGTTATTTTCTGTTCTAAAAGACAATAAAACAGCCTTTTTAAGCCATTCGTTAACTTTCCAGTTTCCTATAGAGACCTGCTCAGCAACACGCATTTTTCCAGAATCTAATAGTAAAATGGCTTCTTTAATGGCATTTTTAACTTCTGTAGATACATTTTGTGGCGTAATTTCAGCTCTTTTCTCAAAGGCTTCTTCAATAATGTTTTGTAAGTTTGTTGACATGTTTATTTCCTGTTAAAATATGGCTATTCTAAATCCCTACTTAGAAGAAAGATTATAGAATTCTAGAGATTGTTAGCTAGGAATTTGCAAAAAATATTAGCTTCACTCTTAGGTTAAGCGGGGATTTTCTGTTAATGTCTAGCGGGCAATGGCTGGTGCTATATGTCAGTTTTCTAAGTAGGGACTATGGGGCTATCAATAATATTGAAATTATATCATTTCTAAAGAGAAAAAATGTCAAAAGTATTGGGGTTTGATCATGTAAGTGTGGTCGTAAAAAATGCAGAAGCATCATTAAAGTTTTATCAATCTTTATTAGGCTTACCTTTGTTGAAACGCCCTGACTTAGGTTTTTCTGGTTATTGGTTAGACTTGTTTTCAGGTCAAAGTTTGCATATCATGGAGCTTTCCAATCCTTGCGAAGGTTTGGTTAGGCCTAAACATGGTGGTCGAGATTTTCATTTTGCTTTGCAAGTTTCATCGGTTGATGATTATGTTGGTATTTTAGAGGAAAAAAAAGTATCTTATACTTGGAGCTTGTCTGGCAGAAAGGCTTTGTTTATAAGAGATATTGATGACAATGCATTTGAATTGTTTGAGGCGTGTAAAAATGCCTAGTAGTCGAGATTGGTGCTCTAAATCTATGTTTAGAAACAAAGGTTAGGGTGCGAAATATTTATGAATAAAAGCGTATTGTATTAAAACCCACATCCCTGCTTAGAACGCTGGCATATAGCACCACCCCTTGCCGACTATGCATTTGCAAAAAATGCCCGCCTCACCTAATGGGTGAGACTAAGATTTTTTACAAACTCCTAGTGAACAAGGGATTGCACTTTATATCCAATTTCTAAACAGGGATACGGGTAAAAGGAGTAATAATGTTTCAAATAAAAGAAATTGATCCCAAGGTTTATCGCAGTAAAACTAAGAAAGCGACTCTTATTGTAATGGGAATGTTTATTGTTATAGGGTTTTTAACAGCAACTTATGCTGTAAAATTATTTGGAGATTATAGTAATAATATTATTATATTAAATTTTCTAGGTGCTTTTGTTGGAATGGTCATAACCATGATGATTGTGAAATGGTTTTTAAAGGACAAGGCTTGGATGGCTGAAGCCATGTATGGTTGGGGCTTAAAACGAAATTTAATGTATGTTACGAATGTATTAGATAAGGTAAAAAAGGCATCTGAGTCAGGAAAGGATATAGAAGCAATGAAAATTTTGCGTTTTTACCACCTTGGTTTAACACAAATGTACCAGCTAGATAATAATAATCATGCGTTGATTGATTTAAAGGTTGAAAAACAAGCCCTAGAAACATCTTTAATTGAGCAGGGTATTGCAATAGAGCAAACTTCATTTGATTTTAAAAGCGTGGAAAGGTTTAAGTCTAAAAAATCGTAATTATTTTAAATTTTTTTGCACCCCGCGTCTCACCCATCAGTACAAAGGTTTGGTGCTGTTTAATTATTGTTTGTCGAGCAAGATCTTGTCGGAGAGTTGGTAGGCAAAAATTAAAACTTGGGCAATAGCTTCATAAAGCTCTTCTGGTATTTGATCGTCTATTTCAACCTGGCTCAAAAGCTCAACAAGTTGCTTGTCTGTTTGGAGAGGGATATTGTGATCTAAAGCAATTTGTATGATTTGTTTAGCCATTAACCCGCTACCTTTAGCTGTTACTTTGGGAGCAGACATTTTTTTTGTGTCATATTTCAAAGAAATAGCAATGGTTTGGTCAAGAGTGATAGTTGCGGGGTTTTTGGGCATAAAAATTATTTAAATACTAGGGTAACTGCAGTTTTTTAGTTAACCCGATTTGTTTGGCACTGGCGCTCAGCACTTCTGTAGGATCTTCCCAGTGGATGGTTTTTCCAGAAGAGGTAGCATAATTTATTAAGGCAAGCAGTACCTGTAATCCAGAAGTATCAATGGCTTCTACTTGGCTTGCATTGATTTTTAAATTTTCTATGCTTGACTGAAACGATATTTTTAAATTCCCGTATTGGGCTTCAATATGGTGAATGGTTAAACTTTCAGGTAGGTTTATAGTTGTTTCACTCATGTTATAACCTTTTAGTTAAATAGTTGATAACGCCTATCGAACAAGCTCTAGCACCCTATATCCAATTTCTAAATAGGGATTTGGAGTTGTATATATATTTACTGCCTGATAATTAATAGGGTTAAATTAGGGGGGCAGTTATGGAATCTCTAATTGTTCTATACGGGCTAAAATATAGGCACTTTTTTTCTCCGTAAAATTCTAATCGCGGTTATCAAGTGCTTCCTTAGGAAGAACTTAATAGCTAAGATTATTTTATACTGGCTAAACGAGCCGATATTTTCACTGCAATTCGTTGCAATAGCTAGCTATTACGCCTCATTTCAGCACAAATAGCGACTCGTTTTTCTCAGCCTAATTCTAACCTTAGTTGTTAAGCTCTTCCCTAAGGAGATAGTCGTGAAATTGACCAGGCCTGGTTATTTTGTAGATCCTTGGTGTATTGAAAGCGATCATGAAGACGATTTTCACGCCCCTGCCAAAATTCAAATAAAGTGGGTTTTAATATGTACCCTCCCCAGTGTTCAGGACAGGTAATTTGCTCTCCATTATAATTATTTTCGGCAATTAAAAAGTTAAGTTCAAGTGTTTTTCGACCTGGTACGATTTGGCTTTGTTTTGAAATGGTTGCTGCCAGTTGGCTGTCGAGTGGACGGCTTTGAAAGTAAGTTTGAGAAATTTCAGGAGAGGTTTTTTCAATAATGCCTTCAATACTGATTTGGCGATCTTGTTCAGGCCAAAAAAATAACACTGAAGCTTTTGGGTTTTGTGCTAAATCTTGACCCTTTTGACTTTCATAATGGGTATAAAAAACCAGCCCCTTATCTATCTCTTTTAGCAGCACAATTCTACTATGAGGCTGTAAGTTAGCGTCTACGGTAGAAAGCGTCATGGCAGTTGGGTCTTTTATTGTTGAATTATGGGCAATATCTAACCACTCGTTAAACTGAAGGAAAGGGTCTAAATGGATGTCTTCACGGTTTAATTGAGAAAATTTATATTCGCGCCTTTCTTCTTTGTAGTCTTTGTTTGGCATTATTAAGTCTTCCTGATATTATACTGTTTAGTTATTTTAAATCATATTCTACACAATTTGTTAGGAGTTTTAACCTTGTGAATCAATCTTATGACGCATCTGAAATTGAAGTTTTGACAGGTTTAGATCCTGTGCGTAAGCGTCCAGGAATGTATACGGATACGACTAGACCTAATCATTTAGCTCAAGAGGTGATTGATAACAGTGTTGATGAGGTTATTGCGGGCTATGCCACGGAAATTATGGTCACGCATTATATGGATGGTTCTATTTCTGTTGAAGACAATGGTCGTGGTATTCCTGTTGATATTCATCCAGAAGAAAGTTTGTCTGGTGTTGAGTTAATTATGACAAGGTTGCATGCGGGCGGAAAATTTTCTAATCAAGCTTATCAATTTTCTGGTGGCTTGCACGGTGTTGGAATTTCTGTGGTTAATGCACTGTCTAAGCGTGTAGAAATTCAAATTAAGCGAGATAGTAAAATCTATAAAATTGTTTTTGAAAAGGGTGAGGTAGTAGACCCTTTAGAATCAATAGGCAAAGTAGGTAAAAATAATACGGGGACAAAACTGCATTTCTGGCCAGAAGCTAGTTTTTTTGATAGCCCTAAATATGCTTTAAAAAAGTTAAAACATTTACTTAGGGCTAAAGCAGTGTTAAGCCCAAATTTAAAAATGACTTTTGTAGATGAGGTTGCTAAAGAAACAAAAGTTTGGCAGTATACAAATGGGTTAAAAGATTATCTTGAGCTTTCTTTAAATAATATAGAGCGAGCTTCTCTAGAAGCGTTTGTAGGGGAAGCTGATACTGAAAATGAAGGGGTTTCTTGGGCATTATCTTGGTTGTTAGAACCGTCAGAAATTCTACTAGAAAGCTATGTTAATCTTATTCCTACTCCGCAAGGAGGAACGCATGTTAATGGTTTGCGTTCGGGAACAACAGAGGCTATTAAGGAGTTTTGTGAATTTCATAATTTGCTTCCAAGAGGTGTTAAGCTAACTCCTGATGATGTTTGGCAAAATGTTGCTTTTGTTTTATCCGCTAAAGTTAGAGATCCTCAGTTTGCAGGTCAAACGAAAGAAAGACTTTCTTCAAGAGAATGTGTAGCTTTTATCTCAGGGGTAGTTAAAGACAGTTTAAGTTTATGGCTTAATCAAAATCTAAATACAGCAGAAAAAATTGCTGAAATTGTGATTGATAATGCTCAACGCCGTAGTAAAAAAGCAAAAAAAATAAGGCGTAAAAAAATCACTTATGGCCCTGCATTGCCAGGAAAACTGGCGGATTGCACAGAATCTGATTTGACCAGAACGGAGTTATTTTTGGTTGAAGGAGATTCTGCTGGAGGTTCAGCTAAGCAGGCGAGAGATAAATCTTTTCAAGCAATTATGCCTTTGCGAGGTAAGATTTTAAATACTTGGGAGGTAGATGTTTCTCAGGTTTTGGCTTCAAATGAAATACATGATATTTCTGTTGCGATAGGTATGGATCCTGGCTCGGAGGATTTAAGTGGTTTGCGTTATGGTAAAATTTGTATTTTGGCTGATGCTGATTCAGATGGAGCTCATATTGCAACTTTAATCTGTGCTTTGTTTGTTAAGCATTTTCCTTCTTTGGTTGAGCAGGGTCATGTTTATGTTTCTATGCCGCCTTTATATCGTATTGATGTAGGTAAGAAGGTGTTTTATGCCTTAGATGAATTTGAACGCCAGGGAATTTTAGATCGTATAGAAACAGAAAAAATGTCAGGTAAGGTTCAGGTAACGCGTTTTAAAGGTTTAGGGGAGATGAATCCAGGACAATTAAGAGAAACGACTATGATGCCTGAAACTAGAAGGCTTATTCAGTTGTCCTTAGATTTAGATACCACTGATTTGGTTATGGATATGTTGTTAGCTAAAAAGCGTTCAGGAGATAGAAAAGTTTGGCTTGAAGAAAAGGGTGATTTAGCTCAAGTTTAGCTTTGTTTTAGTTGTTAAAAGGCTTATTTAGTAAAGGGCGACACGAGTTTTAGACATAAACTCTTGAATTGCCATTTTATAGGGGGAAGAAACTTCCGTAAATTTTAGTCCAATTAAATATTGCTGCTTTACTTTATCGCTATGAATTACCTTCCCTTGTAGCTCAAGTTCTGAGTTAATATTAGAGGTAGGCAGAGAGAATTTAATATCAATAGTTTCTCCTATTTCTAAAGCTTTATTTGAAATAAACCCAGAGCCATACATAGAAAGGTTTATCATTTTTCCCTTTTCTTGTGCCTTACGGTGGAGAAAAGTAATGGGTTTAGAAACTGAAATTCTATCTGTATTTCGTTGATAATTTTTCATGATATGTCATCTATTTATTTGCTAAGTATGGTCTTGTTTTTAAAGGAGTTCATCTTTATAACCCCTATCCCTACTTAGAAAGCGGACACATAGCACCAGCGCGCACTATGCATTCACAAAAATACCCGCTTAACTTACGGCTAACGCCTAGTGAAGCAATTGTTCTTTTGCAAACGCCTAGCGAACAAGCTCTAGCACTCTATCTTCAGTTTATAAGTAGGGGTTAGGGTTTAATTATTATTGTTTTATTTTTTGTCAATATATAGTAGATGGCTTTTAGATTTCTCTTTAGCATATAATTCTAGATTAGTGCTTAACTTTAATCTCTATTTAGAAAGTGGGTATATATTTTACTCCTAGCTAACAAGAGATTCTTGTAAGTGCCCTTTCAGGGTTAAATGATAAACTTAAAATGAGGTAAATTCTAGTGTCTTTTGTTATTGAGGTTGAAAATATTAAGTGTAGTGGCTGTGCAAACAGTATTAAAAAAAAATTGTTGCAGTTAAAAGGAGTGGATTCGGTTGAAATTGAGATTTTACCAGGCCTGGTAAAAATAGAGGCCAAAAATAGCTTAAAAGAAGAGGTTGTCGCTTTGCTAGAATCAATTGGTTACCCTGAAGTTGGTTCAGTTGAAGGTTTAAAATCTGTTAAAGCAAAAGCCAAATCTTTTGTTTCTTGTGCGGTAGGAAAAATGGCAGAGAGTAAGGAAAAATAAATGACCCAAGAAATACTTAATTATGAAGGTATTGAGAGAAAAACGGTTGCGGAGTTTGCGGAAAAAGCATACTTAGATTATGCAATGTATGTCATTCTTGATCGTGCTTTGCCTCATATTGGTGATGGTTTAAAGCCAGTACAACGCCGTATTATTTATGCCATGTCAGAGCTGGGTTTAAAAGCCACTGCAAAAGCTAAAAAATCGGCAAGAACCGTCGGAGATGTATTGGGGAAATTTCATCCTCATGGTGATTCGGCTTGTTATGAAGCGATGGTATTGATGGCTCAAGATTTCTCTTTTCGTTATCCTCTGGTAGATGGGCAGGGGAACTGGGGATCAGTTGATGACCCTAAATCTTTTGCTGCCATGCGTTATACCGAGGCAAAATTGTCTAAATTTAGTCAATTATTGTTAGAAGAGGTTGGTTTGGGAACGGTTGATTGGGCTCCTAACTTTGATGGTTCTCTTAAAGAGCCTGTCGTCTTGCCTGCAAGAGTACCTCATGTGATTCTAAATGGTACATCGGGTATAGCAGTGGGTATGGCGACGGATATTCCGCCTCATAATTTAAAAGAAGTGATAAGTGGTTGCATTGCATTATTAGAGGACAATTCTTTGTCAGTTGAAGAGTTGATGACATTTATTCCTGCTCCTGATTACCCAAACTCGGCTCAAATTATTACCGCTAAAGTAGATTTATTAAGGCTTTATGAAACCGGTAATGGTTCGGTTCGTCAAAGAGCCCCTTATTTTGTTGAAGAAGGCGTGAATGTTGTCATTGAGGCCTTGCCTTTTCAAGTCTCTAGTTCAAAATTATTAGAGCAAATTGCCACACAAATGCGGGCTAAAAAACTACCAATGGTGGTTGATTTAAGAGATGAATCTGATCATGAAAACCCTGTTAGGTTGGTGATTGAATTACGCTCAAAACGAATAGATGTTGAAACGGCGATGTTGCACTTGTTTTCAACAACAGATTTAGAAAAAAGTTATAGGGTTAATTTAAATGTAATAGGTTTAAATGGAAAGCCACAGGTAAAAAGTTTAAAAACAATGCTAAGTGAATGGTTGGTTTATCGCTTAGAAACCGTGCGAAAGCGTTTGCAATATCGTCTAGATAAGGTTCTGGATCGTTTGCATATTTTAGATGGGCTGCTTATTGCTTTTTTAAATATAGATGAAGTTATAGCTATTATTAGAGAAGAGGATAAGCCAAAACCTGTGTTAATGACACGGTTTGATTTAACAAGTATTCAGGCAGAATCAATTTTAGAGCTTAAACTTCGTCATTTAGCCAAGTTAGAAGAAGTGCGTATTCGAACGGAACAGGCAGAGTTAGAAGCAGAAAAAGTGAAATTAGAAAGGGTTTTAGGAAGTCAAGCTAGAATGAGAACATTGGTTAAAAAAGAGTTGCTTGCAGATGCCGAGCTCTATGGAGATGAGAGGCGTTCCCCATTGGTTTTAGCTAAAAATGCTCAGGCTATGAGTGAGCAAGATCTGTTGCCTTCTGAAGCCGTAACGATTGTCTTATCTGAAAATGGTTGGGTGAGAGCAGCAAAGGGTCATGATATAGATGGAAAAGCACTGGCTTATAAATCTGGTGATAATTTTTTGTATCAAGCTATAGGACAAAGTCGTCAAATAGCTTTATTTTTTGATGATTCAGGCAGGGTTTATTCCTTACCAACACACACCTTACCTTCTGCGAGAAGTCATGGAGAGCCATTAACAGGGCGTTTAAATCCTCCAGCAGGTTCTGCTTTTAAAAAAATTGTACTACAAAATCCAGAAGATAAAATTTTACTGTCTTCTAGTTCAGGTTATGGATTTATTACCCAAGTTAAAAGTTGTTATTCAAAAAATAAAGCAGGTAAAGCTTTGTTGTCCTTACCAGCAGACTCAAGCCTTTTATCTCCGACAGTAGTGGAAAAAAATGATTGGGTTATTGTGGTGACTAATGAGCCGAGAATGTTAGTTTTTGTGGCTTCAGAATTACCTGAATTATCCAAAGGTAAGGGCAGTAAATTAATTCAAAAATCAAAAGAATATGAAGTAAAAGCCACTTTTTGTTTTCAACAAGGACAGAAGTTAGATTTGATTACGAAGAGTCATTATGTCAAATCATTTAAAGTGGTAGATCTTGAAAAGGCCTTTGCAGCAAGAGGAAAGTGTGGCGTTTCTTTACCAAGAACATTAAAAAATGTTGTTACAATTAGGGTGTCTAGATAAGTTTTTTGCCTGTTGTTTTAGTTTAATTCTAGCGGGACTTAATCATATACTCTTTAAGTTTTTCCTTGTGCAAAGGTTTATAGGTATAAAATCATATAGAATATTTGTAAGTAAATAGTAAATAAGAAGTCTTATTATATTATATGGTATCAAATTTGCTTTAATATTTTTCAAGGAGTGGTAATAGCCAGCTATTGCAGCGAATTGCAGTGAAAATATAGGCACTTTTTACCAGTATAAAATAATCTTAGTTGTTAAGTGTTTCCTTAGCGACCCCTTAAATTTTTTTTAAAAAAGCAAGGCTTATGATTTCAAAACCCATTGCAATAATTATTATTCTACTGAGTTTTATTGGTGGTTTTATGATGCAAGGAGGTAGTTTACTTTCCTTATGGCATCCAGCTAAAATTATCTTAATTCTTGGTTTAGCTCTAGGAACCTTTCTAGCTTCTACTCCTGTTTATATTTGGATAAAAACCCTTAAATATATTGGGCGTTTTTTTGGTGGAGGAAGGGTCGACCAAAGGCTCTATATAGAAACCTTAAGTCTTTTAGGTGATATGGCTCGTTTAGCTCGTAGGGAAGGAGTGTTGTCCATGCAAAATCACCTTTTAAACCCCGAAGACAGCCCTTTACTAAATAAGTATACCTCGGTTATGAAGCATATAGAACTGCGCAAGTTTATTGTAAATAACTTTGGTTACTTAATTAGTAATCCTCCAGAATCTTTTGAATTTAAATGTTTTTTAGAGGATCAAATAGAAGACATTGTGCAGTCTAATATGGAAGTTCCTAGAGCGACGGGTAAAATCGCTAATTTACTGCCAGGATTTGGTATCGTCGGTGCCGTATTAGGTGTGGTTTTGACGATGAACCTTCTGGGTGCAGATATGGATGTGAGTAAAATTGGAGCTTCTATTGGTGCCGCTTTAGTGGGAACTTTAATAGGGGTTTTTGTAGCGTTTGCAGTCGTTGCTCCTTTTACCCATGCTATTGAAATTATGATTCGCCAAGACCGTTCACTCTACGAAATGACTTCTGCTTACTTACTTGCTTTTCAGCAGGGAGTTTCCCCTTTGTTAGCAGAAGATATAGCTCGCTTGCGTGTTCCACCAGAGTTTGAAATTTCAGAGTCTATTCAGTTTGAAAAGTAAAAAAGGTCTTATGAAAACTCTTTGAGCGGTTCATAACGGTGATTAGAATTGTACGGATTGAAATAACTAAAACGGCAAAATTCTATTCCATTTTACTAACGGGATTTATGCGTGCAAGGATCTTAAAAGGTAGGTGTGTTGTATATGGGTCGTAAATCAAAAGAATGTCATGAAGAGGGCGGAGCTTGGGAAATTGCACTTGCTGATTTGATGACGGTTTTAATGGTGTTTTTTTTGGTGATGTGGCTAACTTCAATTATTGAGCCCAGTAAACGAGATGACTTGGTGGGTGCTTTAATGGGTGAAAGGACAGAGGAAGATGTTGCTCAACTGCAAGAAGGTGAAGCCATGCTTGAAGTTGATGTCTTTGTAGAACGCCCGCCTATTACCGTAAATAAACTTCGTGAAGCCTTAGCTGAAGATGGAGTTGTGAGAGATATTGTTATTGAAGATACTGAAGATTATATAAAAATTACTCTACGATCAGATAGTTTTTTTGAAAGTGCTCGAGCAAGTATTAATGACAATATTCGCACAAAATTAGAAAAATTAGGAGAGTCATTATCAGGTAGAGATCAAAATATTTCTATTACAGGGCACACTGATAACATACCTATTTCTAATTTTCAATTTCCTTCTAACTGGGAGTTATCAGCCTCTCGTGCGGCAACTGTTGCCAGAACTTTTGTGGGTATGGGAGTAGACCCTGAACTTATTACGATTAAAGGAAGGTCTGATAATGACCCTGTTGTTCAGAATATTACAAGCTACGCAAGATCTTTAAACCGTCGAGTTGTCATTCTGGTGGATAAAAATTCTAGACACCAAGATCCATAGATTTTTTACTTTCTTCCTCTTTATTGCGGCAGGTAGAGCATGTTTTGTCTTGTGTTAAATTTAAAGTTCTAATCTGCATGTTATAAGCATCAACAATCATTAGTTTTCTTGCCAAAGTAGGTAGGTTTAATAGTGCCTTAATAGCTTCAATTGCTTGCATGGTTCCTAACATACCTACTACGGGTGAAACTATTCCATTGTGGCTACAGGTTAATTCTTCTCCAGAATCTTTTGGATATAAACATTGGTAGCATGGGGTATTTGGTTGGCGAAAATCGTAAGTAGACAGTTGACCTTCCCAGCGAATAGCCGCACCTGAAACTAAAGGTTTTTTTGCATTAAAGCAGGCTTCATTTAGTGTAAACCTGCTAGCAAAATTATCGGTACAATCTAGTACAATATCTGCCGAGGCAATGAGGTGTTCTAATCCATTTTGACCGACACGACTATTTACAGTATTAATTTCAATGTGACGGTTTAGTGCCTGTAAGTTTTGTTGAGCAGATTCAACTTTAGTTTGTCCAATATTTTTTTCTCTATGAACAATTTGGCGTTGTAAGTTAGAATCTTCTACGCTATCAAAGTCTACCAATGTGAGTGTTCCAATACCAGCGGAGGATAAATATAAAGAGACAGGAGATCCCAATCCGCCTAGCCCAAAAATCACAGCATGAGATTGAGCCAGTTTTAACTGCCCAGTATAGTCTATTTCAGGGAGTAAGATTTGACGACTATAACGAGAAAGCTCTTCATCATTGAGTTCAGTTTTATGTTTCATGGCGAGTTTATCCATCTAGTTTTTGCCCTAGCGTTATTCGAGGGTGTTGATGATAATCTTTAATGGTTTCAATGTTTTGAAAACCATTTTCTTTTAAAATATTTTTTACTGCTTCAGCTTGATTGTACCCATGCTCAAGAATTAACCAGGCCTGGTAATTTAGGTGAGTTTTTGCCGTCTTTGCAATGATATTAATATCATCTAACCCTGTTTTTCCTGAAGCGAGAGCGCTAAGGGGTTCAAATCGTAGATCTCCTTGTTGCAAGTGAGGGTCTGTCTCTTCAATATAGGGTGGGTTAGAAACGATTAAGTCGAATTTATCTCCCTTAAGAGGCTCAAACCAGCTTCCTTGTTTAAAGCTAATGTCTAGTTGTAGAGTTTGAGCATTTTCATTAGCTATGGCTAAAGCCTCTTTTTGCAAGTCTGTCGCCACGGCTATGGCATGAGGTATTTCTGACTTTATAGCACAGATTAAAGCTCCTGACCCTGTTCCTAAATCTAAAACTTTGGGAGAAAGAAGGGGTTTTATTTTAACTAGAGCCGTTTCAACAAGTGTTTCAGAATCGGCACGAGGAATTAATGTGTGCTCATTGACTTTAAAGTTCAACCCCCAAAACTCCCTATGTTGCGTTAAATAGGCGATGGGTTCTCCTTTTTTTCTTTTTTCTAAAAGCAAAAAAAAGGCCTTCTCTTTTTTAGATGAAAGTTCATTTTCAGGCCAAGTATAAAGATAAGTACGGTCTTTTTTAAGTATAAGGCTCAATAATATTTCGGCATCTAAAGAAGGGCTGTCTGAAGGTTGTTTTGCTGTTAATAATTTAATTTTTGCTTGCTGTAAAGCTTCTTGAATTTGCATAAACTAACAACAATTATCCGTTACTTAATTCAGCAAGTTGTTCGGCTTGATACTCATTGATAAGAGGCCCTATAACTTGAGATAAGCCTCCTTGCATGACATCATCTAGTTTATATAAGGTTAGGTTGATGCGATGGTCGGTTACTCTTCCTTGTGAGTAGTTATAGGTGCGAATTCTTGCAGAACGATCCCCTGTTCCCACTAAGCTTTTTCTCTCTTGAGCTATTTCAGAGTCATGTACTCGTTGTTTTTCATCCATAATGCGAGAAGCAAGCAAAGACATGGCTCTGGCACGGTTTTTATGTTGTGAGCGTTCATCTTGACACTCAACCACCGTTCCTGTTGGTAGGTGGGTAATACGGATGGCTGAATCAGTCTTGTTAACATGTTGTCCTCCTGCTCCTGAAGCACGAAAGGTATCCACCTTTAAATCAGCAGGATTAAGTTCCACCATCTCCAAATCTGGAGCTTCTGCCATAATTACCACCGTCGCTGCAGAGGTATGCACGCGTCCTTGGGTTTCGGTATCAGGAACTCTTTGCACTCTATGAGCACCAGATTCAAACTTTAAGCGCGAGAAAGCTCCTACACCAATAATTCGACAAATCATCTCTTTATAGCCACCATGCTCGCCTTCTTGTGAGTTAATTATTTCAACTTTCCACTTCATATTTTCGGCATAGCGACTATACATTCTAAATAAATCTCCACCAAAAATGGCAGCCTCATCACCACCTGTTCCAGCACGAATTTCTAAGAAAATATTAGAGTCATCTTTAGGGTCTTTAGGTAGTAACATTCTTTGTAAATCAAGTTCAAGTTTGATAAGTTGTTTTTCTAACCCAGGAAGCTCTTCTTGTCCCATTTCTTTAAATTCAGGGTCGCCTGATTGAATCATTTCTTTTGCCTCAATCAAATCACCTTCGGTGGCAGAAAACTTGGTAAAAACTTCTACCACAGGTGTGATTTGGGCATATTCTTTGGTTAGGCTTCTAAATTTGTTTTGATTGTTAATGATTTCGGGATCTGAAATTAAATGATTAACTTCATCTAAGCGTTCTATTAGGTTTTCTAGTTTGAGTCGAATTGAGTTTTTCATTTTAATGTCTGCTTTTATTCTAAATATGTGGATAAAAAAGAAAGGGTTAGGAGAAGTAAATTAAAGTCGCTAACGCCTGCACCTGCCAGGAAGTAAAATTTCTTTGGCAGCTTTAATTAAAGATTCATTACCTTCAATACCGGCTTGATGCAAATGTGCGGTACTGGTATGTAGTAATCTATTTGTAAGTTGGTTGGCTAGCTTGATAATAACTTGTTCAGGAGAATCCCCTTTCTCTAAATGATGTAAAGCCTCTTGGATAGCATTATCTTTAAGTTGATAAGCATCTTGTCGATAAGTCTGGATTAAGGGATTTACTTGTTGAATACTTTTGTATTGGGTGCAAAATGCTTCTGCTTGAACGCAAATAATTTTGTCAGCTTCTAAAGCGGCATTTTGACGAGATAACTTGTTCTCATCAATAATCTCTTTCAGGTCATCAACGGTATAAAGATAAGCATCATTAAACTCTCCCACGCTTGCTTCAATGTCTCGAGGAATGGCAATATCAACAATAAACATTGGGCTTTGGCGCCGTTTTTTTAGAGCTTTCTTAATATGTGATTTTAATAAAATAGGGGTTGGACTGGCTGTTGAACCTATGATAATGTCTGCTTCATGAAGGTGCTCAGGTATTTCATGTAATTCAATAGCGTAACCCCCTAAGGTCTCAGCTAACTTATGAGCTTTGCTTAGGGTGCGGTTGGCAATAATAAGCTTGCCGATGTTGTTTTCTTTCAAGTGGCGAGCCACTAATTTAATGGTTTCCCCCGCCCCTAAAAGTAATGCGGTTTGTTGTGAAAAATCACCAAAAAATTGTTTAGATAAAGAAACTGCAGAAAAAGCAACAGAAACAGGGCTTGACCCAATTCTGGTATCTGTTCTGACTTGTTTGGCAGTTTTAAAAATCTGTTGAAATAAGTTTTCTAAAGTATGGTGAATGCTATCGGCCTTATGTCCAGCATTATAAGCATCTTTAATTTGCCCTAGAATTTGAGGTTCCCCTAGAACGAGTGAGTTGAGCCCAGTAGATACGCGCATAATATGTTTAACGGCTTCGTGTTCTTTGTGTTCATATAGATAAGGAGTGAGCGAATCATGTTTAAGTTCAAAATATTGGTGAAGCCAAATTAGAATTTTGTCGAGTTTCGGTTGGCTAGCCACGCCATAAATTTCTGTTCGATTACATGTAGACAGAATAATACATTCTTGAATGAGAGATTTTTGTTTAAGATCGGCAATAGCATGCTGAATACTTTCGGCAGTAAAAGAAACCTTTTCACGGATATCAATAGGGGCTGTTTCGTGATTGACACCAAGTGTGAATAATTTCATAAAGTATCTGTTGTGACCTTCTCAGGAGTAAATATATGAATAAATTTGGTTAAATTTAACTGTTTTTTTTGGGTTAAATACAGCAAAGTTTTGTTTTATTACTCAAATTTATACTTAGAAAGCTAGCATCGTATTTTACCTTCATTTTTTAAATAGGGTCTTGCAAAATAACATTAATTTTTTTAGTGTTTTCTTATGGGACCGATTAACAACTAAAATTATTTTTTCTCAGCCTAATTTTAGTTTATGCTATTAAGCTATTCCTTGTGCAAACGGTCTTAATTTTAAACAAAAATTAAAAATAATTCTGTAAGGGAAGCGTAATTTTGCTAAATTATGCTCTTAATTGCAAGTTTTGTTGTATTTCATCATTCTTATTATAGAAACAAAAATCTTGCATAAGGTCTTGATGTAATAGAAAAATAAAAAATATCTTCTTAGCCAAAGAGCAGGGCTTGTATATGTTTTTTATAGTTAAATCAATGTCTTGCAGGTTATTTTTGTAGTTTAATGTATAGGGGGTATAAGCGCTAAAGCTCATGTTTTAGTGAAATTGAAGGCTATATTTTGGAGGTAGTTTTGCATTGGTTTTTTAAATCATTTATTTTAAGCTCTTTTTTACTGGTTGGCTGTACTCAACTTGACACTACCAAGAGTCCTGTTTCTGAGTCTTTTGTGCTGCCAGATATTTCTGAACCTGCTTTAGAAAGAGTTGAAGCTTCAAAAAGAATTGAACCAGTATTAAAAAGCATGGATTCTCAAACCATGTTTGAAATTCTGGTAGCAGAAATGCTAGTACAAAAAAATCGTGCAGTAGAAGCTTACAGCTTGATGATGCCCCTTGCACACAAAACACAAGATATTGGCTTGTCGCAACGGGCCTTTGAACTATCTTTGCATACCCGTGATTTTACCAAAATGAAAGAGGCAGCCGATTTATTAAAATCCCTTTTGCCTTCTGACCCTGTTGCTTGGAGAGCCTCTTATCTTTTGTCTGTTTTAGAAGGGGATATTCCCCAAGCTGTGGAGCAATGGCAGACCTATTTAAAGTTATCTCAAGAGAGTTTTGAGCAGGTTTTTTTAACAACCGTCAATCGGCTTTCACGCTCAGTATCCCCGGAACATGGGCTAGCATTTCTGCAAGAAATTAAGCGTCTTTACCCAAATGAAAGGGCAGTTAATTACGGTATAGGTACGGCTGCATTAATCTATAAAGATTATACTCTTGCAAAAAAGCATCTACATTTAGCCCTTTCTAACTATAAAAACAATCAAAATGAACTGGTTTATAAAGGCATTCATTTAAAATTAATAGAAGTTTATCTTAAGCTAGAAAAGTTTTCTGAAGGTATTGATTCTTTAGCTTCTTATGTGAAGGAAAACCCAGCAAATGTTGTTCTTCAAGAGCTTTATGCGCGACTTGAAGTTAAGGCAGGAAGGCTGGTAGAAGCTGAAAAACGCTATGAGAATATATTAAAAATATCTCCTGGTAGCTATGGGGCACGGCTGTCATTAGCACTTTTACAATTAGAGCGAAAAAGCTATTTAAAGGCCGAAGAAAATTTAACTATTTTGTTAGAACACCCACGCTATAAGAACTATGCAGCTTATTATTTAGGATTCTCTAAAAAAGAACAAGGGTATAAGCAGAAAGCAATCTCTTACTTTAAACAAGTAAAAAAAGGTCTTTTCTTTATTGATGCACAAATTCAAATTGCAGAAATTAATTATTTAAAGCTAGGGCTGGAAGCTACTATACAAAATCTGGCAGCATTACAGCCAGAAGAAGTAGAGGATAAAATAAAACTCTTAATAGTAAAAGCAATTTTTCATCGTTCTTCCACTCAGATAGAAAAAGCGATTGAATTTTATGATAAAGCGATTCAATTAGATCCTGAAAATGTAGAACTCTTGTTTTCTCAGTCTATTTTGTTTTATGAAACCAGTCGTTATGATGAATACGAAGCAATTTTAAAAAAAATATTATCAATTGACCCTAAGCAAGTTGATGCCTTGAATGCATTAGGATACTTTTATGTAGAAAAGGGAAAGCATTTAGATAAGGCTGAAGATTTAATTAATCAGGCCCTTGCTATCTCACCACATTCTTTTTACATATTAGATAGCAAGGGCTGGTTGCGTTTTGCTCAAGGGCGTTACTTAGAAGCCAAAGATTTTTTTATTAAGGCCTTAGAAATTAAGCTTGATAAGGTAGTTATTATCCACCTTATTAAAACTAAATGGATGTTAGAAAAACATGAAGAAGCAAAAAAACTGTGGCAAGAGCATAAAGATACTTATCTAAAAAATACCCAGTTTGAAGATTTAATTAACACCTTAACGCCTTAATATCTATTTAGGCAAAGGGGGTATAGCACCGTCCTTGTTTATTAGGGATTTAAACAAACCC
>CAYLXI010000010.1:0-6109 GCA_964387695.1 uncultured Piscirickettsiaceae bacterium
TAAGTAAGAACCTAGAAAATAATAACTTTTATTAAACCCTAATTTTGAGATCGACTAATCCTATGAATAAATATATCATTGCCATTATAATTATGGCTCTTACTATCGCAGCGGCGACTTTACTTTATCTTAATTCAAACAATAACTCCGAAGAAAGAACGGCTAAAATGATCTCCCAAGACAAGCCCTCTGGCGGCGATTTTACCATCATGACAAATAACGGTGAACTTTCATTAAGTGATCTAGAAGGGAAGCTGGTTTTACTCTATTTTGGTTATACATTTTGTCCCGATATCTGCCCGACCAACCTAGCTAATTTATCTGGTGCTTATCGACAACTATCTAAAGAAGAGCAAGACCAGGTTCAAATTGTGTTTATTTCCGTAGACCCAAACCGAGATACCCCAGAAAGATTACAACAATATTCAGATTTTTTTAAAATGGATATGCTTTCAGGCACTTCAGATATACAAAACCTTAAAACCATTTCAAAAAACTATGGGGTTATTTTTCTCTCTCATCAAAAATCAGAAGAAGACCAGTATTACGCAGTAGACCATTCTGCCTTTACTTATGTCATAGATAAAAAAGGACAGCTACAAGCTCAACTTCCTCACGCCACCACGCCTGATCAATTCATTGAATCCATCAGGCATTACCTAAGTCTAAGCCACCCCTAGGTCTATAGCTTTTATTAACACTTAACCTCGATATTTAAAGGAAAAACATGCTGAAAAAACAACTTATTGCCCTAGCCATTATCTCTTTTACCAGTCTTTCTGCCATGGCAAATCAAGCTGCTAATATTGAAGTTCTAAACCCTTTCGCTAGGGAAGTTCCACCCACCGCCATGGCATCGGCTAGCTTTATGACTTTAAAAAACACCAGCAACCAAGAAATACTACTGGTTCGCGCTGACTCCAAAGTTGCTAAAAAAGTAGAGCTACACACTCATATAAATGACAATGGAGTCATGAGAATGCGTGAAGTACCTCATATAAAGATTCCTGCCAATGGCGAAACTGCTTTAAAACCTGGTGGACTACACATTATGTTAATTAACCTTAACCAAGATATCAAAGAAGGAGATTCCGTTATGGTTAAACTTACCTTTGAAGATTCTAGCGAAAAAGAAATCTCTATGCCGGTTAAGTCCTTAATGAGTATGGGTATGAAGCCTATGAAGATGAAATAACACAATAGCGGAAAAGCGACTAAATGAAAAAAATGATTACTACCCTTGTAATAGGGTCTTTACTAGCAACAGGTAGCATAATAGCTTACGCTGAAGACTTAAGCAAAGAACGAACCATTGATATGTGCCTAGAATATCACTACGCTGATAAAGATCGAAAAACTGCTTTATATAAGGAAATAGACCGCCGAGGCATGGTGAGCCACAAAGATTTAGAAGGATTCAAATCTGGCAATGTTTATGCAGGCTCTTCTGTCTGTGGCATGTATATGATTTCTGGCAATCCAATAGAAGAAAAGGCCAGACAACTTCGGGTTATGACCTATAAAGTGGTTCATGTTTACCCAACTCAATACTATGTTTCTCAATCTGGTATTGTTATGGAAGTTCTTGAAAGAAAAGAAGGGAAAATGCCTCCCTCTTTAATTAAAGAAAGACCTGCTGTTGAACCACCACCAGTACTTTATGACAGATAATCAAATCTTTTTATAGCAAAATATAAAGCTTATCTCTGGATATTTTTTTAAAAATGCTTAGAATACCTTTACATTTTAAAAACGCTAATCAAAAATTAAGAAGGTAAATTCAATGACACAAGATCAACTAAAACAAGCCGTTGCTAAAGCCGCTATTGAGTATATTGAACCAAATACTATTATTGGTGTAGGGACGGGATCAACTGCTAATTTTTTTATTGATGAACTTGCAAAAATAAAACACACCATTGAAGGTGCGGTTGCCTCTTCAGAAGCGACTGCTGAACGCCTTGAATCTCATGGTATTAAAGTATTTGATTCAAACTCTGTTTTTGATGTTTCTGTTTATGTTGATGGTGCTGATGAAGCAGATGAAGATTGCCATTTAATAAAAGGGGGCGGTGGTGCATTAACGCGTGAAAAAATTGTTTTAGCACTCGCCAAAAAATTTGTATGTATTGCTGATGAATCTAAAAAAGTTAAACGACTAGGAAAGTTCCCTCTTCCTATCGAAGTCATTCCAATGGCTCGTAGCTATGTTGCCCGTGAACTATTTAAACGCATCAAAGGTGAAGCCGTGCTTAGAGATGGCTTTATCACCGATAATGGTAACTTTATTTTAGATATACACCAACTAGATATTATTGACCCTATTGGATTAGAAAAAGAACTAAATAATATTGTCGGTATCGTAACAAATGGATTGTTTGCTGCTCGTAAAGCAGATGTTATCTTATACGGAACTGCCAACGGAGTTGAAAAAGTAGAACCTTCAAGCTAAATATACCATTTTATTTAATAGAGATTTTTATGAAAAACATTGGCAGTAAAGTTTTTGGATTATTTGTTCTTTCTCTTTTAGGAACCTTGTTCTATCTCACTGTTTTTTCTGACGATGGTTTAGGCAGTGCACCTGATATGAAGGTTCAAATTTCTGAAACTAAAACCATAAATCTTAGTAAGCCCATGCGACCTGTATTGGTTAACTTTTGGGCTACCTCTTGCCCTGGATGTAAGATAGAAATGCTATACATGGCAGAACTGAAACAACGACTGGGAGATCGTTTTGAAATCGTTGCTGTTGCAATGGACTATGATAACCCTATACATATTGACAATTTTATTGCCGCCAAGAACTACCCCTTTATCTTTATTCACGACACAGATGGTCAAATAGCTAAAGATTTTGGTGGTATAGTGCTTACTCCATCCAGTTTTTTAATCGCTCCTAACGGTAGAATTGTTTATCGAAAAATTGGTGAAATAGATTACGAACATATTGAAGAGCGTATTAAACAGCTTAGTCCTCAACGATAATTCAAGCAACACAACATCCTTAAAATTACCAGGCCTGGTAATTTTAAGACCTGACAACTTAAGGAAGTTGCCCAATGTCATATTCAAATCAACTATTTTCTGTTGCCCAACAACATATTCCTGGAGGAGTAAACTCTCCAGTGCGTGCTTTTAATGGGGTTGGAGGCAATCCAGTATTCTTTAAATCTGCTAAAGGGGCTTATTTGACTGATGTTGATGATAAAAAATATATTGATTATGTTGCCTCTTGGGGACCTGCTATTTTAGGTCATGCACACCCAGAAATAGTAAAAGCTGTTCAAGAACAAGCAGAACTAGGACTATCCTTTGGTGCACCGACTGAAATTGAAACTCAAATGGCCAATTTAATTTGCGAACTGATTCCATCCATTGATATGATCAGAATGGTTAGCTCAGGAACTGAAGCAACCATGACAGCAATACGCCTAGCACGGGGATATACAGGACGCGATAAGATTGTTAAGTTTGAAGGCTGCTATCATGGCCACAGCGACTCATTGCTTGTTAAAGCAGGTTCTGGAGCACTGACCCTAGGCGTACCCTCCTCTCCTGGTGTTCCAGAATCCTTAGCCAAAGAAACTTTAACTCTAACTCATAATGATGCTGAAGAAGTCAAGCAACTTTTCACCAAAATAGGCCACCAAATTGCCTGCATTATTGTAGAACCCATTGCAGGTAACATGAACTGCATTCCTCCAGAAGAAGGGTTTTTAGAAACACTACGAGAAGTATGTGATGAACACGGAACAATACTTATTTTTGATGAAGTTATGTGTGGCTTCCGAGCAGACCTAAAAGGTGCTCAAGGGCTATACAACATTACCCCTGACTTAACCACTTTTGGTAAAGTTATTGGCGGAGGTATGCCTGTTGGAGCTTTTGGTGGCAAACAAGACATTATGCAACACATTGCTCCTCTCGGTCCTGTTTATCAAGCTGGAACTCTTTCAGGAAACCCTATAGCGATGGCTGCTGGACTAAAAACCCTACAACTGATTCAAGCTCCAGATTTTTACAAAAATCTAGAATCAAAAGCTAAAAAACTTCTTGCAGGGCTACAAGCTGCAGCTGATGCCAATAACATTCCATTTACCACTAATCAAGTCGGTGGAATGTTTGGGTTCTTTTTTAATTCCGAAAAAAACATCCGTCGTTTTTCTCAAGTTACTCAAGGAAATTTAGAGCAGTTCAAAAGTTTTTATCATGGCATGCTAGCAGAAGGTATTTATTTAGCTCCCTCAGCCTACGAAGCAGGTTTTGTGTCCTCTCAACATACAGAAGAAGATATTCAAGCCACTATTGAAGCTGCCAAACGGGTTATGTTAAAACTATAATCAGAAAAAATAATCTTTTAAAACCTATTAGAGCCTTGATATAAAAAGAACTCTTCTTGCTTAGGGAGTCGTTTAATAACTGATTGAAGTTTTGCGTGGTTTACAGTCTCTGCGCTATCATTTCTGGCACTCATTTTTATCATGTTTTTTCTTTACTAAGCCCCCTAAAACTGTGCTAAAATCGTTGTTGATATTTTAGAGACTTTACCTCACAATGAAATTTTTTACCTACCGAATACAATTCATTTTTATTATAGTTCTCTATGGACTGGTTTTTATTGGCCTTTATAATATCTCACTATTTTTTAAAAAACAAACAGATGTTTCTGGCATCTCTGCTCAACACATTAAAAACAAATTTACAGAAAGAAAAAATTATTATCATCAATTTTTCCAGCCCCATTTTTCAGTAATAACCGCTATAGAATCAAACCCATCTTTTAAAAAGTTCATCCACACGGGAACAAACCGTACTGAAACTGAAGAGTTATTCCTTGCTTTAAAACAAACACCTTCCTATACTATAAAAATTCGTTATTTTGACCTAAAAGGTAATGAAATCATTAAAATTTATGGTTCTCCTTCTCACAGCAAATTTTCCCCCAAAAACCTTTCTAAAATCAGCCCTATAAATCAATTACAAAACCAATCTGATCTCTCTTATTTTCATTACTTTAAAAATGTACCCAAAGAAGAAACACGATCTTTTAAAACTACATTAAAAACAGATCATAATATCACTGTTATTCCCAAAGAACCTGTTATTCACTTTGGATCACCTGTGTTTCACGGCGATGAAAAAAAAGGTGTTCTCATTGTTACTGTCTGCTTAAAAGAGTTTTACTCTCTTTTTCAAAAAACCACTCTTTATGACATTCATATTATTGACCAATATGGTCGGTTTTTATTAACGACAAACCCTGAAGACAGCATCATAGGGGATAATTTTGAAAAACACACTGTTCATACCAAATTTGGGGAAGATATGGCTTATGAAATCCTTTCTCAAGACGAGTTTTTATCCGACACTTTTTACTCCTCCTATCTATTAAACTATTCAAACTATTCGTTACATACAGAGCAAGAACTGAAACTCATTCTTAGCCTAAAATTTGATACCCTAACTGAAGCCACTGAAGATAAAACTAGCTTGATGCTTTGGATGATGTTATTGACCATTTTACTTATGTTACCTGTTGCGATCTACCTGTCTCGAATGCCTGATAATTTATTAAAGAAACTAGACAAACAAGCTCATTTCGACAGATTAACTGATATCCCCAATCAAGTAAGTTTATTTAAAGATTTAACCCCTGATAATAATAAAACAATCATCACCATTCACTTAGATGGCTTTAGACAAATCAACAGTGTTTACGGCTATATGTTAGCCGATGAAATATTAAAAACCTTCGCTCTTAAGCTACAAGAACTTTCTAAACGATTAAATCTTAAAGCCTATAAAGGCCCTTCAAATATATTTATATTAACTGGACATTTTTTAAAAAACAATGCGCTTTCAAAAGAATTGAAAAACATTCATAAGCACCTAGAAAACATTAAAATTAACTTAGTAGATAAACATGAAATAACCTTAGATATTACGATAGGCTCTAGCTCTGCTAACTCAAAAAAATCTGCTACCGAAAAACTTATTGATTCAGAAACTGCTTTAAAACAAGCTAGAGAGACCCACATAAATTTTGTTATTTTAAATACTGAAATTAATATACAAAATATTTATAAAGAAAATTTAAACACTCTTT
>CAYLXI010000010.1:6119-24499 GCA_964387695.1 uncultured Piscirickettsiaceae bacterium
CACTCTTTCTATCATTAAAAAAGCCATCAACCAACATAGAGTTGAATGTTTTTACCAACCCATTTATAACAATAAAACTCAGTGCATTGATAAATATGAAACACTCATGCGCTTAAAAAATGATGATGGTAGCATTTGTCCTCCTAATGTATTTTTGCCTATTGCAAAATCAACTAAATATTATCACGGCTTAACCCTAGAGTTAATTACTCAAAGCTTTTTATTTTTTAAGGATCTTTCTTATGAATTTTCAATCAATTTATCTGCTCAAGATATTCAACAAAAAGATTTTTTACCATTTTTAACTCAAATCATTAGCGAGTATAAAATTGCTTCTAGGGTTGTTTTTGAAATTGTCGAATCAGAAAACTTTGAAAGCTATGCCGAGCTAAATAAGTTTATTATAGCGGTTAAAAAAATGGGGTGTAAGATTGCGATTGATGACTTTGGCGCAGGATATTCAAGCTTTGAACATCTTATGAGATTAAGTTACCTAATTGACTATATCAAAATTGATGGCTCTCTTATTAAAAATATTACTAGCGATGAAAACTCCTTACTTTTTGTAAAAAATATTAAGTCATTCTCTGATGAGATGAACATTAAAGTCATTGCAGAATTTGTCTCTGACCAGCTTATCCAAGATTTAATTAATGAAATGGGCATTCAATATTCACAAGGTTACTTGTTTGGCAAGCCAGACAGTAAAATAATTTCTGATGATTAATTCAATATTAGAGGCCTTAACATATTCCTAAAACACATCAAAACACCGACCTTATTACGATTTTTAATCGTACTTTTATACAAGATTACAACACAGAGCTAGTGTGTTGTGAAGCAGAGCCTATTTACCGCCCTGCCAGTAAAAACCACCCTCACCATAGAATTGTTTTTGCTAATGACTTCTATGCCTCGGCACTACATGAGATTGCTCACTGGTGTGTTGCAGGTAAAGAAAGACGACTATTAGAAGATTTTGGTTATTGGTACAATCCTGATGGCAGGGATGCTTCACAACAAGCAGAATTTGAAAAGGTTGAAATAAAACCTCAAGCTTATGAATGGGTTTTTTCACAAGCAGCAGAGTTTAAGTTTCATTTTAGTGCAGATAATTTATTAAGCGATTGTGGTGCTTCTGAAGAATTTAAACTTGCTGTACAATCTCAAGTTTTTAGTTGGATAGAAACAGAACTACCTTGTCGTGCAAAACTTTTTAAAGAAGCTTTAAATGAATTTTATAACACGCCTAAAAACAGTCCTAAAACAGATTTTTTATTCAAAACTTCAATAATGTAATAGTCGCTAGTCCCTGTTTATAAACTGGATATATAATGCTATATTCCCTGTTTTATAAACAGGCATTAGCAACAGTAAATTACTCTCGTACAAAGCTTTCATAGTCATGCTAGCTTAAGATTTATTTATCTACGAATACACGCTGAAAAATCATCATCTTTACCGCAAGCTTGTGCTTTTTCAGTAATCATAAAATATGTTCTTGCTTCTTTTATGGAGAGTTCTGTATCTAAAATACCTGCTTGATAAAAAACCTTATCTGAATACTGTGGCAAAACATAACTTAAATGAAACCTAGGGATATTTTTATCTGAAAAATTTCTAATATGATAAATAGGATTCGTTGTGCAATTATTGGTTATTGTATGATAAAACTCTGGATATGTTGCTAGGCTTTTTGCCCGTTTTAACATATCAACAAAAATTAATCGCAAGTTTTTTTGCTTTATTTTTAACGGAAACAATTGCACCAAATTTTTACGGTAATTGGTTCTAAGTTTAATCACATCTGATTCAGAAGCAATAATATAAACCAATTCAAATTGCCTAAACATGCCTTTTAAGGCGTTAAAACTTTCACCTTGTTCGCGACGGATTTCTGCTGAAATTGCAATATAGCTGCCATCTTTAAAACCAAATGAAACCAGTGTATGAGCTGCATTAAATTTACCAATATCTTCAACCATATACCAAGCTGATTCAATTTCATCAAGGTTAAACGTCTGATCATAAAACTTAACATCAAAATAATCAACTGAACGATAAGTAATATCTCTTATATTTTTAATCGTCACTTTGTCGTCATAAAATTTAATTTCTGCCAAAATCCTTTGATCTTTTGCCCAATCTCTATCTAATCTGGGAGAAAAATTTGCCGAAGCGCTCTGTGATATTAAGAAGAAAGAAAAAACTACAATAAATATTTTTATCATTTCTGTTATTCACCTGATATTAAGAAATAAATCATATAAGAGCCGTAAGCACTCAACAGGACAATACTGAATATAGTAATGGGTCTTATACCTTTTTGCTCAACAACAATACCCTGTGATGCCAGTTTTTTATTCCTAAAATAACGCTTTATCATCCAATAAACGAAGTACACAAAAGCAAGCAAAAACAATAAATTAAGCAGTCTTCCCACTCTAATCTTTACCCATTAATTGGCGCACATAGTCTAAATCTTGCTGGGTGTCCACTCCAACACCAGCATCACAGATTGCATCCATAACCAGTATTTTTTCACCCTGCCATAATACGCGTAACTGTTCTAATTTTTCTATTTTTTCTATTTCACAAGCAGGCCAATTAACATAACGATTAATAAACCCTGCTCTATAAGAATATAAGCCTATATGGCGTTTATAGTGGTAGTTTTTAGGTAGCACTTTAGGGTCAGTTGCAAAATCATCTCTTGACCAAGGTAACGCCGCACGACTAAAATTAATGGCAAAATCATTAATATCACGAGAAACTTTAACTGCATTAGCATCAAACAAAGTTTCTAAGTCTTCTATTGGCTCACACAATGTTGCCATTTGTATTTTTAAATGTGTTGCGAGACCATCTGAAACTTGATGAATAAGTTCTGGAGGAAGCATAGGCTCATCGCCTTGCACATTGACAATAATTTTATCATCAGAAATATTTAATATTTTGATAACTTCAGCAATGCGTTCTGTACCAGATTCATGCTGTGTTCCTGTTAAGCAAACTTCTGCCCCAAAATTTTTACAAGCATCTTTAACGGTTAAGTTTTCAGTCGCAATAATAACTCTACTTGCACCAGAACGCTTTGCTTGCTGCCAAGTCCAATAAATCATTGGTTTGCCGTTAATAATCATTAGGGGCTTGCCTGGTAGGCGGCTAGATTCAAATCTAGCGGGAATAATGACGATAAAAGACACTTTTATTAGCCTTTTTTACTGCGATATAATTCAGCTTCTTCAACAGACAAGGCTCTGGCCTCATTTTCAAGCATAACAGGAATGCCATCTCTTATTTTATAAGCAAGATTTGCCGCGGTAGAAATAAGCTCTTCGGCTTTCTTATCATAATAAAGTTTAGTTTTTGTAGCTGGGCAAACTAAAATCTCAAGTAACTTTGAATCCATTTAAGGCTCACTTTGTGTTTTTTGTTGAATAAGGGCATGTATTTTGGTAATTAACTCTTCTGAAAATTCTTGCGAACAACTGGGAGAAACTTCTAGATACCACCAGTTGTTTTTAGCAAACTCTACACATTTTACCGCATCTTTTTGTGTCATGAGTAGCGGTTTTTCAAAATTTATTTTTATAAAATCTTTAGGCGTATAATTATAATGATCTCCAAAAGATAAAATATCCGCTTGAATCTTTAAATTCGTTAATTGCTTAAAAAATCGTTGCGGGTTACCGATACCTGCCATAGCATAAACTCTTTGGTTTGCAAAATGGGTAATATCACAACTATTTTCTGGTTGAATAACCTGCCTAAAACACATAGGCGTTAATTGCATATTATGTCGTGTATTGGAATTACCCCCATTATAAACAACAAAATCTACCTTGTTTAATCTAGAAACAGGTTCTCTAAGAGGCCCTGCGGGCATACATAAGCCATTCCCATGCTCTCTTTGGGCATCTATTAATACAATTTCTAAATCTCTAGGTAGAGAAAAATGTTGCAAACCATCATCAGAAATAATAACATCAACACTATGATTTTTTAACAATAAGTTTACTGCTTCTAGCCGTTTAGGGGCAACCACAACGGGGCATTTTAAAGATTTTGCCAGCAAAACAGGTTCATCACCCACTTGCTTGGGGCAAGAATTTACACTCACCTCTAGTGGCCAAACTTTACTTTGACCTCCATAACCTCTGCTAACAACGCCATAGGTTAAACCAGAGCTTTTAATTTGCTTGGCAAGCCATTGAATAAAAGGGGTTTTCCCACTTCCTCCTACAACTATATTACCGACAACAATCACTAAAGATTTTCTGACTGGCTTGGGTGGGGAGTGCTCAAATCTTTTAAGTCTATGGCTGGCAATTTTACAAACCAATAAGCTTAACGGCATTAATAACTGACTTTGCCATTTTTTTTCAACCCAAAACTTTGGCCAAGTCATTGGTAAAACCTCCCTTTTTGTATCTTTGAACAACGGTGATGATACCATCTTAAATGCTGTTTTCTATAAGACTCTTGCTTTGCCCAATAATCCCCGTTAAATTCATAACTAACATCTCCCTCACAAGCGGTATTCCACCACTTAGCTCCAGTTAATTCTACATGTTTAATCACTTTAGGGTGGGGATGATTAAAACGGTGTAAATATCCTGTCGTAAAAATTACCTCTGCTGGGTTTACTTGTTGCAAAAATTTTAAAGTAGTTGAGGTTTTACTGCCATGATGCCCTGCAATGAGAATATCTGCATTAAGTTCTGTATTATAAAATTGTTGTAATTTTTTTTCATAGCGTTTACTCAAATCACCCATAATTAATATACTAGAATTTTCTACCGAAAACTTCACTACACAAGAAGTGTCGTTATCTTTTTTGGGAGTTTCCCAACCAGGTAATGGTGCTATTATTTCAACTTTTAATTCATCAAACTGCCAAGTTTGTCCTGCAACACAAGGTTTAAAAACTATTTTTTCGGTTAGCTTATTTAATATTTTTGCCTGCCCACTAACTGCCTCTTTAACTTTTATTTTATCCAAAATAGAGTGCATTCCTCCTGCATGGTCTGAGTCTGAATGGCTAACAATCATCAAGTCTATTTGCTGCCTGCCTCGTGCATTTAAATAGGGTAATACTGCCATTTTTCCGCCGTCTAACTTTTTGCTCCAATAAGCCCCTGTATCATACAACAAGGTATGATTTTTAGTCTCAAATACCACCGCTTGTGCTTGCCCTACATCTAACACAGTCATTCTTACATTGGTTTGTGGCTCCGACCAAAAGCTAAAGCCTAATGCAATAATCATTAGCGTTAGTCCAAGTATCATTTTTTGGTAATTTACTCTTGCAAGTAAAATAAAAATACCTGCATAAAAAAGGACTAGCTGCCAAACTTCAATATTTAAAGGAAATACATTAAATTCTAAATCAGAAATCCAATGAAGCCATTTCCACATTCCCGACCATAAAAAATCATTAAACCACATAATATGAATAGTTAAAGATTCAGAAACAAAACTAATCATCACTGTTAAAAATAACAATGGTAAGCCAATAAGAGTTACAAATGGCACGGCAACTAGGTTAGCAATAATTGAATAAACAGGAAACTGATAGTAATAAAATGCGACAAAAGGCGTTAGCCCAATAGTAAGAAGTAACTGAATAACAAGTAGTTGTTGCCACTTATTAAAAGATTTTTCTTGTAAATATGACAAGGAGGCAAAAATTAAAGCCACTGCAGTAAAAGACAACCAAAACCCTGGACTTAATACCGACCTTGGATCCCACAATACCACTAAAATTGCTGCTAAAGCCAAAGCTGAACTAGGTTGAAATGATCGTTTTATTGCCACAAAAACTAACACGGCAACCACCATTAACCATGCTCTTTGAGTGGGAATAGAAGCCCCTGCTAGCACCATGTAAATGGTAGCAAAAGTTAATGCTCCAATCGCAGCAAAATAGACTTTAGGAGCATTAAAAACCCAACGAGAATACCCAGCTAATAGCCACCACACCCAGCCAAACAACAAAAATCCTATTCCTGCAATAAGACCAACATGCAAGCCTGATATTGCCATTAAGTGAATGGTGCCAGTATTTTTTAACATTTCCCAATCTTGGGTAGAAATATCCGCTTTATCACCGTAAATAAGAGCTTTAAAAATACCTTTAAATTCTGAATCTGCAAAAACGGGGGCTAAATGTTCTGACAACCAAAATCTTAAATTAAATTCTCGGTGCAAAGGCTCACTAGATTCAATCTTTTTTAAAATATACCCTGTGGCTTTAATATTTTCTTTAAAAAGGTAGGTTTCGTAATCGAACCCTCCCAAATTAAAACTCGCACGATTATATTTTAACTTAACTAAAAACTGTTGATTTTTACCAGGCCTGGTAATTTCAGCATAACCATACCAATTTAAACGAATTTTAGGGCGGTTAATGAGCCACTTAATCTCTTGATTATCAATATAAACTTTAGAAACAAGCAGGTCAAATTTTTGCTTAGGCCTGCCTTTATTTTGCTGTAAAAAACTAGAGGTTTGTCCAGCTTGCACAAGCCCCACCACTTCGCCAATAATTTCAACAGGGGTGTTTAAAGCTTGGCTAGGGAAAACAGGAGATAAAAAAGTCTGCAAAAATGCCCACTGAAACCCTATAATAACCCCTATAAAAAAATGGATGTACGAAAACTTTAATAGGGTTTGACGATAAAACCACGCCCAAGCCAATAGTATCAATGACGCAATCATCCATTCAATACTAGGAAAAGTGCTAAATTGATAAAAACTATAGGTTGATAAAACAAATCCTATAACAAAACGAATAAACATGACCATCCTCGTTTTTATAAAATCTAAGTGTTTAGTCTAGTTTAGTCTCGGCTAAGCAATAAATTAAGACCTTTACAGTCACTAGATAGCGATACAAAGGTATAAGTTGCCCAGAAAATTATTTAAAAAATACTTCCCTAATCCTCAAAAAATTAAAAACATTAAAGGGCTGGGCTTTATTAGTCAATGGTTACACACCTCTGATGCCTGGCATTTAAACCGAAGTTCTGTCTGTCGTTCTTTTTTTATCGGTTTATTTTGGATGGCTATCCCTATCCCCTCTCAAATGATTACCGCAGCCCTATCTGCCATTTTATTTAGAGCCAACTTGCCTATTAGCATCGCTTTAGTATGGCTAAGCAACCCTTTTACCATGCCTCCAATTTTTTACTTTAACTATATTATTGGTTCTTGGTTTTTAGGAAATTCACCCAGTGATGCTATTGTTTTTGAACTTAGCTGGAATTGGATAATTCATACTCTTGGTGAACTTTGGTTGCCTCTTTATCTTGGAAGTGTCATTGTGGGTATTACAATTGGGACACTGGGGTATTTTGGAGTCAGTTTATTTTGGCGGTGGCATGTCGTACAACGCTGGCAAGCCAGACGAAAAAAAACTAAATAAATCTTTAAATAACGCTCAAAGCTAGTCACTATCTTTTGCATTTTTTTCATTCATTTTTTCTAAAGAAACTACCACTTTATGATTAAAACTACCTTCTGGATACTTACCAAAGGCATTTTCTTTTCCAGCAGGTAAACCTGTAAAAACCTCCAATGCGTCATCAATGTGAGACATAGCATAAATATGAAATAACCCTGCTTCAACAGCTTCTCGTACTGGCTTATTTAACATTAAATGCCCCGCATTTGCTTCAGGAACAATCACTCCTTGATTTCCAGTTAAGCCTCTTTCTTGACAAATTTTAAAAAAACCTTCAATTTTTTCATTTGCTCCACCAATTGGCTGTATTTCACCAAACTGGTTAATCGCTCCAGTTACACCCAAATCTTGGCGTAAAGGCACTTTTGCAATAGAGGACAACAAAGCAATTAGTTCAGCAGAAGAGGCACTATCCCCGTCAATACCATCATAAATTTGCTCCATAACCACCGATGCAGTAAAGCCAAGAGATTTATTTTGCATATAGCGACTTCTTAAGTAACCAGATAAAATAAGCATTCCTTTAGAGTGAATTGAACCTGACATATCTACTTCTGTTTCAATGTCAATAATACCTTCTTCTCCAGCAGTAGCTTGGGCAGTAATCCGCACTGGCTGTCCAAAAGATTGCTTACCAAAAGTTATCACCGTTAAGCCATTAATCTGACCTATATTTGTACCATCCGTACTAATAAGTACCTGCTGTTCAGTAATAGAACGGTGGTGATGATCTTCGACTAAACCCGTATGAAAATTTCTTTGCACAATCGTGGCTTCAATGGTTTCACGAGATACCTTTTTTAAATCATTTGCTCTGGCATAAGCATTGGCTTCGGCTAATAAATCTTTTAAAATTGCCTTATTGGTATAAAGTCGCTCTGCATGTTCTGCCATTCTTGCCGAATACTCTAATAACCTTTCAAAAGCACAAGCGGTAACAGGAAAATCGTCCCAATTTTTAATTTCATCAGCCAACTTTTGTACCAGAACTTCTTCATGCTCTTGGGTTCGTTCTAGCTCAGTTTCAAATTCAACTTGAACCTTAAACAAACGATCAAATTCTGAATCTATTTCTTGCAAAGCATAAAAATGTGCTGGCTGGCCTATCAATACTAAAGTAATATTTAAGGGGAAATCAGGTAAATGATAAGGGACGACGGAACTAGAGGAAGGAATTTCAAACATCATTTTTTTACTCATAAGAGCAGATTTTAAATGCCCCCAAAGTTCAGATTCTTTTAAAATTGACTGCACAGTAAGCATTAAAAACCCACCGTTTGCTTTCTGCAATAAACCTGCCTGATGATTCATGGCAAGTGAAAGAGTATCGCTTGAATTTGCCGTTGCAGAATTAATGGTATAACCAAATAGCTTTGGCATGGTAGCATGTTGTTCAAAAATAACTGGTGCACTTTTAATATCTCTGTGATCAACGAGCAGGTTCACCTCAAAAACAGACAGTCCCTGCTTTTCAGAAAGAGCATCTTCTGAAGAAGATTGCCCTCCAGTGGTGACCTGTTCAGAATTTTGATCCCAAAACAGATGTAATTTATTCACTACCGCTTTTTGCAAGTCATCCAAGTAATTTTTTATTTCATTACTTTTACCAAATTCCATTTTCAAGGCACTAATAAGGGGTAATAAATGTTCATTAGCGACCTTAGTATTAAGATTTTTTCCTGCATCTAAATATTCGTGCTGCAAAAATGGGAAGTGTGTTAAGCCTTTATTTAACTCCTCTTCAACTTTATCTAAAGCTTGAAGAAAATGTCGCTCTACAGGTTCTTCTAGTTTTTTAAGGTCGACCAAACGCAATCTTTCCTCATCGACTACGGCAAATAAAACAAAATTATTTTCTGTTTGTTGAATTTCAATACTTAATGATTCTGCCAATTCAAAAGCATCTTTTAAAGCATATTCTTGCTTAGATGCCAATTCATCTTCAAGTTGCTGATTTTTTAATTGATAAGCGTGACCATCAAAAATAACGGGTAACTGTTGTTTTAATTGCCTAACAAACTCCTCTAGTGCCGTTTTAAAACAATGTCCAAAACCCGCTTCAAAATAAAGATATTGCGTTTTATTGACTTCTGAAAAGTCTGAAACCAACACTAAATCTTTAGGATTGGCTTTGTTTAAAGCAGCCCGTTTTAACAAGGTCTTTGTCATGCCGACCCGCCCCACTCCAGATTGTCCCATAATAAAAATATGATTTTGGTTACGCTTTAAGTGCAAACCAAAATTAAGAGCTTGGTAAGCTCTGGGGTGAAATCTTTTCATAAATTCAATAGAATTTGGCGTTTCAATATCCAAAGGATTTAAGTTTATTTTACTAAAACGGTACAGCTGATTAGAGGTTAATTTGCGCATAGATTACTTTAATTAAATATAAATTGTTACCCAAATATCTATATAAAAACTGGATAAAGGGATTAGGAAGAGGTCTTTACAAAAACAACTCAAATTGTTTTACTAACGAGTCTATTATTAAGTCAACGAGGAATTTTAACAAATGTCACGCTATATTTTCGATAAAAATAATCCTCCTACACCTCTTCAAAAAATAAACCACCCCTTATTTGAACAATCTAACATTGAAGTTTGGGTTAAACGAGATGATCTTAACCACTCTGAAATACAAGGTAATAAATGGCATAAGCTAAAATTAAATCTTGCTCAAGCCGTTAAAGAAAACAACAACACATTAATAACTTTTGGAGGCGCTTATTCCAATCATATAGCTGCCACGGCAATGGCTGGAAAACTAATGAAACTTACAACCATTGGATTTATTCGAGGAGATGAATTAAAAGATCAACCTTATAAATGGAGTTCAACCTTAATAACGGCTCAAAAAAATGGTATGAAGTTAAAGTTTTTAAGTAGAAAAGAGTATCGCAATAAAGAGACAATTGAATTTAAAAGAAAATTAAAACAAGATTATTATAATAGCTATATTATTCCTGAAGGAGGCACAAACAGTTTGGCAATTAAAGGATTTGTTGATTTAGCAGATGAGATCAATCAACAACAAAAATACTGGACTCACCTTTATCTACCCGTAGGAACGGGGGGTACTTTAGCAGGTTTGGTAAAATATTTAAAACCTAAAGAGCAACAAAAAATTATTGGCATTCCTACAGCAAAAACCTATCAATATTTAACCTCAGACATCAATCAATATTTAAGCCGTGATTTTTACCAGACCTGGTATTTTCAACACCCAAAAACACCATTAAGATACGGTAAAATAACCCCTGAAATTCAACAGATCATTGATGAATTTCAAAATCGATTTAACATTAAACTAGACCCTATCTACACTGCCAGAATGATGCTTGAATTTATGTTGTCCATAAAAAACAACGAACTACCGCAAGACTCTAAAGTTATATTACTACATACTGGAGGGCTACAAGGGTGTAACCACTCCAGATAATACTTACTTCATGACTTCCAAGTGATTAACATATACATATAATCTATTCCATCTTAAACCAACTTCTCCATGAATTTTTATTTGTGATTCAGGGGTAATCGTTTGACCTCTAAAGTGTCTGTAATAGATTTCTACCATTATTTCACCAGAATCATCTTTAAAAGTAAAATAATCTTCTTTTATTTGATTGACTAAATGACCTTTTAGCACAACATATCTATTTATGTTTGTCGCACCAATTGAGCTTACTGATTTAGCTGTTGTTGATGTCGCTCTAGGGCCGTCAAAACCTCCTTCTGAAGAAGACTTAGAGTACTCATATGCAAAAGAATAAGAGCTTATTGAAAGTAACAACGCCATAAAAAAGACTGTAAAATTTTTATTCATTTTTTGTATATTCTCCGATTTGTTGAGTGAAAAAGACACATGTACCCATAATAAACTGTTGAAATATAAACTTCTTAACGACTTTATATAGGACAGCTAAATGGGTACAATTATCTCAACAAGAATTATGGCGTTTAATGGTCAATGCGTCAAATCAAATGTAGCCGTGATAAGCGCAGAAACGCCATAGACCAGCAAGAGCCTGATACGCACTGGGTCTTCTCGGCGATATCACCCATATCAGAAGCCATGAAGGTTGTGGAGCTATCTCGCTACCGCTCTTGATTTAGCAACGCGTGAAATAGTAGGTTATGCACTTTCACAAACACCTTATGCCAATCTTGCCAAGCAAGCACTAATAAACGCTATCAACTTAAAACAACCCAATACTAAACAGCTAATGTTTCAATCAGACCAAGGTGTGCAGTAGACTATTTTTAAAAATACACTTCGATTGCATCAAATTACTAAAAGTATGAGCCGACGAGGAAACTGTTGGGATAATGCGGTTCAAGAGCGTTTTTTTAGGGGTTTAAAAAGCGAAGACTTGAACGGATTATTTTTTATAAATAATCCATCCGTTGTAGGTGCGCTTGAGCATTACATTCGCTATTACAACAATAAAAGAATCAATTCTGCTATTGGATATATAACGCCAGTGCAAAAAAGACAGAAATTACTCAATGTGGCTTAGAAATCTTACAGTTTTACTTGATCATCACAGTAGATATTTTGGTAATCGTATTTTGCACCTAACATTGTTTTATGCTGGTTAAAAATGGTCTTACGCTGCCACAAACCAAACAGATATTAAATATAATAAAGCCGTGGTTCCTAAAATGGATACCATCCAGAATAACAAGATAAAACCAACATGCTGCGGCCTTCCAATCAATGTCAAAACCACCCAACTAACTGCTGTTAAAACCATCACCATCAACCATAATGAAACTATAATCATATCTAATTTCTCATTTACTTTTAATCATTACTACATTAAACCCTACTAGAACATTCTTTCACCTAAACCTCTGCTTAGAAACATAATATAGAGTGCTAGAGCTATTAGCTGGATGTTTGTTAAGATTATTTATAAGGGTAAAATAATCTTAGTTATTAAGTTCCTCCTTAAGGAACCGCTTAATAACTAAGGTTAGAATTAGGCTGAGAAAAAAGTGTCGCTATTTTTGCTGAAATGAGGCGTAATAGCTAGCTATTGCAACGAATTGCAGTGAAAATATCGGCACTTTTTACCAGTATAAAATAATCTTAGTTGTTAAGCGATTCCTTAAGAAAGCATTTTTTATGTCTGCATAGCTGGCAAGAGCTGGTGCTATATGTCAGATTTCTAAGCAAGAATTTGCCTTTAAATAATTTTAAAAATTATTCACATTCATTCAATCCTATTAGTTTAATTATATTATTATAATGGTATCTTTGCACAAGTAAGGGCTGTCATGATTTAATTAATTTCTAAAAACTCATCATTTATAATTTACTAAAAAATAACACTAAATGGCAACTAAAATTAAAAAAACAACTAGATTTCAACCATTTTATCAGTACATACCTTCATGCAAAGGCCTCATGGCAACTTTAAATTTTATACAGTAAGGAGGCACTTAACTCCCCCTTTCTAAAAAGGAACATTTAAATGCAAAAACTATTATTTGCTTTAACCGCAACTTGCCTAATAACTTTTAGTGCAAGTCTGCAAGCAGCTAATGTAACCGCAGGAAAACTTGCTTATAAAAACTGCATTAGCTGCCACGGAGCTTTGGCTGAAGGAGCACTTGGACCAAAATTAGCAGGTATAGATGCCTATAAAATAATTGAAATGCTAAACAAGTACAGACTTGGCAAGCACATAGGCCCCATGACATCTTTAATGGCGCCGATGGCTGCAAGGCTTTCAGATGATGACATTGCAAACATTGCTGCCTACACCGAGGGCCTATAAACTAACCATTTCCTATTGGCATAGCATCGCTATTATTATCCACCTGATCGATTAAGCCTTTTATGGCTAGCTTATCAATATCAATAACAATAACCATTTGTTTTTTTACAACCTCTTGCTTCAATTCATTCAAGGAAGTTTCTTCAATTTTGGTTAACCCTAGAACAAACTGATTATCAATCGAATTAGAAATATCAGGCGGTTCTTGTAGATTGTTTATGTCAAACTCATGCACATCTGAAACCGCATCCACCACCAACCCAACAATTCGTTCCCCTGCATCTGTCATAACATGCACAACAATTACAACAGTGGTGGGTCCATAATCCGTTAGCAAATGAAACTTTTCACGCAAGTCTAAAATGGGTACAACAATACCTCGCAAGTCAATGACCCCTTTAACAAAGCTAGGGACATTTGGCAGAGGATTTGGGGCTGACCAACCTCTAATTTCTTGAACTCGATTAATTTCAACTGCAAATTCTTCTTTACCCAACTTAAATGTTAAAAACTCTTTCTTAGAATCTGACATAACACACCCTTCTAATTAATAAGGCAACTTGGCAAAACCCTCTAAATAGAGATTTCTTATCTTTCAATACACCAATAAAAATGATTAAACTTATACTCCAACAAACAATATTACCGTTAAATCTTCAGTAATTCAAATGAATTAACACAATCATCAGACCAAAATAGAACTTCCGCTATAATAAGCACATCTAAATCAATGCAAAAAATTTTGTATAGCACCAAGTCCCTACTTAGAAACTGGATATAGAGCGCTAAATCTTGTTCGCTAGGCGTTTGCAAAAGAACAATTTCTTCACTAAGCGTTATCTGTAGGTTAAGGGATTTGGGTATGAACTTTCAGAACATTTTGTACAAAATGTCAACGACAAGGAACTCTAACATGAACACACTGTGGCAAAATTTCTTAACCGAACAAGGAGCACAACTTTCTAACTCTGGTGAAATTTTAACCTTTGGACACCCTGAAATAGAAAGGTATCTTATTAAGAACGGCCCTGTCATTACCAGCCAAGCACACCAAGCACTACTTAAGGTTTCTGGTGAGGATAACTTTAAATTTTTGCAAGGACAGCTTTCTAATGATTTAAAAAATGTTAATCATGAAACCGCTCAACTCTCTGCCTATTGTGATCCAAAAGGCAATGTACTGACTACTTTTTTAATCTTTAAAATTGCAGATGATTTTTACTTAAGCTTTGACTTTTCTATTAAAGAACAAATTAAAAAACGCTTAACCATGTTTATTATGCGTTCTAAGGTTACCATTACAGATATGGATAAAGATTTAATTCATATCGGTTTTGCAGGAGAGTTTGCCGATTTAGATGTACAACGATTATTAAGCACCAAGGTAAAAACAGATTATCAAACCGCAAAAATAGACTTAGAAGATGTTAATGCTACGCTAGTTAAAGTTCCAGGACCTTATCATCGTTATGAAATTTTTGCCTCAGAAAAAGACATGCAAATCATCTGGAAAAAACTTAAAAGCAATGCTGACACCACCAATTCTGCTGACTGGAGGCTACTAGATTTAGCTTATGGTACACCCAAGATAAACGCTCAAACACAAGGACAATTCCTTCCGCAATTTCTTAACCTAGATAAATTAGAAGCCATTAACTTTAAAAAAGGCTGCTACCCAGGTCAAGAAATTGTTGCCCGAATTCACTATCGCGGCAAGGTCACCAAACGCATGATGCGTATTCATTTAACTGAAATAATCCCTCTCAACAGCGGTGAGGAATTGCGCCTAAAAGATGATGAAAACAAATCTTTTAAGTTTACGGTTATCGCGTCCAATCCTGATATATTGAGTGGCACACTTTGTCTAGCCATTGGCTCACTCAAACCACTAGAATCAGTAACAGGATTACTCAAAACAGAATCAGGAATTACGGCAACTCTTGAACCTTTAGCTTATGATTTAGCAGATGAGTAAATCCCTGCAAGGTTATTAAGACATTACAAAAAGAGCCTTTTATAAAGGGCTTAATAAAAAACTGGCTATCTTAAATTTAGAACATCTTGCATATCAAACAGACCTTTTTTCTTGTCTTCTAACCATAAACAAGAGCGAACCACGCCTTTAGCAAAAGTCATTCTACTGGAGGCTTTGTGAGTAATCTCTACCCTTTCGCCATCTGTGGCAAATAAAACGGTATGCTCGCCCACTATATCACCAGCTCTGATGGTGGCAAAACCAATAGTATTCGGATCTCTTGCTTTTGTAATTCCTTCTCTGCCATATACAGCACATTCTTTAAGGTTTCTGCCAAGCGTTTGGGCAACCACTTCACCCATTCTTAAAGCTGTTCCTGAGGGTGCATCTACTTTATGGCGGTGATGACCCTCGATAACTTCAATATCGTAGCCCTCATTAAGAACCTCTGCGGCTTGTTTTAATAACTTAAGGCAAAGATTAACTCCCACACTATAATTGGCAGCAAAAACAACAGGAATATGTGTTGCTGCTTGATTAATTGCCGCCAATCCTAACTCATCAAACCCTGTGGTTCCTATCACTATTTTTTTGTTATTTTTAACGCATATATCTAAATTATTTAGCGTAGTTTCTGGTGTAGTAAAATCTATCAAAATATCAAAGTCATTTACCACGGTTTTAAGAGAATCGGAAACAATAATATTTAACCTAGAAATGCCTGCTAATTCTCCAGCATCGACTCCTATTAAAGAGCTTTCTGGGCGCTCAATGGCTGCAGCAACATTTAAATTTTGCGATTGATTCACTGCATCAATCAAGGTTTTTCCCATACGACCCGAAGCACCAGTAATGGCAATACGCATAATTTTAATCCTATTTAATTCCAAGGTTCATTTTTATCTTTTGTAGAGGGTTTTTTATCCTCTTCACCTGTAAAAAAAGATTTTACCGAATCAAAAAAACCATGCTCTTTAGGACTGTGTTGCTTGCGATGTTTACCTTGCAAGCTTTCTTCAAATGCTTTAAGCAGCTCTTTTTGTTCACCCGTTAATTTAACGGGTGTTTCGATATGAACTTGAACCACTAAATCTCCTACACGAGAAGAACGCACTGATTTAACACCTTTTCCTGATAACTTAAAGCGTTGTGCTGATTGTGTTCCCGCTGGAACTTTAAGACTGGCACTACCATTTAGGCTAGGCACTTCAATTGAGCCTCCTAGTGTAGCGATCGCAAAAGATAAAGGAAGTTCACAGTACAAGGTATTGCCATCTCGTTCAAATATTTTATGTTTTTGAACTCTAATCCTAACATACAAATCTCCCTTTGGCGCACCAGATTCGCCTACCTCGCCCTCTCCTTCAATACGAATTCTATCTCCAGTATCGACACCAGAGGGAATCTTAACAGATAAAGTTTTATGGCTATTGGTAATACCTTCGCCACGACATTTTTTACAAGGTTTTTTAATGATTTTACCCTGCCCATGACAAGACGGACAGGTGCGTTGTACCGCAAAAAAACCTTGTTGAATTCTTACTTGACCTTGACCTTTACAAGTAGGGCAAGTCTGCACAGAAGTGCCTGGCTCTGCACCCGTTCCAGAGCAAGGTCCACATTCATTTTGGGTTGGAACACGAATATCAACACTTGTTCCCGAAACAGCATTTTCTAAGGATAGCTCTAATTCATACTGTAAATCTTCACCTGGCCTTGGGCCTCTTTGACCACTGAACCCTCCACCAAAAATATCGCCAAAAATATCGCTAAAATCAGAGGAACCACCGCCCCCAAATCCACCACTTGCACCAGAGTTTCCACCCACCCCAGCATGACCAAACTGGTCATAAGCTTGGCGTTTTTGTGCGTCAGATAAAATCTCATAAGCCTCTGCGGCTTCTTTAAATTTGTCTTCTGCCTCTGCATCATCGGGATTTCTGTCAGGGTGAAAACGCATAGCAAGTTTGCGGTAAGATTTTTTAATCTCCCCTTCTGAAGCTGTTTTAGAAACAGATAAAACTTCGTAATAACATCTTTGGCTCATAATTTTTTAGTTCATTTTTTAAGATTTAATATTCAAAATCTAGCTTTTACCAGGCGTGGTAAAAATAAGATTTTGAATGTTATTTTTTATAACAAGTAAAAACGGGCAATTCTTACGAATTACCCGAGGTGTTTTATAATCATCAAGTGATAAAAACTAACACTAAAACCCCTGTTGATTAAAGCTGGCATGGAACACTATAATCCAACTCTTAAATAGGGGTTTGGGCATTAAATAATTATTTTTTATCACCGTCTTTAACTTCTTCAAACTCTGCATCAACAATATCGTCATCTGCTTTAGAAGAGCCTTGTTGCTGTGCTTCACTGTCTCCCTCTGGAGCTTGTTGAGCATAGGCTTTTTCGGTTACTTTTTGGCTTGCCGTGGCGAGTGCTTGAATTTTTTCTTCAATCACTTCTTTGCTGTCGCCTTTAATGGCTTCTTCAAGTTCAGAAATTGCTTTTTCAATCGTTTCTTTTTCAGAATCTTCTACATTATCTGCCTGCTCGGTTAATAACTTACGCGTGCCATGAATCATGCCATCAGCCTGATTACGCACTTCAACTAGTTCTTTTAACTTAGCATCTTCTTCTGCATGAGATTCTGCATCTTTAACCATTGCCTCAACCTCTTCATCAGATAATCCTGATGAGGCTTGAATAGTAATGTGCTGCTCTTTTCCAGTAGCCTTGTCTTTAGCAGAAACATTTAAAATACCGTTAGCATCAATATCAAAAGTCACTTCAATTTGAGGCGTTCCACGAGGTGCGGGTGGAATTTCGTCCAAGTTAAATTGTCCTAGTGATTTATTAGCAGAAGCTTTCTCTCTTTCACCTTGTACAACATGAATCGTAACCGCAGATTGGTTATCGTCTGCTGTTGAGAAGGTTTGTGATTTACGCGTTGGAATAGTGGTGTTTTTTTCAATCAATTTAGACATAATGCCACCCATTGTTTCTATCCCTAAAGATAAAGGAGAAACATCAAGCAGTAATACATCGTTTACATCACCAGAAAGAACACCTCCTTGAATAGCGGCTCCCATTGCAACAGCTTCATCAGGGTTTACATCTTTACGTGGCTCTTTACCAAAAAACTCTTTAA
>CAYLXI010000011.1:0-23363 GCA_964387695.1 uncultured Piscirickettsiaceae bacterium
CTTGATGGGTTCAGGCTTTTCTTATACTCGGTTGTTTCTTAATCGGACAGTAGTGAAGAGATTCCTTAAAAAAACATTTTACCTATAAAATAAATTAGGCAGTTATTAAGCATTTCATTAAGGGGGCTGTTATACTAAATGTTTTATAAAACAATCCCTATTTTCTCACATCTATGCTGCAATCTGAATTAGACTTTATTAAAAACTTAAGACAGGCTTCTCCTTATGTTGAAAAACATCGAGGAAAAACCATTATTATCTATTTTCCAAGTGAACTATTAACACTTGAAAAGTCTTCCAATAATGTACTCTTTCAATTTGTAAAAGATATTATTCTCCTTAATTCATTAGGCATTAAGACGGTTATTACTCTCGGAGCAGAACAACAAATAAGCTCAGCCTTGAGACAAGCAAACCTAAGTTGGTCAAAGCATTTAAACTGCCGAATTACCGAAGAACATCACCTGACAACTTTTAAACAAACTATTGGGTTAGTTAAAGCTAAATTTGAAGCTGCTTTTACTCAGGTTTGTGCAGAACAATCCTCGCACTTAAATATTGTATCGGGCAATTGGGTTATTGCAAAGCCAAAAGGGGTTATTGAGGGGGTTGATTATCAATATACTGGCACTTTACGCAAGATACATCATTCAAAAATCATTGCATCTTTAAATGCGGGCCAAGTTGTTTTATTGACTCCTCTTACCTATTCACTTACGGGCGAAACTTTTAACCTTAATACCCTAGAACAAGCTTTTTCTGTTGCAGAAATATTAGAGGCAGATAAACTCATTATTTTCACAACAAAAGATACTTTATCATCACTGCCTAAACAAATGAACTTATTAGGCGTAAATAAAAAACTAAAAAACTCTACAAATACCTTACAAAAACGCTTATTAGAGCTTACATTATCTACCAAGCAAAAAATTAATCGAATTCACTTTATTGATCAATCTGAACCTAGCACTATGATTCTGGAATTGTTTAGCCTTGATGGAGTAGGGTCATTAATATTTATGGATAAATATCACCACATTCGTCCAGCACACATTGAAGACATTTCAGGGATTATTTTCCTAATTTCTCCTCTTGAAAATCAGGGCGTTTTAGTTAAACGCTCTCGAGAATCTTTAGAGCTAGAGATTGAAAACTTTTATGTTGTCACTAGAGATGAGCATATTATAGGCTGTGGAGCACTTTACCCTATAAATGATTCTCATGGTGAAATTGCTTGTTTAGCTATTTCTCCAGAATATCAAAAGCAAGCACTTGGTGAAGAATTACTTTTATACATAGAGAATCAGGCACAGAAAGAAAAACTACAACAATTATTTTTACTCACCACTCAAACTCACCACTGGTTTATTGAACATGGCTTTAAGCTTGTTTCAACAGAACAATTGCCTAAACAAAAACAATTCTTATATAACTACCAAAGACAATCTAAAGTCTTGGTTAAAGATTTTTCAAAATGACCCAAACCGTTACACAAATTAAAGACCGTTTTAGAAAATTTCTACCTATTGTTGTTGATGTTGAAACAGCAGGGTTTGATTCCAAAACTAATGCCCTACTAGAAGTAGCAGTAGTCACGCTTAAAATGCAAAATGGCTTATTAACAAGAGACCAAACTTATCAATCTAATATACTCCCTTTTAAAAACAGTATATTGGATCCTGTTGCTTTAAAATTTATTGGCATTGATGATCCTACACACCCGTTTAGAATGGCTATTTCTGAAAAAGATGCACTTATTAAGCTTTTTGCTCCTATTAATCAGCAACTTAAAAATACGGGGTGCTCTCGTGCAATTTTAGTTGGGCATAATGCATTTTTTGATTTAGGATTTATTCAGGCTGCGGCTGAAAGAACAGGCGTTAAAAGCCCTTTTCACAAGTTCAGCACCTTTGATACTGTCTCACTATCTGGCTTAATTTTTGGACAAACAGTTTTAGCTAAAGCCGTGCAACTTGCAGGGTTTGAATGGGATAATTCAAAAGCTCATAACGCTATTTATGACACAGAGAAAACTGCTGATCTATTTTGCTACATAGTGAATAAATGGCAGATATATCCGAGCCTGTAAATAATTCTGTGTAAACGCCCATATAAGAAGCTGGCACTAAACATTTAAAGAACTTAAAACATATTTTCTTCAACCTCTATAACTGCCAATGAAATAAAATTACCAATCGTTGCATCAAATCCTGGCCACTTGCTTGCTACATCTCGCATAAAAGGCTTTTCCAGAATCTTAGGCTTTATTTCAAAGTCGGACAATCCTTCATCATAATACTTGAGTACATTATTATAAATTGTTTCAAAAAAAGTTTGCATATCCACACAAATTGACACATCGTCGCTTGGGCCATGACCTAAAATATAATGAGCACTGCCTAATGCTCTTGCCTGCTTCATTGCTTCAATAGTACCTAAAAAAGATCCGTCAGCCATGTTGGCGACACGACGCATCGCCATATCTCCTAAAAAGGTAGTTTTATCTTCCACCACTTCTACCACTAAATCTGCTTCAGTATGTGCATGACCAAAATAATGAATTTTTAAAGTGGTATCTCCCAACTTAATTTCTTCTCCGCCCTTAAAAACCTTAGTAGGAAGAGTAATAACCGTTCCGCTAATTGAGCTATTTGAATGCTTTTGCATAAAACCGTACCAAAAATCGCTTCCGCCAGATTTAAGATTGTCAATAGTGGCTTGATGGGAATAAATTTCAACTTCAGGATAGGCATCAACAAAAGCATGGTTTCCTAAAAAATGATCGCCATGATAATGCGTGTTAATAACCATAATTACAGACTTATCTGTCACTTTTTTAATTTGGCGAATCAGCATTTCACCAATTTGAACAGAGCTTCCTGTATCCACAACCACCACACCTTCACTGGTTACGATAAAACCAGGATTGTTAAAAAATGCCTGGTTTTCTGGAGAAGGTTCAGAGTCTTCTGCTAAAAGGTAATAGCAACGACTGGCTACTTTAATTGACGGGACATCATACATAGGACTGGCTTTAAAACCCATGCCTGTATTAGCATACAAAGGGTTTAATGCAGATACTCCTCCTAGAGTGGCAAATCCTAAAGCCGATTTCAGTAAATTACGACGGTTCATACCTCTCTCCTGATATTTTTTATTATATGAAGCTTTTACAGCTCTCTTGTATCGTTTTATCTCGATTTATATACGCCAATTTTCTATATTAGCACTTGATTAAATATAACCTGATTGTCATAAAACCGCAACTAATCTAAATTTTTAACAGAATCTGATAAAATAAGCACCCTTAAAAAAACATGGAATTAGGTATGGATTTCACCCCCGCTGACAAAACTTTAGATAAAGTACAGACTGATTTAGTCAAACGCTTTACGCACTTTGATAACTGGAAAGACCGTTATAAATATCTTATTGACATGGGAAAAACACTACAATCTTTGCCAGATGAATTTAAAACCGAAAACAACCTCATTCATGGGTGTCAATCCCAAGTATGGATTCATATTGAAGAAAAAGAAGGCGTTTTATACATGCAAGCCACCAGTGATGCCGCTATTGTTTCAGGGCTAATCTCCCTCTTGCTCAAAGTTTATAACGGCAGAACTCCGCAGGAAATAGTCAATGCTCCTCTAGATTTTTTAAGAGAAATAGGCTTGTTACAACAACTTTCTCCTAATCGTTCTACTGGTTTATATCAAATGATTAAACGCATTCAAGCAGAGGCTAAAGCCTTAATCTCCGTATAGAAAATGGATATAACGCGGCTCTAACTTATTCGCAAGGCATTTGCAAAAAACTTAGCTTTATCCATGCACTGACTAGGTATTTTTATCAATATATAGTGAGCAAGGCAGTGGTATATTCCAACTTTATAGAAGGAATCAGGGCTTCAGACAAACTGGTTAAATCCTGGCCATTAAAAGTCAAAAAGCTCTCCTAAAAGACTGCTTTTTTTCTTCCTTTTGCCGTGACTATAATCTCTATGGCTATCACTTCCTCTATGGCTATCACTTCGACTTTCAGGTGGGCGAGAAGATGGGGTAGAACGCTCTATAATTTTGTCTAATTCACCACGATCTAGCCAAACACCTCTACACTCAGGACAATAGTCAATTTCAACTCCTGAACGATCTGTCATCATTAAATTGGCATTACTACATACAGGACACTTCATGCTTAACTTCCTTTTTTAAATTAAAGATTTGAGGAGAATTCAGGGAATTTGAACTCACTTAACTCATTAATTATATCCGAACGCAACCACAACATCTACTACCTAGTGTCAGCTTTCTAAGCAGGGATTTGGGGGATAGAATAAAAACTTTGCTAGAAGGGCTTAACCACGACTAAAATTAATATAACGAGCGTTAATAACAATGGGATTTCATTTGCCCAACGATAATACACACCAGAATGATCTAAATGACCTTCTTGCATTTCTTTCATACGCTTTTTTGCCCACAGATGATAAACCACCATTAAAATCACAAACAAAATTTTAGCGTGTATCCATCCTGTTGCACTAGGAAAATAAATCAACCATAAAACAATCCCTGTTCCTATTGCCAACATCATCATAATAGTCATAAACTTATATAATTTTTTTGCCATAATAGCCAAACGATCAACTTGCTGACCTGCGGCTTGTCCTTCAACAAAATGTACAAAAATACGCGGCAGATAAAATATCCCAGCCATCCAAGACATCACAAACAGAATGTGAAAAGTTTTTAACCACAACATTTTTTTCTCCTTTCAAATTAATATTTGCAGTATCATAACGATTTTTTAAACTTAAACTAGGAATAAACCTTGAAAATTGAAAATAATAAAGTGGCTCTTATTAACTATACTTTAACCGATACTAAAGGTGAGAAGATTGATGATTCTAATGGCAAGCCCATCGCATTTCTGCAAGGTCATAACAATCTTATCCTTGGTTTAGAAAACGCCTTAAAAAACAAGGAAGTTGGCGATAAATTTACCACAACCATTCTTGCCGATGATGCTTATGGCGAAACAAAAGAACACCTTATCCAAAAAAATGTACCTAAAGAAATGTTTAAAGGAGCTGATAAAATCAGCATTGGAATGCGTTTTGAAGCACAATCAGAACAAGGACTTCATTCTGTGGTAATTACTGAAATGACCGGTGAGCATGTAACCGTTGATGGTAATCATGAGCTAGCAGGACTAGACTTAACTTTTAAAGTTGAAGTCATGGGCATTCGCGATGCGACAAAAGAAGAACTCGAACACGGCCACGCTCATGGTGAGGGCGGTTATCAGCACTAAATTTTAAGAACAAACTGAAGAGCCCTTTGCATTAAAAAACTCCAGAAAGGATTCAAAACATGCCAGCAAAAACTTTAGATGGTAAAGCTATCGCCCTAGAACTTAGAGAACAAATCGCTCAAAAAATTACAGAACAAGTTACCTTAGGCAATCCACGCCCTGGCCTTGCTGTTATTTTAGTTGGCTCTGACCCCGCTTCACAAGTTTATGTGCGTAATAAAAAAATTGCTTGCGAAAAAGCAGGGCTTAATGATGTGTCACTTGAACTCCCTGCCAAAACAACCCAGGCAGAACTCCTTGCAAAAATTGACGAACTCAACGCAAGAAAAGATGTTCATGGCATTATTGTTCAGCTTCCAGTTCCTAAACATATTGACTCCAATGCGATTATTGAACACATTGACCCTAAAAAAGATGTTGATGGATTTCACCCCTATAATATGGGTCGTTTAGCAACTAGAACTGCAAACTTAGCTCCCTGCACCCCCCATGGAGTTATGACAATGCTTCAAAAAACGGGTATTAAACTACGAGGGTTAAATGCAGTGGTTATTGGAGCCTCTAATATTGTTGGTGTCCCTATGGCTCTAGAATTACTCAATGCAAGAGCCACTGTTACCATTTGCCACAGTGCCACGAAAGATCTTCCCAAAAAAATAGCAGAAGCCGATATAGTCGTCGTTGGGGTTGGCATTCCACAGATGGTTAAGGGAAGCTGGATAAAACTTGGAGCAATTGTTATTGATGTAGGAATTAATCGCCTTAAAGACGGGAGCTTAGTGGGCGATGTTGAGTATGATACGGCAAAAGAAAAAGCCAGCTGGATTACTCCAGTACCCGGAGGCGTTGGCCCTATGACTATTGCCACTTTATTACAAAATACCCTCCAAGCAGCTTACTCTAAATATAATTAAGGTCAGCCCAGTGATCAACAAAAAACATCATTAACCTAAATAACTAGAATACCACCTGCTGCTCTCTATGTACCCGCATCCCTGTTTAGAAAGTTGGCATATAGCACCACCCCTTGCCCACTATATCCACTCTCTAAACAGGGATGTGGGTTGTAATAAATAAGTGAGTCAAATCAAACAACGGATAAAAAACAATCTACAAAGGAATATAAGCCTTAAAAACTTTAAATATCATGTTGTTATATTTTCAGCACAACGACAATCATCAATACAGACCTTAACTCTGCTCTTTTTTTAATCAATAAAACTTTTTCTTTAAATTACAAACACTTCATTATCTTTGCCCTTTGTTATCCACAAAGTTACTAAGCAAAACTGTTTAAAAAGAATGAAAACACCTACAGAAATACAAAAAAAAGAGTATCATTAGCATTTAGCAATGAATATCACTTGTGATTAGCCCTCACTTTGATTCTCGCTTAAAAATTGAACACATAATTTACACCATTGTTATCTGGGCACTTGTAAATATTTAATCAAAAGGAATTCAAGAAATGTTTAAAAAATTAAAAATACTTACCACCCTAGGAATATCCGCTGGACTTTTAGCATTTGCTACCAGCTCCTTTGCCATGGGACATGAAGCAGAAAAAAATCAGAGCGTTGCTAATACAGATACCTCTCTTTTAGTGCACTTTCCTGGCCCCTTAAGAAAAGATACTAAAAACTTTATTAATAAAGACTTTCCTGCTAAAACAGGTTACACAATCACTAGCTATATGAAAAGAAGTGGAGGATTTTCTAAAGACCTTCTTTCTAGCATTAAAGAAAACAAATTAAACCACAGTGTTGTCATGTCATATGGTCGTACAGGTGAACTCCCACCAGGAAGAGATATTTTTGAACACTTAGACAATAGCAGACAATTACTGAGTTCAAAACTTAATCACCTAGATCTTAAGCCCGTATTCCGTCATTTCAATGATCCAAGAGGACATCTTCACTATCCTTTTGTAGAAACAATGGTCATTCTTTATAATCCTAAACTCATAAACAAACAAGAAGCACCTAAAAGCTGGCACGATTTAGCTAAATTTTCTGAACAAGTTGCCCTTCCAGGAAGAGGGTGTTATGCAGTAAGAGCTTTATCTTCTTTGTACCACACTTTAGGAAAAGACAACTTTGAAACCCTTATCATTAACGCTAAAATGCCTAACCTCGTTACAGATAAATCAGATAAAAAAGCCATTAAACCCTTAAAAGCTGGAGGTATTGCTAAAGCTATTATCGAAGGCAAGTTTAAAGTTGGGGCTGGAGTTATAACAAGTGAAGAGACTCTTAAAGCTATTGCTGACGGAAAACTAGGTGTCATTTGGCCTACCGAAGGAGCTTTTGCATTCCCTTATACTGTTGCCGTACGAAGCAATCCTAGCCAAGCTGAACTGGCTTTGTTTAACTATATTACTAAAGACCCTGATTTACAAAAAGAGTTAGTAAGAATAGGACTTAGCTCTACTTTATCTGGCGGTCAAGTTAACCCTATCGTAAAAGAAAATAACTTTAAATATAATTTTATATCTATTGATACTTTAATGAAAAAAGATGTTCATCAATATATTATCGACCTTGTTAAAAAGCATAGCTAAAATCATATCGCCCAAGCTCTTAGTAAAGACACTTTAGAGACTTGGGCATTCTGGTTTCACTCTTCTTGCTCGAGAATCATATCGTGCAGAACTCTATCATTTAAGTTAAAATATCTTTTATTAGAATATATAATATCTCCTTAAGATAATCGTTTATGCCAAACCAAAAATTTCGTATCGTTAAAGACAGCATGGGCAACCTAAACATTCCACAAAATGCCCTTTATGGTGCTCAAACTCAACGAGCCATTAACAACTTCCCTATCAGTAACTCTCCCTTACCAAAAAGCTTTATTCAGGCCTTGGGCTATGTAAAATCTGCATGTTCTCATGCTAATTTAGAGCTAAAATTATTGCCTAAAACCAAGGCAACGGCTATTCAAAGAGCGGCTAAAGAAATTATTCAGGGCAACTATTTAGAACATTTTCCTGTTGATATTTTTCAAACTGGTTCTGGAACCAGTTCCAATATGAATGTAAATGAGGTCATTTCATCTCTTGCTAAACAATTAACAGGCGAAGACGTTCACCCTAATGATGATGTAAACATGAGCCAAAGCTCAAACGATGTGATTCCGACCGCTATTCATGTTGCTGCTGCCATTGCCTTAGAAAAACAACTTTTACCTGCTCTAATAAACCTTGTAAATATCATACAAAATAAAGAACAAGATCTTGGAGACACTGTAAAAACTGGCAGAACTCATTTAATGGATGCAACACCCATTAAAATGCGCCAGGAACTTTCTGGTTGGCGTTGCCAAATTCAAGATAATATAGAGCGATTAAAAGATAGCCAAAAAAGACTTCACCGCTTACCACAAGGGGGAACAGCTGTTGGAACAGGTATCAATGCAGCCCCCCAGTTTGCAAACCTAGTGTGTGAAAATCTCTCAAAAACCATCGCTATTGAGTTTAAACCTATGGAAAACTTTTATGTAGGTTTAAGCTCACAAGACAGTGCGGTAGAACTAAGCGGACAGCTTAATGTTTTAGCAACCAGCTTGATGAAAATAGCCAATGATTTACGCTGGATGAATTCAGGTCCTCTAGCTGGTTTAGGTGAAATTAAACTACAAGCTCTACAGCCTGGCAGCTCAATCATGCCTGGTAAAGTAAATCCTGTTATCCCAGAATCAGTCTGCATGGTTGCTGCCCAAATAATGGGCAATCATAGCTCTATCACAATAGGAGGACAATCAGGTAATTTTCAGTTAAATGTCATGCTTCCCATGATTGCCGCTAACTTATTGCAAAGCCTTGAGATAGCAGCTAATGCTTCAACTCAGCTGGCTGAACAAGCCATTCAAAACTTTACGGTTAATCATGATAATATTCAACAAACTTTAGAAATGAACCCTATTCTAGTCACGGCACTTAATACAATTGTGGGGTATGAAAAAGGTGCTGCCATTGCAAAAGAATCTTATAAAACGGGCAGATCCGTGTTAAGTATTGCGAAAGAAATGACTGATTTAGATGAAACCACTTTAAAGCAGTATTTAAACCCAAAATTGCTGACGCAGGGCGGCAACCCTAAAATATCAAGTACCAAATAAAGAAAGCGTCAAACTTAAAAACTAATATTACCCAAATCCCTACTTAGAAACTGGATATAAAGTGCTATAGCTTGTTCGATAGGTGGTTGCAAAATAACAATTTCTTTCTAGGCGGTAGGTCAGGCGGTAATTTTTTGTAAACTCCTAATTAGCTGATGTTATGTGCCAGTTTTCTAAGTAGGTATTTGGGTATTAGTTTATACAGGACAAAGAGCCTATAAATGTAGCAAAATATCAATAAAAATAATTTTATCAAGAAAGAACTTAAAGGAAAAACAACATGACAGATCAAAAATTTAGACTGATTACCAGAAGTGACTTTGATGGATTAGTTTGTGCCGTTTTACTAAAAGACCTGGATTTGATTGATGACATTTTATTTGTTCACCCAAAAGATATGCAGGATCAAAAAGTTGAAATTACCAAAAATGACATCACAACAAACTTGCCCTATGTACCTAATTGCCACCTTGCATTTGATCATCACTTAAGTGAAAGTGTTCGTAATGAAAAAACAGAAAACCATATTATAGACCCTAATGCACCCTCTGCCGCACGCGTTGTTTATGATTATTATGGGGGCAAAGAGACCTTCCCTAAAATATCCCATGACCTAATGGATGCTGTAGATAAAGGGGATGCAGCCCAATTTAGTCGCGAAGAAATTTTAAACCCAACTGACTGGCCACTTCTTAACTACTTAATGGATGCTAGAACTGGATTAGGACGCTTTAGGGAGTTTAAAATCTCTAATTATCATCTTATGATGAAGCTAATTGATTACTGTAAAAATCATAGTATTGAAGAAATTCTAGCGTTACCTGATGTAAAAGAACGGGTTGACCTTTATTTTGAACATGAAAAACTGGCAAAAGAACAAATAAAGCGCTGTACAACAATTCATAACAATCTTGCCGTTTTAGATTTAAGGAATGAGGATATTATTCATCCGACAAATCGCTTTATGATTTATGCCCTCTTCCCAGAAACCAATATTTCAATTCATGTTTTGTGGGGGTTAAAAAAACAGAACACTGTTTTTGCTATAGGAAAATCGATATTAGATAGAGGATCAAACAGTAATGTAGGTGATATCTGTTTACAATATAATGGCGGAGGTCACATGGCAGCAGGAACTTGTCAAGTTGATAATGAAAAACACGACATTGTATTAAATGAGATCATCTCTATAATTAATAAAGATGGTTAAAAACTCTCTGGTTAAGGAATATCTTAGCAACTAAGGCTAGAGCTAGACTGTGAAGAAATGTCGCTATTTGTGCTGAAATGAGGCGTAATAGCTAGATATTGCAACGAAATGCAGTGAAAATATCAGCTCGTTTTACCCGTGTAAAACAACCTTAGTTTATTAGGCTGAAGTTAAACATAAAGCTTTATTGGAGGCTCTTCTGCTAGCCTTTTGACAATATCGGACAAGGTAACGATGCCGACTAATTGTTCAACTTCAGACATAATTGGTACACAGCCTAAACGGTGTTCACTCATGATAGCAGCAATCTTTCTAATATCTACATGAGCATACGAAGCAATCACTTCTTTATCCATCACGTCCTTAACTGTTTCCCCTCTTATATCCTCTAAATGACCGTCTTTGGATATAATGCTACGGCACATAATAGAAGTGCTAGAACACAAACCTATAAGCAGCCCATTATCCAGCACAGGTAAGTGCCGAATATTTTTTTCTTTCATTATACTCCAAGCAGAATAAATAGACATATCGGCCGTAATAGTTAAAACTCTATCACTCATAATTTCATGTGCCTTAACAACAAGATTCTTACCTTGATAAGGTGACATCGTAGACTCATACTGTTTAATCGCTGGATTAACAGGTTGCTGATCAATTGTTTCAGCCTGCTTGCCTCTATCAACAAGAACAAACTCTTCATCATCCATCTTAAACCGGTCAAGATTAGCCTTATCTGGCGCACTAACAGCTTTCGATGGATCAACTCGCAAATTAGGAACAACACGAGACATACCTAATTTGTTCTGAACACCAGGGGAATAAACAACAAACATTTTCATCACCATTCATTTAGTTATGTTAAACCCAAATCTCTACTTAGAAACAGGATATAGAGTGCTAGAGCTTGCTCGTTAGGCGTTTATAAAAAATTAGCTTCACCCTTAAAGGTTAAGCGGGCATTCTTTGTAAATGCATAGTGGGCAAGGGATCGTACTATATGCCTGTTTTCTAAGTAAGGACTTGAGTTAAATATAATATATTTTATTGTATAAACATGTAAAGCAAAAAACATATCTCGTCCTGAGACATTGCCAAGTTTTTAACAAAATCTGGTCAAGCTTTATATTTCTTAACGAATACCAAAGCCTGATTACCATTATTTATTATATCGACCTGTAAATTAAAAACATTAAAAATTCATAAAATAATCTTCCATTTTAATATACAATTCAAATCCGCCTATAGAATCTAAATCCCCATTTAGGGGACTCTCTCTGTAGATAAATAAACTCAACCAAAGGAAAATAAAATGTCCGTATTAGTTACAAAAAAAGCACCTGATTTTACTGCCGCTGCCGTGCAGCCAGATGGAAACATAGTTAATAGCTTTAATCTTAACAGCTATATTAAAAACAAATATGCCGTCATATTCTTCTATCCTTTAGACTTTACCTTTGTATGTCCTTCTGAAATTTTAGCATTTAATCACCGAATGGATAAATTTAAAGAATTAGGGGTTGAAGTTGTCGGTATTTCTATAGACTCTCAGTTCACTCACAACGCATGGCGTAATACCCATATCAACGATGGCGGTTTAGGCTCTGTTGACTTCCCGCTTATCGCAGATGTCGGCGGATCAATAATGGAGGCTTACGGCATTTGTCACCCAGATAATGTTGCCCTACGAGCTTCATTTTTAATAGATAACAACGGAATTGTTCGCCACCAAGTAGTTAACGACCTTCCTCTTGGCCGTAATGTTGATGAAATGATTCGCATGGTAGAGGCATTACAATTTCATAATCAGCATGGTGAAGTTTGTCCTGCTGGATGGAACAAAGGCGATGAAGGCATGAAAGACACCCCTAAAGGCGTTGCAGACTATTTAACTAAACATGCTAGCCAATTATAATTTTTTATAAAACGATAAAGATCTTTAGTAAATCCAAGGAAAAAACTTCTAGATCTTATGTGGACCCAAGTGAAACAACAACTTAAACTTTATCAAGAACGAGTAAATAAAAGATTAGACTCTTTTTTAAAGACTCAAACCCAATGCCCTCCAAGTCTGTTAAAAGCCATTAGATACGCAACACTAAACAATGGCAAAAGACTGCGTCCTGCATTAGTTTACGCGATTGCCGATGCTTTAAATATCCCTCTTAAAAAAGTAGATTGCCTAGCTGCGAGTATTGAATTGATTCATAGCTACTCTCTAGTTCATGACGATTTACCTGCAATGGATGATGATGACTTACGCCGTGGTCATCCCACTTGTCATATTAAGTTTAATGAAGCTACTGCCATTCTTGTCGGCGATGCTCAACAAACCTATGCTTTTGAAATAATAGTTGACTCTATAAATCTGTCTGATCAAGAAAAGCTACAAGCTCTTAAAATACTTACCCAAGCATCTGGTGCTCAGGGTATGATTGCGGGTCAAATGATTGATATTGAGTCCCAAGGATTTTTACCATGTGCTGATACACTAGAACAAATGCACCAACTTAAAACGGGTAAATTAATTCAAGCATCTTTACTTTTAGGAGCATTAAACGCTAAAAATTCAATAGTATTTTTACCAGGCCTGGTAAATTTAGGTGAAAAAATAGGGCTGGCTTTTCAAGTTCATGATGATATCCTTGACATTGAAAGCACGACAGAACAACTAGGAAAACCTCAAGGCAGTGACGAGAGCTCTAGTAAATCCACTTATCCCAAACTAATGGGACTAAAAAATGCTAAAATTTACAGAGATGAGTTAATTGCATCAAGCTTGCAAGAGTTAAAGGAACTAAACATAGAAACTCCTTTCTTAATGCAACTTATCCAATATATTTCTCAAAGAGACCACTAAAGAGCTTTAAAACTGCATGAATAAAAAATTTGTACTTAAAACCCTGCTAGATTTCGCTTCCGCTCATAGATTAAGAGGATACCCTGGAGACTGTGCAAAACTGCATGGACACAACTGGAAAATTGAAGTGCAAGTACAAGGCACAAAGCTAAATAATATTGGCATGGTCGTTGACTTTAAAGCCATTAAAAAACATGCTAAAGAAGTCATTGCTGAACTTGACCATAGCTTTCTAAACGACCACCCTTACTTTAAAGAGGTCAATCCCACAGCTGAAAATATTGCCATGTACCTGTTCCAAAAAATTCAAGCTAAAATACAAACAGATTTAGTTACTATGCACAGCTTAACCGTTTGGGAAAATGATCGTAATTGCGTCATATACAGCGAAAGCTCTGAATAAGACAAAGATTGAAAAGAACAAATTTTGAGCCTGTAAATCATTTACAAACTCAATAACTATCCAATATAAACTGGCTACCTTGATTCCTGTGTACAATAAAACCCTTACTGAGAGGAAGAAAGCTGGGGATCTAGCCTCCTAAAAAGGCTTAAGGTGATTATGGAGAAGTATAATTAACGACTCAACAATCTCAATTACTTTCTATTTTTTCTCCTTCAGACTCTTCTAATAAATGCTTAGGAATTTCTTTTTTAGTTTTCCCTGCAAGCTCCTTCAACATTTCTGCTTGACGAACCAAATTTCCATTGCCTGACATCATTTGTTTTTTTGCTTGCTCATAACTTCCCATCGCTGTACTAAGCTGCTTACCAACTTTCTCAAAGCTTTCCACAAAACCTACAAACTTGTCATGTACATCAGCTGCTCGTTTAATTAAAGCGACTGTATGTTTAGATTGGCGTTCATAACGCCACAACTGCTCAATTGTCTTAAGGGTGGTAAACAGTGTTGTGGGTGTGACAACGGCCACTTTTTTTTGAAATGCCGTTTCAAAAACAGAGGGATCTGATTCAATGGCTAAAAGATAGGCTCCTTCAACAGGAATAAACATGAGTACAAAATCAGGTGCATTAATTCCTTCTAAATGTTCATAACCCTTCTCTGATAAGCTTTGAATATGACGACTAAGGCTATTTAAATGCCTTTTAATGGCTATTGATTTGTTATCTTCATCACTAGCGTTAATTGCTTTCTCATAATGCTTAAGAGATACTTTGGAGTCAATAATAATGTGTTTAGAATCTGGTAAATTTAAAATAACATCAGGGCGATAGCGCTTACCTTGTTCATCTGTTAAATGTTTTTCTCTTGCAAACTCTATACCCTCTCTTAAGCCAGAAGATTCTAAAAGCTTTTCAAGAATTAATTCTCCCCAGTTTCCTTGTAACTTTGAATCGCCTTTAAGGGCTTTTGTTAAATTTTTGGTTTCATCTGACATTTGATGGTTAAGCTCTTGCAATTGTTTTAACTGCTGAACAAGGGAGGATCGCCCTTCAAGGTCTTCTTTATGCACGGTTTCTACACGATTTTTAAAGCCTTCTAATGCTATCTTCATGGGCTGTATTAAGCCGCCAATTAACTCTTTACTATGCTTTGACATATGAAGTTGCTTGCTGTCAAGAATCTGATTAGCTAGTAGTTTAAGCTCATTAGAAAACTGTTGCTTTGTGGCTTCTAGCAAGGCTAGCTTTTCTTTATGTACCTCCTGTTCTTTTTCTTGACTTACCCGTAGTGCAACTAGGTCAACATGACAAGACTTTAATTCTTTCTGAGACTCAACTAACTGAATATTAACAGATTCTATAGAGCTTACATTTTGATTATGAAGTTCTTTTTCCTGTTTAAGCTGAGAGTTCAAAACGGCTAATTGTGTAGAAAGACTGTTAACATCACTTTGAGAGTCATTAAATTTATCTTGTAGTTCAGATAAAATTTTTAACTGTTCTTTTTTTTGATTAAGCTCAATCTCTTTTACCGACAATTTTTTATAAAGAAGCATTGCCCAAACTAAAAGTAATACCGCTGATAAACTTAATAAAAAAACAATATATGCTTCTATAACCATAAACTTTACTATCCTCCAAAGATACTTTTTATCCCAAACCCCTGCTTATAAACGGATATAGAGTGCTAGAGATTGTTCGCTAGGTGTTTGCAAAAGAACAATTGCTTCACTAGGCGTTAGCCGTAGATTAAGTGGGCATTTTTTGTGAATGCATAGCGGGCAAGGACTGGTACTATATGCTAGTTTTCTAAGTAGGTATTTGGATTTACTTTAAAACTTTATATTGTTCTAACTTTTCAACAGCATTGTTACTCACTAATTTATGTTTATGGGGAAAGAAGGTTTTACCAACAGGAATAACAACAGGTTTATTATCTATTTTATACACAACTGAATTTAAAGTTGTTTTATGAAAATCTATTGTGGTGCTGTTTAAATTTATTTGCTGATATGCATTATTTACGCGAATAATTTTGCGGTTATCTGGTGTAATAATAATGCTAGAAACCATAATCTTATATGGTAATTTAGACTTGTACGGAGTTTTTTTAGCTTGCTGCTTTGGTATTTCAGGGCTTGCCTTTTTCAAAAAGACTTGCCTTGCTGCATGAATGGTATATCTATCTTTTTCATTCATAAATAATTTTTCTTTCTCAGATGCTCTTACCTGCCCTACTTGCACAGAGGAAACATACAAGATGGCAAGCAAGCTTAACCAGGTAAATCTAACATTGCTTTCTATTCGTGCTCTAACCATCTTCAAGTAGCCTCGGTTTGGCCTGAAAAACAAGAAACGAACACCTAACATTAACATTTCCTTTTTCAGGATTAAATGCTAAATTATTAAATGTTATTTTATACATACCTATTTGACAAGACTCTAAAAGAAACAAAGGAGAAATGTTTTTTGCCACCATTTCATTTAAAATAATTAAATCATAATCAGTTTGCAAGCTAGCGTCTAAGTTCATTCTAGTATAGTAAAAAATATCTCTTGTAAGTGGATAAAATGAAAAAAAACTTTTATCTATTTTTCTTTCTGGCTCAAACTGAATGACAAAAGGGACTGCAACCAGTTTTTGTTTAATTTTAAATAATTCATCTATCCACTTTACTTTATCTATTCCTTTTACCATCTTTTTTTCTTTAATATAATCTTCGTATTCCTTACCATAGAGATGATAAAGAGCTTGCTGTCTTCGTAAAAACTGCACTTTTTGTATCAAGTCTTTAGCTGAGGACTGCAATTGAACATTTTCTTTTTTTAATTCTCTCTTCATATCAAACAACAAATAACTTAATCCAACTGAAACGAGTATTATCAAAAGCAATACTCCAGAAGGGATAACAATAAAGTTTTTAAAAAAAACATTATTTGGCACTGTCAATATTCCTTATCTCAAGCCTGATTTTAAATGGCAATGTTTTTTTACTTTTGGCTGGAGATTCTACGACGATTGATGTTGTCAATTTTTTATCAACAGGGCCTTCAATTAAATTTACATTTAACACATTTGGTAATAATTTAATCTCTTCAACAAAGCTATTAATCCACGCTATTGGCTGGGAATAAGACCCTTCAAATGGAAACACCGTTCCCGATAAAATAACTTTAGTTACTTGGAAATTAAAATGATTGCCTACCTCCCACTTTAATTCCTTGAGTTGAATGTTATTATTATTGGTCAATATCCCCTCAAAAAACTTAATGTTAAATTTTAAAGAATTACGAGAGTTTTCTTGAGCTAACGCCTTTGAGAATAAGGCTATTTCTTGAATGTCTTCCGCATCATATTTTAAATTTAAGTCTTTTTGTATCAACTTTTTGTCATTCGATAGTTGAACAATATCATGTTGCAATCTAGCATTATGTTCTTCAAGAACAATACTATCTACCCATAGTAATCCTATTAAAAACAGTCCACTACAAGATGCTAATACACTTGCAAATAATAAACTTTTTTTACCCTTAATTATGTTGTTAGATCGGCTGGTAATAAAGTTTTTATAAAATGTTATGGGTGGTTGAGTAAATAAATGGCTTAAGATGACATTTTTAAACAGCATAATGGGATAAAATCGTTTTCCAGAACAAGCTATACTATTAAAATCAAGGGTTTCTAAAACGATGTCCTGCTTAACTTCTCCTGTTGAAAACAATGTTTTTTTATATAAGCCAAGAAAATCTTCTTTCATGTTCTTATCGTCACTTATATATACAAGACCAATCAACTCGTTATAAGGAATAACTTTTTGGTTATAAATATGCTTAATAAATAACTGCGTTTCTTTAAGGATTCTATAAGCAATATCCCCTTCTTTAACCTCTGAATCTATGTAAATTAAGCGCGTAAATTTAATTTGCCCCCTAACAATAAAAACTTGCCTAAAAGTTTTTTTAACCTCTTTCACTACTAGCAAAATAGGGGAGTTTAATTTCTCATAATTCAAACAAAGTTGTTTTTTTAGTTTTTTATGAAAGATATGACCTATAAAAAAGACACTGGAATACATAAAAGGCATTATTAAATTAGCTTTATTAATTTCATTAATAAAATAATTCAATTCTTCTGATTTAGGCAAATAAGTTATCTTAATTTCTTCTTCTGACCTTCCTTTTTTATTAGATTTTGTATTTTTTAACCTCGTAATATTAACAAGCAAGCCTTGTGTTTTTTGACTTAATATAGATTCTTGCTGTGCTTTTTCCCAAGGCATTAACCTAGCAACCCATTTGTACTCCGTATGCTCATCAGCAAAGTCCAACACCACTGCTGAAACAAAGTGATAAGGAACTCCCGTTAAAAAATTAGAAAATTTAGTCTTATCATCCCACGAAAAATATTCTTCAACACTTTCTATTGCTGACGCAGTTTTACTTACAACTGTAATTCCTGCCTCATTTAAAAAAAACACCATATCCATATTAATTAAACTTTAGAAACAGTGTCGTAAATGGGACCTAAAACAGCTATCATGATCCACGCGACAACTAGGCCCATAACCACCGTCAAAAGAGGTTCTATTGCTGGCTCTATTCTTTCAATAGATTCTTTTGCCTCATTGTCATAATATTCACTTATTTCAATAAGTGCTTCGTCCATTTTTCCACTTATTTCTCCAACTTTAATCATTCTATTTCCCATTGGAGGTAAAACTTTAGCTTGGGAAAAAGCCTCATAAATACTTGCTCCTTCCTCAATGAGTAACATAGCTTTTTTAATGTTGTTTTCAACATAAGTGTTTCCAACTACCGCTGAAGATTGATTCATACTTTCTATAAATCCGATTCCTGCTGCAAACATAACCGCCAACGAATTAGTAAATTTAGCTATTTTTAAATTGTATAAAATGGGACCAAAAACTTTAATTTTAAACAGTTTTTTATCAAACCATAAACGAAATCTTACCGATCTTTTAAGCTGCCATTTGACTATAAATATCACCCCAAAAGGAAAAACAAATAAAGCCAGAAGATTTTCTTGAATAAAGCCAGACACTGCAATTAAAGCTATCGTCGCAAATCCCAATTCACCGTCCATTTCTGTAATAAAATTTAAAAGTTCTGGCACCACAAATACCATTAATAATACAACCACTGCCAATACTACCGTTGTAACAATTGCAGGATAAACCATAACTTTTTTAGCCTTAGCGGACAAAGATTCTTCCCACTTCATTCCATCCTCTAAACGCTTTAATACCATTTCAAGCTGACCCGTCCTTTCTCCTACAGCAATTAGAGAAATATAAACTTTTCCAAATTCTCTTTGATAGGGTTTTAATGATTCAGAAAAAGTATCTCCGCTCTCCATTGACTCATAAACATCAGCTAAAATACCTCGAACCACTTCTGACTCAAAAGTTACTTTTAAGTCACCCATAATTTCCATTAAGCTAATGCCCGCTCTTAAAAGCTGCCTTATTTGCGAGGTAACGACAATAACATCTCGTTTAGAAATTCTTTTTTGCGTTAAAGAAAATAAAGTACTTCCTTTAACCTTATAAGAAAGCAAGTCAACTTCTGCTGCCAATAGTCGCTTTTCTAAATCACATTCATTTTCTGCCTGTAAAACTCCACGCACACGCTTACCTTGTTGTGTAATACCCTTATATTTATAATGGATCATTACATCAGTTCCGTCAAATCTACTACTCTGCCAATTTCATCTAAAGTTGTTTCTCCAGATTTAACCCTTCTTAAACCGCTATGCACCATGGTAGAAAAACCTTGTTCAAGTGCTACTTCTAATATTTGAATTTGAGAGCTTCCATCTAATAGCAAAGCATCTAATTTTTCAGAAAATTTTAGAGCTTCTAAAATAGCTAAACGCCCCTTATAACCTTGTTGATGACAAGCACCACATCCACAGGATTTATAAAGAACCAGTGTTGATTCTGAAGATAATCCAAGTAGCTTTTTTTCAAAATCTTTCGGGGCGTAAGGTTTTTTGCACTCTGGACATAGCTTTCTTACTAATCTTTGAGAAACGATACCAATAATATTTCCTGATAATATTGAGCGAGATACGCCAATATCTAACAAACGAGGAATGGCTCCAACCGCTGAATTAGCGTGGAGAGTTGTAAAAACCTGATGACCTGTCATGGCTGCTCTTAATGCCATTTCAGCCGTTTCTCCATCTCGGATCTCTCCGATAAGAATAATATCTGGATCTTGGCGTAATAAAGACCTTATCCCCGTCGCAAATGTTAATCCAGCTACCTCATTAATTTCTGTTTGCCTTATCAACGGCATCGGATATTCAACAGGATCCTCTAAAGTTATAATATTCACGCTCATCTTGTTGAGCTCATTTAGCATAGAGTACAAGGTTGTCGTTTTTCCTGAACCTGTAGGACCTGTAATAAACAAAATACCATTAGGTCTTGCCATCATTTGCTTTAATTCTCTAAAACTAGTGGAGTCAAAACCTAAGCTTTCTAAGGGAACAACCCCCTTGTCTCTGTCTAAAACCCGTAAAACAAAATTTTCTCCATTCCTTCCTGGTAAAGAAGAGGTACGAAAATCGATACTGCGACCAAGAACAGTTAATGACATGCCGCCATCTTGAGGTAAGAATTGCTCCGTTAAGTCTAGTTTACTTATCACTTTAAGCCTAACAACCAGACTAGACCAAAGAGATTTATGAAGTAACCTTATTTCTTGTAATACTCCATCAATTCTATAACGAATACGAATATAACTTTCTTCTGGCTCAAAATGAATGTCTGAGGCACCACGCCTAACAGAATCTGTTAAAATACTATCAACTAAGCGCACCATGGGATGGGAATACTCATCTTGTAATGATAATGAATAATTATCTACTTGACCGGCTTCTAATTCATTAATTATGCCATCAATAGAAAGTTCATAGCCATAATAACAATCAATAGCTTCTTGAATTTCTTTAGCTGTAACTAAAACGGGAATAATTTTAATTTTTCTATTGAGGTATCTTTCTACCTTGTCAATTAAGATAATATCATCTGGATTAACCATAGCGAGTTTCAAGCCATTGCCCTCTAAACTAATGGGCATAATAAGATTATTTCTTGCAAATATTTCTGTTATTAAGCAAAGAGTATCTATATCAGGAACAACCCCGCTTAAGCTCATTGAACCATGACCTATTGAATGACCAACGACTTCAATTATCTGCTCTCCAGACAAAAACCCTAATAATGAAAGAGTTTCTCCTAGCTTTTTACCGGTCTTCTTTTGCTCAACAAGTGCTATTCGTAATTGATCAGAAGAAATATAACCCTTCTCTATAAGTAACTCACCTAAAAGAATTGATTTTTTGTTCATTTTATTACCTCTAAAGAAAAAACTTTCTAAGGCAAAAAGATAAAATTTAACACTTCGTAATTGTTTATCCTCATCTTTCAGTCTACTAAAATCATAAAAACACTTATTTTTACCTAGACCTCAAGATCAAGCCTGTTTTGTTTGGAAAGCTCAACACCATTGCTACTTTCCTACACTCATAGAGTTCGTTTTCAAGAAGGGCTGTAAACTTATTAAATCACCATGATTAATGTCTGGATTCTCAATAATAATCGGCCTAATAAAAATAACCAGCTCACTTTTTTTAGCTCTATCTTCTCTATAGGTAAATAAATCTCCAATAATAGGAATCATACTAAGACCAGGAATGCCTTCTCGAATATTAGAGTGAGTATCTTGAATCAATCCTCCTATAACTGCAGTTTGCCTGTTTCGCAAGATTAACACTGTAGACATTTCTCTCTCTTGAATAACGGGAATACGACTTTCTATTCCCTCCTCCTTCAAGATAGGATTGGGATCAAGCTTGTATTCAACAACTCGGGAAAGTGTGGGACGAATACTAAGCAAAACTTTTTTATTTTCTGTTATGAAAGGGGTTAAACTCATTACAAAACCAACAGGTACAGTATGAACCGTCGTTTCAAAAGTTGTCACCGGGGAAGCACCCTCTTTAGATGACTCTCTAGTAACCTCTGCAGTAAAATAGACCTCATTATTAACCACTTTTAAAAGAGCTGTTTGATTATTAATAGCCATAATTCTTGGACTGGAAAGTACCTTAGTATCCCCAAATCTTTGTAAAGCCCTCAAATTAAACCCCTCAGAAATATTAATATTAAAATTAGGCGGAGCAGATAAGCTCGCACCAATTACATTTTGAAAAACTGTAATATCTCCACTAACTGCTTGCCAATTTATCCCAGCTTGATACTCATCAAATAATTCAACCTCGACGACTGTTGCTTCAATAAGAACCTGCTTACTACTTCTTTTAATTACTTCAGACAAATAATTTTCAATCAGTAAATGTTTATTAGAAGTTGTATATACAGAAACAAGGCCCGCTTCTTTATTCACGACTAATGACTGAAATGAATCCCCTGCCTCCTTATTATTTTCAGTCACTTCTCTTCTTTCAACAAAAGACATTGCCGACAAGCTTTTTTCTAAAGACCCCCAAAAATCATGTTCAGAAACCATTTCTACTTTAGATCCAGTTGACTCTGATCTAGAAACTTCATCCCCTCCTATAGACATATTTAAAACAATTGAATCCGTGCTTTTCTTTTTTAAATTAACATAATTAACTTGATAAATTTCCCAATAGGGAGAGATTGGTTTAACCGTTATTTGATACTTAGAAATAATATAATGGGCAGAAACCTGATCTACCAAGCTTGTTAAAATATTACTCAAAGGTTGATTAATCGCATTAATCGTTATTTTACCTACAACATCACTATGCAAACTCAACCCCTTCCCTGAACTGACTGCAAGCTCATATAAAATTTCAGATACAGGAACATTTACAGCAGATACACTATATAAAAGCTCAGGCAACTCTATTTTTGGCTTAATATTTGTTGATTGAGGGGAGGATGTTTTAGGAACAGGGGTTTCTATGTTTTTAGGAAAGCGGATATTAGATTCTTCTATATGCCCCTGAAGCTCAAATTTAGAATAAATTTCTGGAGCTAAAACACCATGTTTAGTATTTTCTGTCGAAGAACAACCAACAACAAATAAAAACAATATTGGTATGAAAACCCTAATATACATAAAAGCAACCTAATGACAATTTCGTTAATTATAGCATTAAGGCATTGCTCATTAATGAATTCTTGAATTCTTGAATTCTTGAATTCTCATCACTATCGCAGTTTTTAAAGTGAGAAAAAAGACCACTCGACTAGAATGGTTAATTTTCCATCAAAAGGAAATTGTCGTGAGCTATTACCGAGCTGAAAAAGATACTGTCTTAAAAATCAAGTAATTTTTTGCTATTTTACATAATTCACATCAAACGGTTTTTCAGATTTTAGCACGCCATAGGAAATCACAAGTAACTTTCTCATCACAGCAACAGGGCAAACG